>NZ_JBEYYC010000015.1:0-193958 GCF_040645355.1 Streptomyces sp. NPDC046805 | reverse complement strand
GGTTGATAGGCCAGATATGGAAGCCCGGTAACGGGTGGAGTTGACTGGTACTAATAGGCCGAGGGCTTGTCCTCAGTTGCTCGCGTCCACTGTGTTGGTTCTGAAACCACGAACAACCCCACGTTTGTCACAGAGCGTGGTGCGGTTGACAGTTTCATAGTGTTTCGGTGGTCATAGCGTGAGGGAAACGCCCGGTTACATTCCGAACCCGGAAGCTAAGCCTCACAGCGCCGATGGTACTGCAGGGGGGACCCTGTGGGAGAGTAGGACGCCGCCGAACTCCTTTTAGAGCTCTGGCTCTTGGGCATTACTGCCCAAGAGCCAGAGCTTTTTTTGCGTTGAGGTAAGGTCAGTGAGCATAGTTGGCTCGTTTCCCACAGGAGGCCCCCGGGTGGAGGTGCAGGAGACTCGTGTCCAGACGGACCGGGTCCTCACGATCCCGAACATTCTCAGCATGGCTCGTCTCGTTGGCGTGCCGCTCTTCCTGTGGTTGATCCTCAGGCCGGTGTTCGGGGGCCCCAAGAGCGACGGTTGGGCGCTGCTGGTGCTCGCGTTGAGCGGGATCAGCGACTACCTGGACGGCAAGCTCGCGCGACGCTGGAACCAGATCAGCAGCCTCGGCCGGCTCCTCGATCCGGCCGCTGACCGGTTGTACATTCTCTCGACCCTGGTCGGTCTCACCTGGCGCGAGATCCTGCCTGTCTGGTTGACGGCTGTACTGCTGGCGCGGGAGCTGCTCCTGCTGGTGATGGTGGGCATCCTCAGGCGGCATGGCTATCCTCCGCCGCAGGTGAACTTCCTGGGGAAGGCCGCGACCTTCAATCTCATGTACGCCTTCCCGCTCCTCCTGCTCAGTGACGGAAGCGGATGGATCGCGTCACTCGCTGCCATTTTCGGATGGGCGTTCGCCGGTTGGGGTACAACGCTGTACTGGTGGGCAGGACTGCTCTACGTGGTTCAAGTCCGCCGTCTGGTCCGTGCGGACGCCATGGCCGATTGAGCTCGGCGATTGCCCCTACGTAGCGGCTCGATGGCCCTCGACGGAAAAGTGCGGGACAATCTTGACGGGTGAAGTCGGCTAGACCGTCGTCTCTTGGAGGAGGACGCTTCCGACATGAAGGCCGTCGTGATGGCCGGTGGTGAAGGCACTCGCCTTCGCCCCATGACCTCGAGCATGCCCAAGCCGCTCCTGCCAGTGGTGAACCGCCCGATCATGGAGCATGTGCTGCGGTTGCTCAAAAGGCATGGGCTCACTGAGACCGTCGTAACCGTGCAGTTCTTGGCCTCGCTCGTCAAGAACTACTTCGGTGACGGCGAGGAGCTCGGTATGGAGCTCACGTATGCCAACGAGGAGAAGCCACTCGGTACCGCCGGAAGCGTCAAGAACGCCGAGGAGGCATTGAAGGACGATGCCTTCCTCGTCATCTCCGGTGATGCCCTGACCGACTTCGACCTCACCGAGCTGATCAATTTCCACAAGGAAAAGGGCGCGCTGGTCACGGTCTGTCTGACGCGTGTGCCCAATCCGCTGGAGTTCGGCATCACCATCGTCGACGAGGACGGCAAGGTCGAGCGTTTCCTCGAGAAGCCGACCTGGGGGCAGGTCTTCTCCGACACCGTGAACACGGGCATCTACGTCATGGAGCCCGAGGTCTTCGACTACGTGGACCCGGACGTACCCGTCGACTGGTCCGGCGACGTCTTTCCTCAGTTGATGAAGGAAGGCAAGCCGATCTACGGCTATGTCGCGGAGGGCTACTGGGAAGACGTCGGTACGCACGAGTCGTATGTGAAGGCTCAGGCCGATGTCCTCGAAGGCAAGGTCGATGTCGAGATCGACGGATTCGAGATATCGCCGGGCGTGTGGGTGGCGGAGGGTGCCGAGGTACATCCCGATGCCGTTCTCCGCGGGCCGCTCTACGTCGGCGACTACGCCAAGGTCGAGGCCGACGCCGAGATCCGGGAGTACTCCGTCGTCGGGTCCAACGTCGTCGTCAAGAGCGGTGCGTTCCTGGACAGGGCCGTCGTACACGACAACGTGTACATAGGACAGCACAGCAATCTGCGAGGCTGTGTGGTCGGTAAGAACACCGACATCATGCGCGCGGCTCGGATCGAGGACGGCGCCGTCATCGGTGACGAGTGTCTGATCGGCGAGGAATCGATCGTCCAGGGCAATGTGCGGGTCTATCCGTTCAAGACCATCGAGGCCGGCGCCTTCGTCAACACCTCGGTCATCTGGGAGTCCAGAGGGCAGGCGCACCTGTTCGGCGCCCGTGGGGTGACCGGCATCCTGAACGTGGAGATCACGCCCGAGCTCGCCGTGCGGTTGGCCGGCGCCTACGCGACCACCCTCAAGAAGGGTTCGACCGTCACCACGGCCCGCGACCACTCCCGTGGTGCCCGTGCGCTGAAGCGGGCGGTCATCTCCGCGCTGCAGGCCAGCGCCATCGACGTACGAGACCTGGAGAACGTACCGCTGCCCGTGGCTCGGCAGCAGACCGCGCGGGGCAGTGCCGGCGGGATCATGATCCGGACCTCCCCGGGCGTGCCTGACTCCGTCGACATCATGTTCTTCGACGGGCAGGGCGCCGACCTCTCGCAGGCGAGCCAGCGAAAGCTGGACCGGGTGTTCGCGCGGCAGGAGTACCGGCGCGCGTTCCCCGGGGAGATCGGCGACCTGTACTTCCCGTCCAGCGTCTACGACTCGTACGCCGGGTCGCTGCTGCGGAACGTCGACACGACCGGGATAGCCGAGTCGGGGCTCAGGGTGGTCGTGGACGCGTCCAACGGCAGTGCGGGGCTCGTCCTGCCCAGCCTGCTCGGAAAGCTCGGCGTGGACTCGCTGACCATCAATCCCGGTCTGGACGAGTCCAGGCCGACCGAGACGGCCGACATGCGGAGGTCGGGGCTGTTGCGCCTCGGCGAGATCGTGGCGTCGTCCAGGGCCGCCTTCGGTGTGCGGTTCGACCCGGTGGGTGAGCGGCTGTCCCTGGTGGACGAGAAGGGCCGCATCATCGAGGACGACCGGGCGCTGCTCGTGATGCTGGACCTGGTGGCGGCCGAGCGGCGCAGCGGACGGGTCGCGCTGCCGGTGACGACGACCAGGATCGCCGAGCAGGTCGCCGCCTATCACGGCACCCAGGTCGAGTGGACCACAACCTCTCCCGACGACCTCACGCGCGTGGGGCAGGAGGAAGGGACCATCTTCGGGGGCGACGGCAAGGGCGGATTCATCGTCCCGGAGTTCAGCAGCGTCTTCGACGGTACGGCCGCTTTCGTACGGCTGATCGGGCTGGTGGCGCGCACGCAGCTCACTCTGAGCCAGATCGACGCCCGGATCCCGCGGGCGCATGTCCTCAAGCGTGACCTGGCGACTCCCTGGGCGGTCAAGGGGCTTGTGATGCGCCGGGTCGTCGAGGCCGCCGGGGACCGTTTCGTGGACACGACGGACGGTGTGCGGGTCGTGGAGGCCGACGGTCGCTGGGTGATGGTGTTGCCCGACCCGGCCGAGGCGGTCACTCACCTGTGGGCGGAGGGGCCGGACGACGCCTCCGCACAGGCGTTGCTGGACGAATGGGCGGAGGTCGTGGACAGCGCCGGACGGTAAAACCCCCTGCACGCGCGCGTGCCGGACAAGTGCCCCCAAGGGGGCCTGTCCGGCACGTGACAGGGGCCGTTCGGAGCGACTGACGGCGACGTGCGACGATGTGCGACATGCCGCAGCAACCCCCCGTTTGGAGCACACCCTCGCGGCTCCCGCGCTTGGACGCCTCCATGTCGTTGATCACCAATGTCATGGATCACAGCCTGGATGACGGGTACGCCGAGGCCGCCCGGAAGAAGACCCAGGGCGAGGGCGGCATGCCGAAGACCCTCCGGGCGAAGCTCGGCCTGGCCTCCGGTCTGGTGCTCGCGGGGCTCGTCGTGACCGTCGGGGCGGCACAGGCGCGCGTGGCGGCCCCTGGAGTGGCCAAGGAGCGGCAGGAGCTCATCGACCGCATCGACCGCGAGACGGCGTCGGCGGATCGTCTGGAGGGCAGCGTCGACAAGCTGCGCAACGATGTCGGCGCCCGCCAGCGGGCGGCGCTGAAGAAGAGCGGCGGCAGCGAGCGGGCGGCGGATCTGGTGGGCGTCCTGTCCGGCGCGACGGCGGTGCACGGCCCCGGTGTGAAGCTCGTCGTGAACGACGCGAAGGAAGCCACCACGGGCGGCGACGGCACCAACCCCCGGGAGACCGCCGATTTCTCCGACAACGGCCGGGTACGCGACCGTGACATGCAGCGGGTCGTGAACGGGCTGTGGGCTTCGGGGGCCGAGGCCGTCTCCATCAACGGGCAACGGCTGACCGCCCTGTCGGCGATCAGGGCCGCGGGTGACGCGATACTGGTCGACAACAAGCCGCTGGTGCCGCCGTACACGGTGCTTGCGGTGGGGGACGGGGGCAGGTTGAGCACCAGGTTCCAGAACAGCGCCGACGGGCTGTATCTGCACGCCCTTGAGGACAACTACGGGATCCGGACCGCCATCTCCACGGAGAGCGACCTCCGGCTGCCCGCCGCACCGAGTGTGATCGTACGTACAGCACAACCGAGCACTGAGAAGGGCACATCGTGATCGCCGTACTGGGCCTCGTCGTGGGAGTCGTGGCCGGCCTGTTGGTCCGGCCTGAGGTTCCCGCGGTCGTCGAGCCGTATCTGCCGATCGCCGTCGTCGCGGCGCTCGACGCCGTCTTCGGCGGCCTGCGGGCCATGCTCGACGGCATATTCGACGACAAGGTCTTCGTGGTCTCGTTCCTGTCGAACGTCGTCGTGGCCGCCCTCATCGTGTTCCTGGGCGACAAGTTGGGCGTGGGGGCGCAACTGTCCACGGGCGTCGTGGTGGTGCTCGGTATCCGCATCTTCTCCAACGCCGCGGCGATCCGCCGGCACGTGTTCCGGGCGTGAGATCCATGAGCAACGAGGACGAGCGGCCGGAGAAAGAGCAGCCGGAGAACGAGCGGTACGAGAACGAGCAGCCGGGGAGCGAGCGACCGGAGAACGAGCGGTCGGAGAGCAAGCAGCCGGAGAACGAACGGTCGGAGACCAACCTGCGCAGGGAACTCCCTGCCGAGGTGCGCCCGTCGGCTCCCGAGGCCGAGCAGGATTCCGAGCGCGCGCCCGAGCGGAAGCCCGAGCACAAGCCCGACCACAGACAGCACAAGCCCGAGCACAAGCACGGGCACAAGGCAGAACCCGCGCCAGAGCCGACGCCGACGCCCACGGATGAGCCCGAGTCCGCGCTGACCGGCCGCCAGCGGCTGGCCAAGGGACTGTGGCCGCCGCGGGTCACCCGGGCCCAACTCATCGTCGCCCTGCTGCTGTTCGGCCTCGGATTCGGCCTGGCCGTGCAGGTGGCGTCGAACAGCGACAGCGACAGCGCGCTGCGCGGCGCCCGTCAGGAGGATCTTGTCCGTATCCTCGATGAACTCGACGACCGTACTCAGCGTCTTGAGGATGAGAAGCAGGGGCTCGAAAAGCAGAGTCAGGAGCTGAAGAGCAGCTCCGACCAGGCCGCCGAGGCCCGCAAGCAGACGGCCGAGAAGGAGAGGCAACTCGGCATTCTGGCGGGCACCGTGGCCGCTCAGGGGCCCGGCATCACCATGACGATCGACGACACGAAGGGGAGAGTCCGGGCGGACATGCTGCTCGACGCGATCCAGGAACTGCGCGCCGCCGGTGCGGAGGCGATCCAGGTGAACGGCGTACGGGTCGTCGCAGGTACGTACCTGACGGACTCGGGCCACAGCGTGAGCGTCGACGGGAACAAGATCAGGGCTCCCTATCGTTTCAAGGTCATCGGCAAGCCGCAGGACCTCGAACCGGCGCTCAACATCCCTGGAGGTGTGGTGCAGACTCTTGAGAAGGAGCAGGCCACCGTGACCGTCGACGGTTCTACCAAGATCGTCATTGAGGCCTTGCGACGGGCGAAGCAGCCTGACTACGCTCGATCGTCCTCGCAGTGAACCGGCGGTGCATGAGGGGCGTCCTGGAGGGGCATGAGGTTGCGGGGGGTCGGCGCACCGAAGAGGTGGTGCGTGGTGGAAACTGTCTGGTGGATACGGACGTTGTGAGGATGTCCGGGTCGGCCGGTGTATGGAATCAGGGTTCGTCCTGCCCCACGGGCGGGTCTGTTTCGGTCAAGGGGAATCGCCCGTGAAGTTGTTTGGGAAGTTGTTCGGCAAGAGCGCGCGAGAGGACGGCGACAACGCCACCGCTCGTCATGGCGCACAGCCCGACGCAGAGGGTCGGCGCCCGCTGTTCCGTGACGAGGTCGCTCGTCCGGGCGGTGGCATTTCGGGAGGTCAGGGCGCGCCGTCTGTTGACCCTGCCCAGTCCGGCGGCATAGGTTTCGGGCAACCGTCAACCTCAAGTGCGGGTGGAGGGTTTGGCTCCGACCCGTACGCGTCCAATGCCCCGGCGGGGCAGCCGCGGCAGGAGGATCCGTCCATGTCGGCCCTGGTGTGTACAAGGTGCGGCAACCGCAACGCGGAGAACGCCCGCTTCTGTTCCAACTGTGGTGCGCCGCTGCGTGCCGGTGCGGGCGCGGAGCGTCCGTCCGAGACGACGTCCACGATCTCCATCTCCGGGATCGAGGCCTACGACTCCGAGGTGACCGGCCAGACGGCGGCGCCGATGCTGTCCCCCGAGGCGCAGGCCGCCGTCGACGCGCTGCCGCTGGGCTCGGCGCTGCTGGTGGTCCGCCGCGGACCGAACTCCGGCAGCCGCTTCCTGCTGGACGGCGATCTGACCACGGCCGGGCGTCATCCGCAGAGCGACATCTTCCTGGACGACGTGACTGTCTCGCGAAGCCACGTGGAGTTCCGGCGTCACGAGGACGGCTCGTTCACCGTGGCCGACGTGGGCAGTCTGAACGGCACGTACGTCAACCGCGAGCGGATCGACCAGGTCGCTCTGTCGAACGGTGACGAGGTGCAGATCGGCAAGTACCGGCTGGTCTTCTACGCGAGCCGGCAGGGCATCTGACCCCCCGGACTCCGTCCGAGGGGACACCAGGGAAGGTCCATGCTTCAAACACCGAGCGGCGGTGCCGGGAACGGTACCGCCGCCAGGGACAGTGGGCTGATGAGTATCGGCACGGTGCTGAACGTGCTGCGCGGCGAGTTCCCCGAGGTCACCATCTCCAAGATCCGCTTCCTGGAGTCGGAGGGGCTCATCGAGCCGCAGCGAGCCCCCTCGGGGTATCGCAAGTTCAGCGCCGGCGACGTCGAGCGCCTCGGTCACGTCCTGAGGATGCAGCGGGACCACTATCTGCCGCTCAAGGTGATCCGCGAGCACCTCGACGCCGTGGAGCGCGGTGAGGCCGTACAGCTGCCGGCCGTGGGGCGTCAGCGCGACGGCCGGGCCGCCGCCGAGCCGCCGGAGGTGCCCACGGCGGCCCGGATCGGGCGGGAGGAGCTGCTGGCGGCCGCCGAGATCGAGGAGAGCGCCCTCGACGAGTGGGAGTCGTACGGGCTCATCGCTCCGCTGGAGAGCGGGGCGTACGACGCCGAGGCGGTCACCGTGGCCTCGCTCGTGACCGCGCTCGGGCGGTTCGGGATCGAACCGCGCCACCTTCGGGTGATGAAGGCGGCAGCGGACCGCGAGGCCGGGCTCGTCGACCAGGTGGTGGCCCCCCTGAAGCGCCACCGCAATCCGCAGACCAGGGCCCATGCCCAGGACCGTACGAAGGAACTGGCCGCCTTGACCGTCGAGCTCCACGCGGCCCTGGTGAAGACCGCGCTCGGCGTGCGCCTGCCCTGAACGGGACGGGTGTGACGGGGGCCGGATCGGCCACCCGTTCCCTGCCCGACTACCCAAACGTCCCGAGCACGGCCTAGGGTTGCTGTGTGAACGAGCTCGATGTCGTAGGTGTCCGGGTCGAAATGCCCTCCAACCAACCGATCGTGCTCCTGCGTGAAGTGGGAGGCGACCGGTACCTCCCCATCTGGATCGGCCCCGGGGAGGCGACGGCGATCGCCTTTGCCCAGCAGGGCATGGCCCCCGCACGACCGCTGACCCACGACCTCTTCAAGGACGTGCTGGAGGCCGTCGGGCAGGAGCTCACCGAGGTGCGCATCACAGACCTGCGTGAGGGCGTCTTCTACGCCGAGCTGGTGTTCGCCAGCGGGGTCGAGGTGAGTGCCCGTCCGTCCGATGCCATAGCGCTGGCCCTGCGCACCGGAACGCCGATCTACGGCAGTGACACGGTGCTCGACGACGCGGGCATCGCGATTCCGGATGAGCAAGAGGACGAGGTGGAGAAGTTCCGCGAGTTCCTCGACCAGATCTCGCCCGAGGACTTCGGCACCAGCAGTCAGTGAGACGCGCGGACGGCCCGGCGGACGAGAGGTCCGTGCCGGGTCGGTCCGGCCTGTGACGGAACGGAGTGCGGCAAATGCCAGCGGCCAGTGAGAGCGTCCTACGGCTCTCCACGAGAGCATTCGGCTAGCCTTTCCCCGCGGTGGGGCACGGAAAACCACTCCTAGGGTGATTATCACTCGGCGTGGCGAGTGTGGCGATCGTTGACGCACCCCTGGTGACTGCCTACCGTCGAGAAGCAGGTCAAGGACGGAGGTCGGCGTGAGAAGCAGCGGCGACGGTACGGGTGGGGGTGCCCCCGGTTTCGGGGAGAGCGGCCCGTACCCTCCCTCAAGCTCTCGGCTCCGCTCGAACGGGGGGTACGCCCATCCCGGCAGCGCGACCGATCACGCTCCGCAGCGGCCGACGGTCGTGCCGAGCAGCGGAGGGGATGCGTCCATGGCATCCGAACAGATCGGCTACCGCGGGCCCACGGCCTGCGCGGCGGCCGGCATCACCTACCGGCAGCTCGACTACTGGGCCCGCACGGGCCTCGTCGAGCCGAGTGTGCGGCCCGCCTACGGGTCGGGTACGCAGCGTCTGTACAGCTTCAGGGACGTCGTCGTCCTGAAGATCGTCAAGCGCTTCCTGGACACCGGGGTGTCCCTGCAGAACATCCGCACCGCCGTCCAGCATCTGCGCGAACGCGGCTTCAGCGATCTGGAGCGCATGACGCTGATGAGCGACGGCGCCACGGTCTACGAGTGCACCTCGCCCGACGAGGTCCACGCTTTGCTGCAGGGCGGCCAGGGCATCTTCGGGATCGCGGTGGGCGTGGTCTGGCGGGACGTGGAGAACGCGCTGTCCCAGTTGCACGGGGAGCGCATCGACACCGGGGAGACCCTCGTCGGGCGCAACCCCGCGGACGAGCTTGCGCGGCGCCGCAACCGGGCCGTCTGAGCAGTAGCCCTCCGGTGAACGTGAACAGCAGCCCTCCGGTGTGACGGGCCGCCGCGCGCGTGCCGTGTGCCGCGCGCGGGGCATTGTCAGTGGCGTGGTGCAGCATCGGAGTTGTGAGAAACGCGCCCACGATCCTGCATCTCGACATGGATGCCTTCTTCGCCTCGGTGGAGCAGGCGTCCAAGCCGAGCCTGCGTGGGAAGGCCGTCGTCGTGGGCGGACTCGGACCGCGCGGGGTGGTGGCCACCGCGTCGTACGAGGCCAGGGTCTTCGGAGTCCACTCGGCGATGCCCATGGCCCAGGCACGCCGGCTGGCGCCGAACGCCGCCTATCTCGTGCCCCGCTTCGGGGTCTACCGATCGATCAGCGAGCAGGTGATGGCGCTGCTGCGGGAGCTGTCGCCGCTGGTGGAGCCGCTGAGCCTGGACGAGGCGTTCGTGGATCTGGAGGCCGGGGGAGCGGCCCGGGACGAGGAGTCGGCCCGGCTGGCCGGAGTGCGGCTGCGCGCGGACATACGCGCCGTCACGGGGCTCACGGGCTCGGTGGGGCTCGCCGCGTCCAAGATGCTCGCTAAGATCGCCTCGGAGCAGGCCAAGCCCGACGGACTGGTGCTGATCGAGCCGGGCACCGAGCGGGCCCTGCTCGCGCCCATGTCGGTGCGGACGCTGCCGGGAGTGGGGCCGGCGACCGGCGACCATCTGCGGCGGGCCGGGATCACGACGGTCGGCGAACTCGCCGAGGCGGGCGAGGACGAGCTCGTACGGCTGCTGGGAAAGGCGCACGGGCACGCGTTGTACGCCATGGCGCAGGCGCACGACGAGCGGCCCGTGGTGGCCGAGCGCGAGGCCAAGTCGGTGTCGGTCGAGGACACGTACGACGTGGACATCCACGACCGGGTGCGTGTGGGGCTGGAGGTGCAGCGGCTCGCGGACCGCTGCGTGCGAAGACTGCGCGGGGCCGGGCTGTCCGGGCGGACCATCGTGCTCAAGGTGCGGCGGTACGACTTCTCGACGCTGACCCGGTCGGAGACGCTCCGTGGGCCCACGGACGATCCGGCGGTGGTGCGGGAGGCGGTCGCGCGGCTGCTGGACGCCGTGGACACGACGGGGGGAGTGCGCCTGCTGGGTGTGGGCGTCTCGGGACTCGCCGACTACACACAGGAGGACCTGTTCGCGCAGGCCGCGGGCGAGCGGGCGGACGTGGCAGCCGAGGAGGGCAAGGAAGGCGAGGCAGGCAGGGACGGCAGGGAGGCCGTGGTGGAACCCGTCGAGGAGCGGACGGGGAGCGTCGAGCGGCACTGGGCCGCCGGGCACGACGTGCGGCACAGCGCGTACGGGCACGGCTGGGTGCAGGGCAGCGGCTTGGGCCGTGTCACCGTGCGCTTCGAGACACCGGACTCGGCACCCGGGCGCGTACGGACTTTCCGCACAGCCGATCCGGAGCTCGAACCGGCGGATCCGCTGCCGTTGGTGTCGAGGACTCCGGAGGGGGCCGGGGGTGCGGAGGAAGTGCCGGGGCCTCAGACCTCGTCCGTGCCCGCGAGCTTGCCGAAGTCGTGGTCCGGGACGGAGGGAGGTGCGGCCACGTCGAGGCCGTAGTGGTGGTAGAGCTGGAGTTCCTGTTCCGGGGAGAGGTGGCGACCCACGCCGAAGTCGGGGGCGTCCTTGATGAGGGCCCGCTCGAAGGGGACGCGCAGGGCACCCTCGATCAGCTCGCTCGGTTCGAGGGGGACGAAGGCGTCCCGGGAGAAGAGGCCGGTCCGTATGGCCGCCCACTCGGGCACGCCGGTGGCGTCGTCGAGGTACACCTCGTCGATCGTGCCGATCTTGGTGCCATTGCGGTCGAACGCCTTGCGGCCGATCAGGTTGCGCGGATCGATGTCGGTCTGCACGGGCCCTCCTCTTGGTCGCAGGCGAACCATCCGTCAGCACTACGAAAGAGCACATTCGGCAACCCGGCCACTCGAAGCGGCCGGCGTTGAGCTCGCTGGTAGTCTGGCAAGCGGCTGCTGACCCCGTGCGGGAGAGTCCTCCGGGCATCGCCGGAGGCGCCGAAGGAGCAAATCCTCCCCGGAATCTCTCAGGCCCACGTACCGCACGGACGAGGTCACTCTGGAAAGCAGGGCGGGTGTCGACGGCTTCCGCTCTCACCGACGGTGAAAGCCGGAGCCCTCGGGCCCCCGGTGAAGCTCTCAGGTCGAGATGACAGAGGGGGAGGCCGTCGGGGTACCCGCGCCGGGGTGCCCCTCGAAGGTCGCGTCAGACCAGGAGGCCTCCGCAATGACCGCCCCTCGCATTCCGCTCACCGAGCTCGAACACGGCATTCCCTTCGAGCAGCGCCACATCGGACCCGACCAGGAGGCGCGGGCCAAGATGCTCGCGCAGGTCGGGTACGGGTCGCTCGACGAGCTCACCGCCGCCGCGGTTCCGGATGTGATCAAGAACGCCGACGCGCTGGACCTGCCGGGCGCGCGCACCGAGCCGGAGGTGCTCGCCGAGCTGCGCTCCCTCGCCGACCGCAACCAGGTCCTCGGCTCGATGATCGGCCTCGGGTACTACGGCACCTTCACGCCGCCCGTCATCCTGCGCAACGTCATGGAGAACCCGGCCTGGTACACGGCCTACACGCCGTACCAGCCTGAGATCTCGCAGGGCCGTCTGGAAGCCCTGCTGAACTTCCAGACGATGGTCGCCGAGCTCACCGGGCTGCCCACCTCCGGTGCCTCCCTCCTCGACGAGGGCACCGCGGCCGCCGAGGCCATGGCGCTGTCCCGGCGCATGGGCAAGAACAAGAAGGGCCTCTTCCTGGTCGACGCGGACGCGCTGCCGCAGACCGTCGCCGTCATCCAGACCCGCGCCGAACCGACCGGCGTCGAGGTCGTCGTCGCCGACCTCAGCGACGGCATCCCGGCCGAGCTCGCCGAGCGCGAGATCAACGGCGTGCTGATCCAGTACCCGGGCGCCTCCGGTGCCGTACGCGACATCAAGCCGGTCATCGACCGGGCGCACGAGCTCGGCGCGCTCGTCACCGTCGCCGCGGACCTGCTCGCGCTCACCCTGCTGACCTCGCCCGGCGAGCTGGGCGCGGACATCGCCGTCGGTACGACGCAGCGCTTCGGTGTGCCGATGGGCTTCGGCGGGCCACACGCCGGCTACATGGCCGTGCACGAGAAGTTCGCGCGCAGCCTGCCCGGCCGCCTCGTCGGCGTCTCCGTCGACGCCGACGGCAACAAGGCCTACCGCCTCGCTCTGCAGACCCGCGAGCAGCACATCCGCCGGGAGAAGGCGACCAGCAACATCTGCACCGCGCAGGTCCTGCTGGCCGTCATGGCCGGCATGTACGCCGTCTACCACGGCCCCGAGGGCCTCAAGGCCATTGCCCGGCGCACCCACCGCTACGCCACGATCCTGGCCGCCGGGCTCGCCAAGGGCGGCGTCGAGCTCGTCCACGGCGCCTACTTCGACACCCTGACCGTCAAGGCCGAGGGCCGGGCCGCCGAGATCGTCGCCGCAGCGCGTGAGGGCGGCGTCAACCTGCGCCTCGTCGACGCCGACCACGTGTCCGTCGCCTGCGACGAGACCACCGACCGGGCCGCGTTGGAGGCCGTCTGGGCCGCGTTCGGCGTCGAGGGCGACATCGAGGCGCTGGACGCCGTCACCGAGGACACCCTCCCGGACGCGCAGCTGCGCACCGACGACTACCTCGCCCACCCCGTCTTCCACCAGCACCGCTCCGAGACCGCGATGCTGCGCTACCTGCGCAGGCTGGCCGACCGCGACTACGCGCTCGACCGCGGCATGATCCCGCTGGGCTCCTGCACCATGAAGCTCAACGCGACCACGGAGATGGAGCCCGTCACCTGGTCCGAGTTCGGGCAGATGCACCCCTTCGCGCCCGCCGAGCAGGCCGAGGGCTACCTCACGCTCATCCGTGAGCTGGAGGAGCGGCTCGCCGAGGTCACCGGGTACGACAAGGTGTCGCTCCAGCCGAACGCCGGTTCCCAGGGCGAGTTCGCGGGTCTGCTCGCCGTGCGCGCCTACCACCGCGCCAACGGCGACGAGCAGCGCACCGTCTGCCTCATCCCGTCCTCCGCGCACGGCACCAACGCGGCCAGCGCCGTCATGGCGGGCATGAAGGTCGTCGTCGTGAAGACCGCCGAGGACGGCGAGATCGACGTCGAGGACCTGCGCGCCAAGATCGAGCAGTACCGCGACGAGCTCGCCGTGCTGATGATCACCTACCCGTCCACGCACGGTGTGTTCGAGGAGCACGTCGCCGACATCTGCGCCCAGGTGCACGAGGCCGGCGGTCAGGTCTACGTCGACGGCGCCAACCTCAACGCCCTGGTCGGCCTCGCCAAGCCGGGCCACTTCGGCGGCGACGTCTCCCACCTGAACCTGCACAAGACGTTCTGCATCCCGCACGGCGGCGGCGGTCCGGGCGTCGGCCCGGTGGCCGTACGGTCGCACCTGGCGCCGTACCTGCCGAACCACCGGCTGCAGCCGGAGGCCGGGCCGGAGACGGGTGTGGGACCGATCTCGGCCGCTCCCTGGGGCTCCGCGGGCATCCTGCCGATCTCCTGGGCGTACGTCCGTCTCATGGGCGGCGAGGGGCTGAAGCGGGCCACGCAGGTGGCCGTGCTCTCCGCCAACTACATCGCCAAGCGCCTGGAGCCGCACTACCCGGTGCTCTACACCGGCCCCGGCGGTCTGGTCGCGCACGAGTGCATCATCGACCTGCGCCCGCTGACCAAGGCGACCGGCGTGAGCGTCGACGACGTCGCCAAGCGGCTCATCGACCACGGCTTCCACGCGCCGACGATGTCCTTCCCGGTGGCCGGCACGCTGATGATCGAGCCGACCGAGTCCGAGGACCTGACCGAGCTGGACCGGTTCTGCGAGGCGATGATCGCCATCCGCGCGGAGATCGAGAAGGTCGGCTCCGGCGAGTGGCCCGCGGACGACAACCCGCTGCGGGGCGCCCCGCACACCGCGGCGGCGCTCGGCGGCGAGTGGGCGCACGCCTACAGCCGTGAGGAGGCCGTCTTCCCGGCCGGTGTCGCGGCCGCCGACAAGTACTGGCCGCCGGTGCGCCGTATCGACCAGGCCTTCGGCGACCGGAACCTGGTCTGTTCCTGCCCGCCGCCGGACGCGTACGAGGACTGAGCGCGCCCCGCATGACATGCCTGAGGGCTCCCACCCGGTCCGGGTGGGAGCCCTCAGGCGTCTCCGTATGTTCCCTTACGCCGTCTCGAGCGACACCTCGGTCGACTTGATCAGCGCGATGACGGGGGAGCCGACGGACAGGCCGAGGTCGGTGGCCGACTCCTTGGTGATGGCCGAGGTCAGCTCGCCGCCGCCGAAGGCGATCTTCACGGAGGCCATGGCGCCACCGGTGGAGATCTCGGTGATCTTGCCGGGGAGCTGGTTGCGGATCGAGACGTGGTCGACCGGCGCGGTGGCGAGGGAGACCTCGGTCGACTTCACGAGAGCACGTACGGATGAGCCCGCGGCGAGACCGAGGTCCTCGGCGGCGTCCAGGGTGATCGCGGACGTGAGGTGCTGGCCGTTGGAGAGGTCGACCTTGACGGTGGCCATCGCCTCGCCCGGGGTGACGGCCGTGACGGTGCCGGGGAGCTGGTTGCGAATGCTCAGGCTCATGGGGAACGCCTCGCAGGATATGGGGGTTTGGGGGGTTTTGGCCCCTGGTGATCCCCACCGTAGCCGTAATCGCCTGCTCAGGCCGGGTAGGCGTGCGTCTGCGTCGCCTTCACGGTCGCCCAGACCGGTGTCCCCGGCTGCAGGCCGAGCTCGGCGGCCGCGGCCGTGGTGAGATCGGCGGCGAGGGGGAGTTCGCCCCCGAGGTCCACGCGGATCTGGTCGGCGTGGGTCTCCAGGCCGGTCACCTGGCAACTCCAGAGGTTGCGGGCGCTGGAGCCGGCGGGGCGGTCGCGGTAGAGGGTGACGGCGCCCGGCGGGAAGGCCACGAAGACCGAGCCCGACAGATCCTCCGTCGTGGTGATGGCGGGGCCGGTGTCCAGCCGGACCGTGTGGCCCTCGGCCTGCCCCCGGTAGAGGTTCAGGCCGACCAACTGCGCGATGTAGTCCGTACGCGGATGGCGGGCGATGTCGGCGGGGGCGCCCTCCTGGACCACCCGCCCGTGCTCGACGACCACCAGCCGGTCGGCGAGCACCATGGCGTCGAGGGGGTCGTGCGTCACCAGGACGGCGACCGCCTCGAACTCGGCCAGATGGCGGCGCAGCTGGGCGCGCACCTCCAGACGCGTGCGGGCGTCCAGGGCCGCGAGCGGCTCGTCGAGGAGCAGCAGCCGGGGACGCGTGGCCAGGGCGCGGGCCAGGGCGACGCGCTGCGCCTGGCCGCCGGAGAGGCGTCGCGGCTTGGCGCCCGCGTGGTCGGCGAGCCCCATGCGGTCCAGCCACGCGGCGGCCTGGGCGCGCGCCTCCGCCTTGGGCGTGCCCTGACAGCGCGGGCCGAAGGCCACGTTGTCGAGCGCGGACAGGTGCGGGAAGAGCAGGTAGTCCTGGAAGACGACACCGACGGGCCGTGACTCCGGCGGCGTACGGTCCAGCGCGTGGCCGTCCAGGCGCAGATGGCCGCCGGTGAGCGGGGCGAGGCCGGCGAGCGCCCGCAGGGCCGTCGTCTTCCCCGCGCCGTTGGGACCGAGGAGCGCGACGACGTCCCCCGGTGCGGCACTCAGCCCGACATCGAGGCGGAAGGAACCGCGCTCGACGACGAGCCGGGCGTCGAGGCCGTCCCCGCGCACGCCGCCCGCGGTGACGAGCCCGTCCGTGGTGTCGTCGATGTCGGTCATGAAGTGCACATCCAGGGGTCGAGCGGAGCGGCGGCCGCCCCGGCGCGGCGACCGCGAAGCCGCCGCACGCGGACGCGGTCGTACGAGGTCCGGGTGTGGCGGCGTGGGCCGGCGGGGCGGTGCGGGTGGCGGCCATGGTGTCGGGGGTCATGATGCCGTCACCCATCGGTCCCGCAAGCCCGCCAGCACAGCGATCGACACCGCCAGCAGGACCAGGCTGAGGGAGATCGCCGCATCGGGGTCGTTCTGGAGGGCGAGGTAGACGGCCAGCGGCATGGTCTGGGTACGGCCGGGGAAGTTGCCCGCGAAGGTGATGGTCGCGCCGAACTCGCCGAGCGCACGGGCCCATGCGAGGACCGCGCCCGCCGCGATGCCCGGCGCGATCAGGGGCAGGGTGACCCGGCGGAACGCGGTGAAGCGGGAGGCGCCCAGGGTGGTGGCCGCCTCCTCGAAGCGCGGGTCGGCGGCGCGCAGGGTGCCCTCGACGCTGATGACGAGGAACGGCATCGCGACGAAGGCCTCCGCGACCACGACGCCCGCCGTGGTGAACGGCAGCGTGATCCCGAACCAGGCGTCCAGCCACTGCCCGACGATCCCGTTGCGGCCGAGCGCCAGCAGCAGAGCCACACCCCCGACCACCGGCGGCAGAACGAGCGGCAGGGTCACCAGCGCCCGCACGAAACCCCGGCCGGGGAAGTCGGTACGGGCCAGCAGCCACGCCAGCGGCACGCCCAGGACCAGGCTCACCGCCGTCGCAGCGGTCGCGCTGATCAGGGACAGCTGGAGCGCCTGCCAGACGTCGGGGCTGGTCAGCTGAGCGGGCAGGCTCGTCCATGGGGCCCGCACGAGCAGGGCCAGCAGGGGCAGCAGCAGGAACGCCAGCGCCACGATGCCGGGGGCCAGCAGCGGCAGCGGCGCCCCGCGCCGACCGGACCGCACGCGCCGGCGCTGCGGACCGCCCGTGAGGGTGGCGGCCGCAGCACCGGACTTGCCGACGTCGGTCACGGCTTGAGGAACCCGGCCTCGTTCAGGACCTTCTGGCCCTCGGCGGACTGTACGAGCGCCATGAAGGCCTTGGACGCCTCGGGGTTGGGCGCGTGCTTGAGCAGGGCGATCGGGTAGTCGTTGATGGCCTTGGTGGACTCGGGGAACTCGACGCCCTCCACCTTGTTGCCCGCGGACTTCACGTCGGTCTTGTAGACGACCGCGGCGTCGGCCTCCTTCAACTCCACCTTGTTCAGGGCGCCCTTGACGTCCTGCTCGTAGGAGACCGGGGTGAGCTTGAGCTTGCTGGCCTCCAGGGCCTTCTGGGCGGCGGCGCCGCACGGCACCGTCTTGTCGCACAGGACGACCTTCAGGCCGGGCTTGGTCAGGTCCTTCAGGGAGGAGATCTTGTCGGGGTTGCCCGGCAGGGTGGCGATCTCCAGCTGGTTGCGGACGAAGGTGGCAGGCGTGCCGACCGCGTCCTTGTGGTCCGTCACGACGCCCATGGTCTTCGGGCTGGCCGCGGCGAAGACGTCCGCGGGCGCGCCGCTCGTGATGCTCGCGGCGAGGGCGTCGCTGCCGCCGAAGTTGAAGGTGACCTTGGTGCCCGGGTGCTGCTGCTCGAACTCGTGCCCCAGCTTGGTGAAGCTCTCCTTGAGCGAGGCGGCGGCGAAGACCGTCACGGTGCCGGACAGCTTGGGGGACGCGGAGGCCGCGGAGTTCGACTTCGGCGACGCGTCCGACTTGGCGGACGAGTCGCCGGAGGAGGAGCAGGCGCTCAGTGCTATCGCGGCGGCGGCTCCCAGGCCGGCCACCTGCAGCATGCGTCGCGTCCGGCGCGCGGAACGGGTCATCACGGATCTACTCCTCTGGTTCTTCGGGAAAAGCTGGCGGGCCCTTCCACGACCGGGGTACGGCCGCAAAATCGATAGTACCTGCGCATCTGCAAGGCGTAAGCCCTATACCCAATTGCATCAGCTAGATCAATCGCGGGATCGGTTTTGCATATGCGTTTTCAAGGATGCGCCACCCGGGTACCGTCATTTCCGGAGGTGGTCGCCCGTGACGCTCGCGGAACTCGCCCTGACCGGCGACCTGGCCAAGCCGTGCCGCCTGACCGTGCCTGATCTGCTCGGCTGGCCGCAGCACAGAGTTCGGGTGGCCTTCGAGTGCGCCACCAGCGGGACGCAGCACCACTGGTTCACCGGTCCGCTTCTGTACGACGTGCTGGCCGACGCGGGCCCCGGCTTCGATCCGGCCCGGCGCAAGGACCGGCTGCGCTTCCTCGTCGCCGTCATCGGTACGGACGGCCATCACGCCCTGCTGTCCTGGGCCGAGATCGACCCGGACTTCGCCGACGCGCCCGTTCTGCTGGGCGTCAGCATCGACGACGCCCCGCTCGATCTGACGGGACCCCAACTGGTGCTCCCGCAGGACCGCTGCGGCGGCCGGCACATCAGCGGCATCAACGCGATCCGGGTGGACGGGGCCTACCGGTGCCGGGAGTCGGCACCGGCCGCGCCCGGCCCCGAGTCGGTGGCTGCGGCGGCGGTGCCGTAAAGGCGTGTGTGCGTAAGGGCGTACGTGCGTCAAGGCGCACGCGCGCGGAGGCGTACGCGTATGCGCGCTGTGCGCGACGGGGAGTCCGTTTCCCCGCGGGTCACAAAGCGGGTTCCCCGCAGGGTGTCACGCCTCAGGCTCCCCGCAGGGCGCGCTCAGGCGCGGTCGACGTGTACGTTCGTGGACTTCACGCGGGCGGTGGCCTCCATGCCGACCTTCAGGCCCATGTCCTCGACGGCCTCCCGGGTCAGCAGGGAGACCAGCCGGTGCGGGCCGGCCTGGATCTCGACCTGGGCGGCGACGTCGCCGAGCTTGATCGCGGTGACGATTCCGGGGAAGGCGTTGCGGACCGAGGTGTACGAGACCTCCTCCTCGCCCGCTCCCGTCTGGGCGAGCTCGACCGAGAAGGCGGCGAGGTCCTTGCCGTCGATGAGGCGCCGCCCGGACTCGTCGCGATGGGTTGCCATCCGGCCCGCGTCGGCCCAGCGCCGAGCGGTGTCCGGGCTCACGCCGAGCAGCCGTGCCGCCTGGCCGATCGTGTAGGACTGCATGCAGGTCACGATAGGTCCCCCGGGCGGGAACTGTGCACGTGGGGTTGGCCGTTGGGTATAACGCGATATAGCGTTACCTCGCGTTTCCGGCGTCGCTTTCCGCGCGGAATCCGGTCGGGGCGGGGGTTCGGTCCGCCATCGAGGGGGCGGGGGCGACGCGGACGAGCAGCCGTACGCCGACTGATCCGAGGGCGGGTCAGCCGACGTGCACGCGCGGGCGCCTGGAGCGGTTCGGCTCCGCCTCGCGCAGGACCTCCCGGGTGACCGGGGCGACCTCGCCCTGGCCGAAGAGGAAGAAGCGCAGGAAGTTGGCCAGCGGGTTGCCCTCGGTCCACTCGAAGTAGATGTGCGGGGTGCAGTTTGTGGCGTCGCGGACGTGGAGGAGGAGCGCGGCCAGGGCGTTGGGGACCGCGGTGGAGTCCAGGGTCAGCACGCGGTAGCGGTTGTGCAGGACCTCGCCGCGCACGTTCAGGCCGGCCTCGAACTCGGAGGGGTCGCGGACGGTGACCTCGACGAAGGCGAAGTCGTCGTGCGGGGGCATGTCGTTGTCGGCGCGGATCTGCTCCAGCTTGTCGCGGTACTCGGCCAGGTCGCGCCGGTCGGGCTCGTTGGCGATGAAGCGGATCCTGCGGCTGGCCATGTCCCGGATGAACCGCTCCGCCAGGGGATCCATCGTCACGCTGGTCACGCGCAGTTCGAAGGCACGCGTCAGCCGGGACAGCAGCGAGAGCAGGATGATGCCGGCGATGAAGCAGGCGCCGATCTTCACACCGTCGGGCCGCTCGACGACGTTCGTGATCGTCGTGTACAGCATGACCGCGGCGACGATCGCGAAGCCGATGGTCCAGCCGCGCTGACCGGCCCGGCGTGCGGCGAGGGTCACCGCGATGGCCGCGGACGACATCAGCACCAGCACGCCGGTGGCGTAGGCGCCGCCCTGCGCGTCGACGTTGGCGTCGAAGACCCAGGTGACCAGGAAGGCGATCAGGGTGAAGACGATGACCATCGGGCGCACCGCGCGCGCCCAGTGCGGGGCCATGCCGTAGCGGGGCAGATAGCGCGGCATCAGGTTGAGCAGACCGGCCATCGCGGAGGCGCCGGCGAACCACAGGATGGCGATGGTCGAGAGGTCGTAGACCGTGCCGAAGGCGTTGCCGAGGTACTCGTGCGCGAGATAGGCGAGTGCGCGGCCGTTGGCCGGTCCGCCGGGCTTGAACTCGTTGGCCGGGATGAGGATCGTCGTGATGAAGCTGGTGGTGATCAGGAAGACGCTCATGATCAGCGCGGCGGTGGTGAGCAGCTTCTTGGTCCCGCGGATACGGCCCTTCGGGCTCTCCTCGGTGTCGCCCGGGTCGCCGGTGACATGTGGCATGACCGCGACGCCGGTCTCGAAGCCGGACAGACCGAGCGCCAACTTCGGAAAGACCAGCAGGGACACGCCGATCATGGCCAGAACGTTTCCGTGCTGCATGGTCAGGGCGTTGGTCCAGTCGGTGACCAGGTGCTCGGCGGTGAAGACGTGCCACAGCCCGACGACCACCACGACGGCGTTGAGGCTCAGATAGGTCGCCACGAGGGCCACCGCGACGCCGATCGCCTCCAGGAAGCCCTTGAGGAAGACCGCACCGAGCAGCGCCACGAGGATCAGGGTGATCAGCATCTGCTGGTTGTGCAGAACGTCGGTCAGGTGCGGGTTCTCCACCAGGTGGGTGGAGGCGTCGGCCGCCGAGAGGGTGATGGTGATCAGGAAGTCGGTGGCCGCGAAGCCCAGCAGCGTCAGGACGAACAGCTTGCCCTTCCAGAACGGCAGGAGCCGTTCCAGCATCGCGATCGAGCCCTCGCCGTGCGGGCTCTCCTCCGCCACCCGTCGGTAGACCGGCAGGGCGCCGGCCAGGGTGACGATCACGAGCACGATGGTGGCGAGCGGGGACAGCAGACCGGCCGCCAGGGCCGCGATGCCCGGCTGGTAGCCGAGGGTCGAGAAGTAGTCCACACCCGTCAGGCACATCACCCGCCACCACGGCTGGCCCTTGTGCACGGCCTCCGGCTCGACGTGCGGCCCGCCGGGCCCCGCCCCCTTGCCCATGTCGGACAGCCCCTCCAGCATCCAGGCGCGCAGGCGGCTGGATGCGGGGTGTTCCGTCGTGGCCATCGGGGTGCTCCTGACGTGTGGCGCAGTGTATGTCGGCCATCGCGCGGACGGCGGCACCAGCGTAAGCGGAGAGTGACGCACAGGCCCACGGATCAGGGAGCGGTGGGCATCAATCTTGCGTTAAGAATGGCCCGGCGCATGAGGAACGCGCATCACAAGGCGCTGGCAGGAGTGCTATCGGCGGGCGTTGGGCCGTACGGGGGCGTGGGCTGCCCGCGCCGGCGACGGACACCGAGCGTCACGTCGTACGACGCCTGCCGATCCGTCGGCCGTGCCCGGGGCGGCCGGCTCGGCGGCGCTTGCTTCCGGCGTCTGCTACCGCAGGCCGGACGCCCGGAACACGTTCAGCGCCGTCTCCCGGTCGATGTGCTCCGAGACGCGGCGCAGTGCGGTCGTCCCGCACCGCAGGGTCCCGGACGCCGCGGACTTCCGGGCGTCCTCGTCGAGGCGGTGCCAGAGGGCGGGGTTGTCCAGCAGCACCTGGGGGTCGAGTTCGGTCCGCCCGCCGAGGGCGTCCCGCAGGACGAGCCGCCGGGAGACGCTGTCCGGGCAGTGCACCGACACCAGCAGGTCGGTGCGGACCTCGCGGGTGCGCACCAGCCGTCGGCAGGACAGCCAGCCCTCGCCGGCGCGTACGCGGGCCGGGAGCAGGACCAGGAACAGCAGCACCGCCAGCACGACCCACAGGACGCCGCGCCACCACGTGAGGTCGCCGGCGGCCCAGTCGATCAGGAACAGCATGCCGAGCAGCGCGGTGGCGCAGCGCACCGCGCTGACCACGTCACGGGCCCAGCAGCGGTCGTCCACCACGGGGCGCATGTTCCGCGGATGTGCGCCGGCCACGTCGTGCAGTGCGTCGTCCCGGTGCTGCATACCTCCGACGCTAGACCGCGCGAGAGACGGCACGGCGTGGTTCCCCGGCACCTTGATACGACCCTGACGGCTGACGGTCGATACGACCCTGGCGGTCGAGACGGCACGGCGGCTGACGCCATCAGGCGGGGAACCCCTTGTCCCCCTTCAGCACCTGCCGGGGGTCCATCCGCCGGTGCCAGGCGATGCGCCGGTGCACCGCCGTCAGGTCGGACTCCAGCGGGGACGGGGGCACGGCGAGGACGGGGCAGACGGCATGGGCGAGGCAGTAGCGCGACACCCAGCCCGAGAATGCGCGGTGCCAGCCGCGCCGTCCCGTGCCCACGACCAGGAGGTCGTCCTCGCGGGACGCGGTCTCCACCAGGACATGGCCAGGGCTGCCGCGTACGACGAGGGCGCACAACGGGACATCGGGGCCGACCGCGCCGAAGACGTCGTCGAGGGCGGAGAGGAGCCGTTCCGTGGCGACGCGCTGCCATTCCTCCGGCACCAGGCAGGACGCGGGGAAGCGCCGCACCGCGAGATCGCCGCCGGGCGGCTCCCAGGCCACCACCGGCCACAGCTCGGCACCCCGGCGCCGGGCCTCCGCGGCGGCCCGGTACAGCGCGGTGACGCTGCCCAGGGAGCCGCTCACCCCGGCCACGACACGAGGGGCCACCGAGGCGTCGTCACCGGACATGGTGTCACCGATCTCCGCACGGGCCCGCGGGCGTCTCCCGCGGACGGCTCTGCTCGCAGGGCTCCTTCCATCACACTCCTCTCGCGCGCCCGGGACCAGTCAACGGGCCGGGCCGCGGTCGCGCGGACCGGGCCGTGGGCTCTCGCGCCGGCCCGGCATTCCCGTCCGTGTGTACGCCCTCGGCATGGCTTGACCACGCGGAGTAGCCGCGTCCGGACACACGTCGGGGCCGGTGCGCACCCTGATCCGTGCGGGCCGGCCCCTCAAGTCGCCGGGCGGTGCTGCGGAACCGCCCGGGGGCGTGCTCAGGCGGCCGTCATCACCTGGTCGGCGCCGAGCGGGCGGTGCGGGGCGATGATCTGCCCGTCGGGCAGCAGCTCACCTGTGTCCTCGAAGAGCAGAACGCCGTTGCACAGCAGGCTCCACCCCTGTTCCGGGTGGTGCGCCACGAGGCGGGCGGACTCCCGGTCGGCGGATTCGGCTGTCGGGCAGGGCGGTTGGTGCTGGCACATGGGTGGGATCTTTCGCTGTGTCGTGGTCATGTCCGTCCCCCGTTTGCGATTGGTTAGTCGGAACCCAGTGTTGCCCTCCGGGCGTCGATCCGCAGGTATTTCGCGGCACCGCCTCTTCACAGATTGATGACGCATCGCCCACGCGGATGGTTCAACCCAACTGGGCGGCCACTTCGGGTGGTTCACCATGGCCGGATGGGGCTAGTCCGCACGGGACGGCCCGGGGGAGGCATGCCTCCGGCAACCGGCGGCACGCCTCGGCGACCGACGGCGCACCCCAGGCACCCGATGGCGTGCCCCGCCCCCGGAAGCGGGGGCGGGGCACGGGACGAACGACCGGTTCGGAACGCGTGGTTCAGGCGGGCGAGCCGAGCAGTGGTACGGCGCCGGATGCGGGGCCGGCCGTGGGAGCGGGCCTCACCCGATGGGTCAGGACCGGCAGCAACTCGGCCACCCGCAGCGGCTGGTGGGCCGCGATGCCCGGGGGCGCCGGCGCCAGCGGGACGAGCAGGTCGGCGGCCTCCGGATGCCCCTCGGCGCCGTCCGCGGTGATGTCCCCGTGCAGCCACAGCGTGAGCATGTACAGGCCCGGAACCGACAGCAGACGTGGCTGGTACGGCTGTTGCATGGCCTCCGCGTGGCGCAGCGCCCGTTCGGTGGAGGTGATGTACGGGCCCTCGAAGAAGTGCCCGAACGCCCAGCCGTCCGGCGTCAGCTTGGTCTCGGCCGCCGCCACCGCGCGGTCGCCGCAGCGGATCAGGAAGCGCCACCCGGTCAGCCGGGTGGCGGACAGGCCCTCGGGCGTGATCCGGTCCAGCACGTGGACGGGGAGCGGGAGTTCGGGAGTGACGGGTCCTGGGGCGGTGCGCAGCGAGGGGGTACGGGCCTCGCGGACCGCGGTGGGGGAACCGAGGGCCGTGTGGACGGAGCGCAGTGCGGGCGCGGGAGCAGGGGGGACGTGCAGTGGCATGGTGGGTCGCCTCTCGTTCGACAGGCGCGGCGGCGCGAGGGAGGGGGCGGACAGCGCTGTCAGCTCGACGGGAATGGCGAGGTGGGGCCCGGGTCGGTGAGCGAGGCGCGGTTGAGGCCTGCCGCACGTCACCTTGACGGCAGGGAACAGGACCGCGGGCGCCAACCTTCTGCCATGTAAGCGGAGTTTATACGAAACGTCATCGGACGATGTTTCGTCTAGCCGTTCCCGATCCGTGAAACAAGGTGCCATTCGGCCGGTGATTCGCGGAAATCGTCCCGATTTCCCGACCGGCCCGCCGCGCTGACCTCGGAATACTCCTGTCAGGCGGTCGGCCAATTCTCGTCGGCGTTTTTCACGAGCTCTGTGGGGCACTCGGAGTCGTGTGCTGCCGTATGCCTCGTGAATGTGCCTCCGGACACATTCGACAGAGTAGCGGGTACCCGGCTCGCACGGGACGTTATCGATCGCTTCGGCTGGGCATCATCCCCATCTGACCGGGACCCTGGCGGCCGGATCGTCGGTCCGCTCATCCGAGGAGGGACGCTTCGATGGGGGAGAAGGTCGTGGCGGGCACGTTCGACCTGTCCGATCGCCAGCGCTACCGAGAAAAGCTCCGGAAGTGTCTGACGGCGCTGGAGAGACTACTGGTGGAGAAGCGGTTCGATCGCCCCAAGAATCTCATGGGAGTGGAGATCGAATTGAATCTCGCCGGTACCGACGGCATGCCACGTATGTTGAATACGCAAGTGCTCGAACGTATCGCGAGCCGCGATTTCCAGACAGAACTCGCCATGTTCAACCTGGAGGTCAACATAGCGCCGCACCGATTGGGCGGCCGGGTATTCGACCGGCTCGCCGAGGAACTGCGCACCTCGATGGCGTACGCCGACCGCAAGGCCGGCGAGCTCGACGCCGGAATCGTGATGATCGGCATTCTGCCCACGCTCGACCGCGACGACCTGGTCTCCTCCAACCTCTCCGAGGTCGACCGGTACGCGCTGCTCAACGACCAGATCGTGGCCGCCCGAGGCGAGGACTTCGTGCTCGACATCGAGGGGGTGGAACACCTCACCTGCACCTCGAAGTCCATCGCCCCCGAAGCCGCCTGCACCTCCGTGCAGTTGCACCTCCAGGTCACCCCGGCCCGCTTCGCCGACGTGTGGAACGCGGCCCAGGTGGCCTGCGCCGCCCAGATCGCGGTCGGCGCCAACTCGCCGTTCCTCTTCGGCCACGAGCTGTGGCGCGAGTCCCGGCCCCCGCTGTTCCTCCAGTCCACCGACACCCGCCCGCCCGAGCTCCAGACCCAGGGCGTACGGCCGCGCACCTGGTTCGGCGAGCGGTGGATCTCCTCGCCGTACGACCTGTTCGAGGAGAACCTGCGCTACTTCCCCGCCCTGCTGCCGATGTGCGACGACGAGGACCCGCTGGAGGTCGTCGACGCGGGCGGTGTGCCCCGGCTCGCCGAACTCGTCCTGCACAACGGCACGGTGTACCGCTGGAACCGCCCGGTGTACGGCATCGCGGACGGCGTCCCGCACCTGCGCGTGGAGAACCGGGTGCTGCCCGCCGGGCCGACCGTCGCCGACGTCGTCGCCAACGCGGCCTTCTACTACGGCCTCGTGCGCGCGCTCGCCGAGGAGCCGCGGCCCGTGTGGACCCGGCTGCCCTTCGAGGCCGCCGAGGCCAACTTCGACGCGGCGTGCCGGTACGGCATCGACGCCCGCTTCGTCTGGCCGCGGCGCGGACGCCACGGCGGTACGACCGAGGTCGACGCCGTGTCCCTCGTACGCGACGAGTTGCTGCCGCTGGCCGCTGCAGGCCTGGACGCGTGGGGTGTCGAAGCGGCCGACCGCGACTTCTACCTGGGCGTCATCGAGGAGCGCTGCCGGCTCCGGGTCAACGGCGCGTCCTGGCAGGCGGCCACTTTCCACCGGGCCCTGGCGGAAGGACTGACCCGGCAGGAGGCGCTGGCCGCGACGACCAAGCGCTACGCCGAGTTGATGCATGCCGGGGAGCCGGTGCACACCTGGCCGGTGGGTTTGCCGGAGCCGGTGCCTCTGGGGTGAGGTTGCCTGGTACTCCTTGCTCACCCGGACCGGATCACCGGGCGTGATCCCGTCCGGGCGAAGACGGGCGGGAGTCGGGATGACCCAACTGGAGGCAGGTGTGCAGGTGGAGGCGGACCCGGTGGCCGATTCCTTTCCGTGGCAGCGGCCCACGCGACGGACCCTCCGGGACGAGACGCTGATCGTCCTCGGTCTCTCGCTCGGCGCGAGCGGGGTGTCGGCCCTGATCAGCTTTGTCGGGGCGGTCACCAAACCGGGCGGCCTCAAGGACCAGGCGGCCACCCTCAACGCCTCGGCCGCACCGGGCCGTCCCTGGCTCGATCTCGCCTGGCAGCTCTTCGGCATCGCCAGCGCCCTGGTCCCCGTCGCCCTGGTCGCGTACCTCCTGATGCGCGAGGGCGAGAGCCTGCGCCTCTTCGGCTTCGACCGCACCCGCCCCTGGTCCGACCTCGCTCGCGGCGCCGGGCTCGCGGCCGTGATCGGCAGCGCCGGCATCGCCTTCTACCTGGCCGCGCGGGCCCTCGGCTTCAACCTCACGGTCGTACCGGAGGCGCTGCCCGACGTGTGGTGGAAGTACCCCGTGCTGGTCCTCTCGGCCGTGCAGAACGCCGTCCTCGAGGAAGTGATCGTCGTCGGCTATCTGCTGCGCAGGCTGGGCCAGTTGGGCTGGACCCCGGGCACCGCGCTGGTGGCCAGCGCGGTGCTCCGCGGCTCGTACCACCTGTACCAGGGCGTCGGCGGATTCGTCGGCAACATGGTCATGGGCGTGGTCTTCGTCTACCTGTACCGGCGCTGGGGCCGGGTGGGCCCCCTGGTGGTGGCCCACTCCCTACTCGACATCGGGGCGTTCGTCGGCTACGCGCTGCTGGCGGGCAAGGTGGGCTGGCTGCCGACGGCCTGAGCGCCGCCGGCCGACCCGCCTCTCTCCTACGGCCCCCGCCCCGCCTGTCAGACGAGCAGCTCGCCGTCGATCACGGTGACTGCGCGGCCGGTGAGCAGGGTGCGGTCACCGCGCAGCCCGGTGCCGACGAGACCGGAGCGGCGTGAGGCCTGGCGGCCCGTGAGGTCGGTGCGGCCGAGGCGCTCGGACCAGTACGGGGCGAGGGCGGTGTGGGCGCTGCCGGTGACCGGGTCCTCGTCGATGCCGACGTTCGGGAAGAAGCAGCGGGAGACGAAGTCGTAACCGCGGGCCGGGTCCTCGGCGCGGGCGGTGGCGATGATGCCGCGTGCGGAGTGGGCGGCGATCGCCTTGAGGTCGGGCGCGAGGCCGAGGACGGCCTTCTCGTCGGCGAGTTCGAGCAGCAGGTCGCCGACGTTCGGCCCCGTGCCGCACGCGGCCACCGGCTCCGCGCCGAGCGCGTCGGCGACACCGGCGGGAATCTCCAGCGGGGTCAGCGGCGCCGTCGGGAAGTCCAGGGTGATCGAGCCGTCCTCGCCGGGAGTCGCGACGAGCACACCGCTGCGCGTGGCGAACCGCACCGGTCCCTCGTGGGTGCCGGTGGTGTGCAGGACGTGGGCCGTGGCCAGCGTGGCGTGCCCGCACATCGCGACCTCCGTGGCGGGCGTGAACCAGCGCAACGCCCAGTCGGCGCCGCCGTCCGGCAGCCGGTGCGCGAACGCGGTCTCGGCGTGGTTGACCTCCATGGCCACGTTCTGCAGCCAGTCGTCGTCCGGGAAGGCGTCGAGGAGCAAAACTCCGGCCGGGTTGCCGGAGAAGGGGCGGTCGGTGAAGGCGTCGACGATTCGCATGCGCATGCCGCTCACGCTAGGGGGCGACGGAAGCGGCCGACCAAGTCCAATTCACGACTCCTGGCCCGACTTCGGGAGCCGCCGGGGAGCTTCCCTCACCGGGCGCGGTGTGTGCCGGAGTCCGTCTGGTCCAGGTGGGAGGCGAGGACCGCGGCCTGGACCCGTCGCTGCACGCCCAGCTTGGCCAGCAGCCGCGAGATGTGGTTCTTGACGGTCTTCTCCGACAGGTACAGCTTCTTGCCGATCTCGCGATTGGTCAGCCCGTCCCCGATCAGGGCGAGGATGTCCCGCTCGCGGGGCGACAGGCTCGTCAGCTCGGGCGGCACGGCCGGGGACTCCGCCGGGTCGGCGCGCAGCGAGCGCATGAGGCGGGCCGTGGTGGCGGGGTCCAGCATCGACTGGCCCGAGGCGACGGTGCGCACCGCCGTGACCAGGTCGGAGCCCTTGATCTGCTTGAGGACGTAGCCGGCGGCCCCGGCCATGATCGCGTCGAGCAGGGCGTCCTCGTCGTCGAACGAGGTCAGCATCAGACAGGCCAGCTCCGGCATCCGGCTGCGCAGCTCCCGGCAGACGGTGATGCCGTCGCCGTCCGGCAGCCGTACGTCGAGCACGGCGACGTGGGGGCGCAGCGCCGGGCCGCGTGCGAGCGCGTGCTCGACCGTGTCCGCCTCGCCGACCACCGAGATGTCCGGTTCGGCGTCGAGCAGGTCCGCCAGGCCGCGCCGGACGACCTCGTGGTCGTCGAGGAGGAACACGCGGATGGGGCTGCGCTCGGTGAAGGTCTCCACCTCGGTCATGATGCCCTCTCGTATCAGGGTGCGCCCACGAGCGGCTCGACGTCGCGGGGTCGCCGTCGATGCCGCTCACGGAGGCGCCCGGACGGGAGTGGTCGCCCCGGCGCCGGGCTCCGTACACCCCGTCGGGAGACATGCCATGACCGCTTCCGCGCCCGGTCCGCTGATGTCAGCGTGATCGGGTTTCCCGTGGCGGCCCATGGGCCACTCGGCCCATGGGCGAGGCCACTCGGCACCGTCGCATCGAGCGGGTCGTTCGGTCCCCGCCAGGGACCACCGGCCTCTGCACGCGAGATGTCCGCAGCCCGACGCTGGAACCAGATCCGCCGCCCCAGAACGAGTCCAGGGTACCGGCGCCCTTGCTCGGCGCCCGTGACCTGTGCCGATGCCTTCCGGAGTCGCCGATGCCCACGGTCGAACACCAGGACACCACCGTGCTTTCCGACCAGGAGCTGCGCACCCTGGTCGCCCACTGGCGGGCCGCCAACTACCTGGCGGCCGGCCAGATCTACCTGCTCGCGAACCCGCTCCTGACCGAGCGCCTCAAGCCCGAGCACATCAAGCCGCGCCTGCTGGGCCACTGGGGCACCACCCCCGGGCTCAACCTCGTGTACACGCACCTCAACCGTGTGATCAAGGCACGCGGGCTGAACGCGCTGTGCGTGTGGGGCCCGGGGCACGGGGGACCGGCGGTACTCGCCAACTCCTGGCTGGAGGGCAGCTACAGCGAGACCTATCCGGACGTGCCGCGTGACGGGCGCGGGATGGAGCGGCTGTTTCGGCAGTTCTCGTTCCCGGGGGGCGTGCCCAGCCATGTGGCCCCCGAGACGCCCGGCTCGATCCACGAGGGCGGGGAACTCGGCTACTCGCTGGCCCATGCCTACGGAGCCGCCTTCGACAACCCGGACCTGCTGGTCGCCTGCGTGATCGGCGACGGCGAGGCGGAGACCGGCCCGCTGGCCGCCTCCTGGCACTCCACCAAGTTCCTCGACCCGGTGCGCGACGGGGCCGTCCTGCCGATCCTGCACCTCAACGGCTACAAGATCGCCAACCCGACGGTGCTCTCCCGGATCTCGGAGCAGGAGCTCGACGCGCTGCTGCGCGGATACGGCCACGCGCCCCTCCACGTGACCGGCGACGACCCGGCCGAGGTGCACCGCGCCATGGCCGCGGCCTTCGACGAGGCGCTGGACCGCATCGCCCTGATGCAGCGCACCGCACGCGACGAAAGCATCACCGAGCGGGTGCACTGGCCGGTCATCGTGCTGCGCACACCCAAGGGCTGGACCGGCCCGGCCGAGGTGGACGGCAAGCCCGTCGAGGGCACCTGGCGGGCCCACCAGGTCCCGCTCGCCGGTGTGCGGGAAAACCCGGCGCACCTAGAGCAGTTGGAGACCTGGCTCAAGTCGTACCGGCCCGAGGAGCTCTTCGACGCCGAGGGCCGGCCCGTCGCCGACGTCCTCGCCTGCGTCCCCGACGGCCCCAGGCGGCTCGGCGCCACTCCGCACGCCAACGGCGGCCTCCTCGTACGGGACCTGCCGATCCCGGCGCTCGACGACCTCGCGGTGCCCGTCGACAAGCCGGGCACGACGCTGCACGAACCCACCCGGGTCCTGGGCGGCCTCCTCGAACGGATCATGGCGGACACGGCCGCCCGGCGTGACTTCCGCCTGGTCGGCCCCGACGAGACGGCCTCCAACCGACTTGAGGCCGTCTACGGCGCCACCGGCAAGGCCTGGCAGGCCGAGACGCTCCAGGGGGACGAGTACCTCGACCGGCACGGCCGCGTGATGGAGATCCTCTCCGAACACCTCTGCCAGGGCTGGCTGGAGGGCTATCTCCTCACCGGACGCCACGGGCTGTTCTCCTGCTACGAGGCGTTCGTCCACATCGTCGACTCGATGGTCAACCAGCACATCAAATGGCTGAAGACATCCAGGCAGCTGCCCTGGCGCGCGCCGCTCGCCTCCCTCAACTACCTGCTGACCTCGCACGTGTGGCGGCAGGACCACAACGGCTTCTCGCACCAGGACCCCGGCTTCGTCGACCACGTCCTCAACAAGAGCCCGGAGGTCGTGCGGGTCTACCTGCCGCCGGACGCCAACACGCTGCTGTGCGTGGCCGACCACGTGTTGCGCAGCCGGGACTACGTCAACGTGGTCGTGGCGGGCAAGCAGCCCTGCTTCGACTGGCTGTCGATCGACCAGGCCCGTGTCCACTGCGCACGCGGCGCCGGGATCTGGGAGTGGGCCGGCACGGAGAACGGTGGCGAGCCGGACGTGGTGCTGGCCTGCGCCGGTGACGTCCCCACCCAAGAGGTGCTGGCCGCCGCGCAGTTGCTGCGCCGGCACCTGCCCGAGCTCGCCGTACGCGTCGTCAACGTCGTCGACATGACGAAGCTCCTGCCGCGCGACGAACACCCGCACGGCATGACCGACTTCGAGTACGACGGCCTCTTCACCGCCGACAAGCCGGTGATCTTCGCGTACCACGGCTACCCGTGGCTGGTTCACCGGCTCGCCTACCGCCGCGCCGGCCACGACAACCTGCACGTGCGCGGCTACCGGGAGTCCGGCACCACGACCACGCCGTTCGACATGGTCGTCCGCAACGGCCTCGACCGCTACCGGCTGGTCATGGACGTCATCGACCGCGTGCCCGGCCTGGCCGTGCGCGCCGCCGCCGTACGCCAGCAGATGGCGGACGTCCGGACCCGCCACCATGCCTGGATCCGCGAGCACGGCACCGACCTGCCCGAGGTCGCCGACTGGAGCTGGGACGCCTGAGGGCCGTGCGGCCCGTGCGAAGCCGCCGGCTGTCGGACAAGCTGGAGGGAGGAGGCAGTCCCAAAATCGCCCGGAGCGAACGACCGCCATCGCCCGGAGGGAACATCGCCATGAAGGGCTTCGTCTTCCACGGCCCCGGAGAATCCGCCTGGGAGGAGGTCCCGGACCCCGACATCAGGGAAGCCACCGACGCCATCGTGCGCGTCGACCTCACCACCATCTGCGGGACGGATCTGCACATCCTGGGCGGCGACGTGCCCGAGGTGCGCCCCGGCACCGTGCTCGGGCACGAGGCGGTCGGCGAGGTCGTCGAGACCGGCCGTGACGTGCTCACCGTGCAGCCCGGTGACCGCGTCCTGATCTCGTGCATCACCGCCTGCGGCCGGTGCGGCTACTGCCGGGAGCAGGCGTACGGCCAGTGCCGCGGCGGCGGGGGCTGGATCCTCGGCCACCTGATCGACGGCACGCAGGCCGAATACGTCCGGGTCCCCTTCGCCGACCTGTCCGTGCACGCGCTGCTCGGCGGGCTCGACAGCAGGGCCGCCGTGCTGCTCGCGGACATCTTCCCCACGGCCTACGAGGTCGGCGTGCTCAACGGGCACGTACGGCCCGGTGACACCGTGGCCGTCGTCGGCGCGGGCCCCATCGGGCTCGCCGCGATCGCCACGGCCCGGTTCTTCGCCCCCGAGCGCATCCTCGCCGTGGACCTGGCGCCGTCCCGGCTGGAAGCGGCCAAGCGGCTCGGCGCCGACGCCCTGGCCGACGCGCGCGAAGGCCCCGAACAACTGGTGGCCGACCTCACCGACGGGCTGGGCGCCGACGTGGTCGTCGAGGCGGTGGGCGTTCCGGAGAGCTTCGAGCTGTGCACCCGCATGGTGCGGCCGGGCGGGCACGTGGCCAACATCGGCGTGCACGGCAAGCCCGCGACGCTGCACCTCGAAGACCTGTGGATCAAGGACGTGACCATCACCACCGGCCTGGTCGACACCTACTCCACACCGACGCTGCTCAGGATGGCGGCCGCCGGTCAACTGCCCACGGCTGCGCTGGTCACGCACATCTTCCCGCTGGACCACATGGAGGAGGCGTACGACGTCTTCGGGCGGGCCGCCGACACCGGTGCCCTCAAGGTGGTGCTGGGCGGCGAGCAGCACGAGGTCGTCGCCGTCCGGGAGGCGTGACGAGCGGACGCGGACGGGCTGGGAGGGGCATTGTCATGGGGAGTTCTCCGATATATCGTCGAGGTATCGCGACAGATCGACGGTGGATCGGAGTGAGAGCGATGCACGGCCATGGATTCGAGCGTGGACATCGACAGGACGGACCCCACCGGCACGGCCGGCACGGGTTCGACGAGCGGCGGGCGGCGTTCGGGCCCTTCGGTCCGGGATTCGGTCCCGGTGGACCCGGTTTCGGGCCGGGACCCTGGGGGCCGCGCGGACGGGGTGGCCCGAGGGGGAGGGCCCGGCGCGGCGACGTGCGGGCCTCGATCCTGGCCCTGCTGAAGGACCGGCCGATGCACGGCTACGAGATGATCCAGGAGATCGCCGAGCGCAGCGGCGGGGCGTGGAAGCCCAGCCCCGGCTCGGTCTACCCGAACCTCCAACTGCTGGAGGACGAAGGGCTGATCATCAGTGAGAGCGAAGGCGGCAAGAAGCTGTTCTCGCTCACGGAGAGCGGTCGCGCCGCGGCCGACGCGGGGCCCGACGCCCCCTGGGAGGAGGCGTCCCGCGGGGTCGACTGGGAGGCCCTCAGTGAGATCCGCCAGGCGGGTTTCGGTCTGATGGAGGCCTTCGGCCAGGTCTGGAAGACGGGCAGTGAGGAGCAGCGCGCGAAGGCCATGACCGTCATCAACGACGCCCGCAAGAAGCTGTATCTGATCCTCGCCGACGAGGACTGACGACGGGCCGACGGGGAAACCGAGACGCGATCTTCCTCTGATCTCCTCCGTAAGGAGGAGATTCCCGTCGTCGATATCCACTCCCCGCGGCACGCGAAGATGCTTCCCTTCGGTGATGACACGCGCGGGAGGGACTGATGGGGTGGGGATGTGCACCCCCGTATCCCCCGCCAGCCCGCTCCTGACTTCGCTCTTGACCAGGACACGCGCCGCGCGGACGACGATGCCGGGCTCGGCGCCGAGCTCGCGGCGGTGGTCGCATGTGCCCGCCGGAGGGCCGTGCGGGACGCGGACCGGCAGGTCGACACCGCCCATCTGCTGCACTCGCTCCTGGAGTTCGACCCCGACGTGTGCGCCGTCGTCGGACCCGCCCCGCAGATCGCCCGCCTGCTCGGCTATCTCGTGCAGCGCAGCATCGGCTACGGACTGCGCTGGCAGCGCGCGGTGGAGGACTCGGCGGACGCCAAGTCCGTGGTGCGGGACGGCGAACCGAAGAGCGCGGACGGATGCTCGCCGCTGGTCGCGGCCGCCCTGGAGCACGCGCGCGAACGCGCCGGGCGACGCGGTGGCGACCGGGCCGACGGCATCGATCTGCTCGCGGCGATCGTCGCCGATCCCGAGGCCCGGGCCGTCGAGGTGCTCGGCCGCGCCGGGATCGAGGCGGCCGTCCTGCTCGCCCGGATCGAGAAACGCGACAGCGGCGCCCCTTGCTGAGGAACGCGGGTCGGCCGGGGCCGGTCCCGTCCAGCCGGTGAGACAGGTGTCAACGGAGGTGACGCTCATGTCATCCCCTGTCATCATGTGCCGGTGCATACGTCTGAGAGCAGTCAGGGCGGCCGCGGAAGGGGCGTCGGGCTCGGCCTCGCGCTCGTGTCGGCACTCGCCTTCGGGGGGTCCGGTGTCGCGGCGAAGCCACTGATCGAGGCGGGCCTCGCCCCGCTGCACGTGGTGTGGCTGAGGGCGGCCGGTGCCGCCGTGCTGATGCTGCCGCTCGCCGTGCGCCACCGCGCCCTGCTGCACCGGCGCCCCGCCCTGCTCGCCGGGTTCGGGCTGCTCGCCGTGGCCGGCGTCCAGGCCTGCTACTTCGCCGCGCTCTCGCGCATCCCCGTCGGCGTCGCCCTGCTCGTCGAGTACCTGGCCCCCGCGCTGGTGCTGGGCTGGGTGCGGTTCGTGCAGCGGCGGCCGGTGACACGGGCCGCCGCGCTCGGCGTGGTGCTCGCGGCCGGCGGCCTGGCCTGTGTGGTCGAGGTGTGGTCGGGCCTGCGCTTCGACGCGCTCGGGCTGCTGCTGGCGCTCGGCGCGGCCTGCTGCCAGGTCGGCTACTTCGTCCTGTCCGACCAGGGCAGCGAGTCGGGCACCGAGGCCCCGGACCCGCTCGGCGTCATCGCGTACGGCCTGCTCATCGGCGCCGTGGTGCTGACCGCCGTCGCCCGCCCCTGGACCATGGACTGGGGCGTGCTCTCCGGCACCGCGCACCTGAACGGCACTCCGGTCCCGGCCGCCCTGCTGCTGGCCTGGATCGTCCTGGTCGCCACGGTCGTCGCGTACGTCACCGGCGTGCTGTCGGTGCGGCGGCTCTCGCCGCAGGTCGCGGGAGTCGTGGCCTGCCTCGAGGCGGTCGTCGCGACCGTGCTCGCCTGGGTGCTCCTCGGCGAGCACCTCTCGCTGCCCCAGGTCGTGGGCGGCGCGGTCGTGCTGGTGGGCGCGTTCATCGCGCAGTCCTCCACGCCCGCCAAGGGCTCCGCCGAGCCGGTGTTGAGTGGCGGCGCCGAGCGGGAGTTGTCGGCTCCGAGAACCGCGGCTTAAAGTGGTGATCATGCCGACCGCACTCGTCCTTCCGCCCCCGGCCGCCTGACGCGGGCCTCCGGGAATCACGCCTGGCGCATTGCCGGGCGGGACGGTGCTGCCCGCAGATGAAGTCCGTGCGCCCCGCCGAACGGGGTCGCTTCCCGTACTTCTGCACATCTGCGGAGACAACTCGTGTCGAAAGCTGCTATGGGCCTGCCCCTTGGGCGTGGCCTTCTCTACCTGATCGTCGCCGGTGCCGCGTGGGGCACCGCGGGCGCCGCCGCGTCGCTGGTCTACCGGGCCAGTGACATGGGCGCCGTCACCCTCTCCTTCTGGCGCTGCGCGGTCGGGCTCGTCCTGCTGCTGGCCGGGCGGCTGCTGCGCCCGAGCACCTCTCGCTCCCCTCGACCGGCCCGCCGCGAACCGCTGCCCCGCCGGGCCGTGAAGGCCGTCGCCATCGGCCTCGGCCTGGCCGTCTTCCAGACCGGCTACTTCGCGGCCGTGTCGGCCACCGGCCTCGCCGTGGCGACCGTCGTCACCCTCGGCGCCGGCCCCGTCCTCATCGCCCTCGGCGCCCGCCTCACGCTGGGGGAGCGGCTCGGGCGCGGAGGAGTCGCCGCCGTCGCCGGGGCGCTCGCCGGGCTGGCCGTGCTGACACTGGGCGGTTCGAGTGCGACCGTACGTCCGTGGGGCGTGCTGCTCGCGCTGGTCTCGGCGGCCGGCTACTGCGCCATGACGCTGCTCACCCGGTGGTGGGGGCGCGACAGCGACACGGACGGTTCCGACACGACCGTGTGGGCGTTCGCGGTCACCAGCCTGTGCCTGCTGCCGTTCGCCCTCGCCGCCGGGCTGGTGCCGCACACCGCCGAGGCGGCCCGGGTGCTGTGGCTGCTGATCTACATCGCGGCCGTGCCGACCGCCCTCGCGTACGCCCTCTACTTCGCGGGCGCCGCCGTCGTACGGTCCGCCACCGTCTCCGTGATCATGCTCCTGGAGCCGGTGAGCGCGGCCGTGCTCGCCGTCGCCCTGCTCGGCGAGCACCTGACGGCGTCCACGGTGGCCGGCACCCTGCTGATGCTGGGCTCGGTCGGGGGGCTCGCGGTGGCGGAGGCACGCGGGGCACGTGAGGCACGGCGGACGGAGGAGCAGCCGGCCCTGGTGTGACACGGCCCGGGGGCGCCTCCTCACCGGGCGCCCCCTTCGGCCGACCGAGCCCATCCACAACTCCGGCCCCTCTCCGGCAACTCCGGCCTCCGTCGGCTGCTCAGGCCGCTCGTCGGCCGGTCACGTCCCCTGTCGCCGTACCAGATGGTCCCGGGCCGCCCGGTCACCCGGGCCGTCCCGCCGCGCCAGTTGCGCTCCGATCCGGTTCCGGATCTCCTCCGGCTTCTTTCCCGCGTACTTGAACTTGGCCCGCACCTCGGTCACTTCGAGGCGCAGCCCGCGGATGCCGGACAGCAGCCGCCCGTACGGCGCCTCGCCCGGCGCCGCCCGGGACGAGCCGCCGTCCGGCTGGAAATGGCCGAGTTGGCGGTTGAGGAGGTCGGCCTTCTCGGCCGGGTCGTCCACGACATGGGCCGTGCAGCGGAGTTGGACGGCCGCGTAGAAGCTGGTGGGGACGCCGTTCTCGGACGGGCAGGTCGGTGCGGCCTGCCAGGGGCCGGGGACGTACACGTAGTCGTCGACCACGCTCAGCAGGACCCGCGGGTCGGCTTCGAGGGCGGGCCAGAGCGGGTTGGGGCGGGCGAGATGGGTGACGGCCTCGCCGCGGTCGGCGTCATAGGCGAAGTGGAGGGGCTGGACGAAGGGCGGTTCGCCGGGCAGGCCGTTGACCGCGAGCTGGCCGAAGTCGTGGGCGGCCAGCCAGGTCTGCCACTCGGTGTCGTCGAGAGGTGCGTCCCAGGGGTGGATCAGCATCACAACGCCTTGAGGTAGTCGGGGAGTTCGACACCGGGGGACAGATCGGCGTCGGCGACCGGGCTGTCGTACCCCTTGCGCAGCGGGACGACGCCGGCCCAGTGGGGAAGGGCGAGGTCCTCCGGCTCGTCGTTCACGCCGCCCGTGCGCAGCTTGGCGGAGACCTCGTCCAGGTCGAGGCGGATCACCGTCGTGGCGGCCAGCTCCTTCTTGTTCGCGGGCCGGGAGTCGGCGGAGCGGCCGGGTACGACGTGGTCGACCAGGGCGTCAAGGGCCACCCGGCGCTCCTCGGGGTCGGTGACCTCGTGGGCGGTGCCGTGCACCACGACCGAGCGGTAGTTGATCGAGTGGTGGAAGGCGGACCGGGCCAGGACCAGGCCGTCGACATGCGTGACCGTCAGGCACACCGGCAGACCCGGATCGGCCTCGCCCGTCATCCGCAGCGGGCGCGACCCCGTGGACCCGTGGACGTACAGGCGCCGGCCGACCCGGCCGTACAGCGTCGGCAGCACCACCGGGGCGCCGTCGCGGACGAAGCCGAGGTGGCAGACGTAGCCCTCGTCGAGTATCGCGTGCACCAGGTCCTTGTCGTACGACGCCCGGTCCGCGGCGCGCGTGGGGACGGTGCGGTCCGTCGGCTCGTAGGCCGCGGGCGGTATCGACGGCGACGGCGACGATGGCGAGGACTGCTGAGCGCTGTGCATGGCGCCCTCCATTGCACTAGTGCATAATTTGTTTTGTGCTAGGAGAGTATCGGATCGAAGGCCGGGGCGCAGCAGAGATCGCGGCGAGCGTCGAACGCGCGGTGGGCGCCGGCGCGCTGGAACCAGGGCAGCTACTGCCGCCCATGCGGGAGTTGGCGACCCGCCTGGGCGTCAATCCCCATACGGTCGCGGCCGCGTACCGCACCCTGCGCGAGCGCGGGGTCATCGAGACCGCCGGCCGTCGCGGCAGCCGCATCCGGCCCAAACCGGCCACAACGGCCCGTGATCTGCTCGCCGTCGACGTGCCCGCCGGGGTGCGGGACCTGGCCGACGGCAACCCCGATCCCGCGCTGCTCCCGCTCCTCGCCCCGGCCCTCGCGGCGGTGGCGGCGGAGGCCGACCGGCAGCCGGTCCTGTACGGCGGCGACCCCGTGGAGCCGGAGCTCGCCCGGATCGCGCGGGCCGCACTAGACGCCGACGGTGTGCCCGCCGGGCCGCTCGCCGTGGTGTCCGGAGCCCTGGATGCCATCGAGCGTGTGCTCGCGGCGCACCTCAGACCGGGGGACGTCGTGGCCGTCGAGGACCCCGGCTGGGGCCGGATCTCCGACCTCGCACCGGCCTTGGGGCTGCGCACGGCCCCGGTGGGCGTCGACGACGAGGGGCCCCTCGCCGACGACCTGCGCAACGCCCTGGAGTCGGGGGCGCGCGCCGTCGTCGTCACCAGCCGCGCGCAGAACCCCACCGGAGCCGCGGTGAGCGCCCCGCGCGCGAGGGCCCTGAGCGACGTCCTGCGCGGGCATCCGCGAACCCTCCTGATCGAGGACGACCACGGCCACGGCATCGTCGACCTCCCGCTGCACCCCCTCGCGGGCGCCACGCACCATTGGGCCTTCGTCCGCTCGGTCGCCAAGGCCTACGGCCCCGACCTGCGGCTGGCCGTCCTCGCCGGTGACCCCGTCACCGTCGACCGGGTGCGGGGGCGGCAGCGACTCGGGCCGGGCTGGGTGAGCCTGCTGCTCCAGCGCACCGTGGTACGGCTGTGGGCCGACGGCGCGGTGGACGGCGCCGCGGTGGCGGCGGCGTACCGCTCCCGCCGTGAGCTCCTCGCCGCCGCCCTCGCCGAGCGCGGTGTCCCGTCCCATGGCCGCAGCGGCATGAACCTCTGGGTGCCCGTCCCCGACGAGACCGGCGCGGTCGCGCGCCTGCTGCACGCGGGCTGGGCGGTCGCACCCGGCGCCCGCTTCCGGCTGAGCGCCCCGCCCGGCATCCGGATCACGGTCTCGACGCTGACGCCGGAGGAGACCGCTCCGCTGGCGGACGCCGTGGCCGCGGCGCTCCTGCCGCGGCGACCCGGGAGTTACGTCTAGATCCTGCTCCGTCGGCCGCTCTCCACCTGCGTGAGCGCCGCTCCCGCCAGCACGATCAGCGCCCCGACGGGCGTCGTCCAGGCCAGCGACTCGTTCAGGATCGCGACGCCGGCGGCCGTGGCGATGACGGGGATGAAGTACGTGACCATCTGGGCGGTCGTCGGGCCGACCTCGGCGACCAGGCCGTACTGGATGAGGACGGCCAGGCCGGTGCCGAGGGCGCCCAGTGCGGCGACGGCGAGCAGCGGCAGGAGGGAGAAGTGCGTCGGGAACGACGTGAACAAGGGAGTGATGACGGCCAGTTGGAGCGTGGCCAGCAGAAGCTGGGCGCCCGTCATCGACAGGTGCGAGTGGCTCGACCCGGCCAGCGTGCGGCGGACGTAGATCCAGCCGATCGGGTAGCTGAGCGAGGCCAGCAGGGCCATCGCCGTGCCCGTCGCGTCGAGGCCGTGGAAGCCCTGCCAGGCGCCGAGGACCGTGAGGACACCGAGGAAGCCGAGGCCGAGCCCCGCGACCCGAAGCCGCGTCGGGCGGTCCTCGGAGAGGGCGACCAGGGACAGCGCCATGCCCCACAGCGGTGAGGTGGCGTTGCAGATGCCGGCCAGGGTGGACGGGATCGTGAGCTCAGCGTAGGCGAACAGGGAGAACGGCAGGGCGTTCAGCAGGAACGCGGCGACCGCCAGATGGCCCCACGTCCGCGCCCCGCGCGGGAGCCGCTCCCGCTTCACGGCCATCGCCGCCACGAGCACGGCCGTACCGAACGCCAGTCGTCCCAGGGTGACTTGGAAGGGCGCGTAGCCGTGCGTGCCCACCTTGATGAGGAGGAAGCTGAAGCCCCAGATCAGGGACAGCACGCCGAAGCGGAGGCGCCAGCCGAGGCGGGCGCGGGGGCGGCGAGGAGTGCGGACCCGGGTGCGGGTGGCGGCGGTCATGGTGCTCATGACGTCAACGATGCGGCCAGCAATCTCGTAGCACAATCGAGATTTCTCGCCTGGTACCTCTTAGAATCCCTTACATGTTGAACCTCGAGCGCCTGCGCACCCTCGATGCCCTCGCCCGGTACGGCTCGGTCAGCGGCGCGGCCGAGGCGCTGCACGTCACGACGTCCGCGGTCTCGCAGCAGATGGGCAAGCTGGAGCGGGAGGCGGGGCAGCGGCTCCTCGCCAAGAACGGGCGGGGCGTGCGGCTCACGGACGCCGGGCGCCTGCTGTCCGAGCACGCGGCGCGGATCCTCTCCCAGGTGGAGCTCGCCCAGTCCGACCTGGAGGCGCACCGGGGGCAGGTCGTGGGCGAGCTGCGGCTGTCCGCGTTCCCGACGGCCGCGCGCGGCCTGTTTCCCACCGCGCTCGCGACCCTGCGCGCCGAGCACCCGGCGCTGCGCCTGCGCTCCAGCGAGCTGGAGCCGGAGAGCGGCGTCGCCGGAGTCGTCCGCGGCGACCTCGATCTCGCCGTCGTCCTCGACTGGTACAACAAGCCGATGGCCGTCCCGGACGGCCTGGTGAAGGCGCCCCTGCTGGACGACCCCGCCGACGTCGCCCTGCCCGTCGGACACCGGCTCGCGGGCCGGGACGAGGTGGACCTCGGGGAGTTCGCCGAGGACGAGTGGATCACCTGGGGCGACGGCGAGTTCTGCCACGAGTGGCTGATCTTCACGTTGCGCTCGCGGGGCATCGAGCCGATCGTCGGCCATCGCGCCGCCGAGACCCACACCCAACTGGCCCTGGTCGCGGCGGGGTTGGGCGTGTGCATCGCACCACTGCTGGGCCGGCAGCCGGTGCCCCCGGGCGTCGTCACGGTCCCGTTCAAGCAGCGCGTACGCCGCCATGTCTACGCCGTCTGGCGGGCCGACGCCGACCGCCGCCCGTCGATCCGCGCGGCGGTGCAGGCGCTGCGGGCGGCGGCCGCGATCATCGGCTGAACCGCCGCACCCGCCCTCACGCGTCCCCTCGGCCCAACCGCCTTACAGCGGGCCCAGCTTGCGGAAGTCCCAGGAGACGATTTTCGCCGGCGTCAGCCGGATCCAGGCGTGGCGACCGTCGTACGGCATCTCCTCCAGACCGAAGTACTTGCGCGCGAACTGGGTCTCCGGAGCGTCGAGTTCCGCGCACAGCAGGCCGGTCCGCGGGATCTCGCCGACGAACTCCGCGGTGCCGGACAGCTCGACGCCGCGCAACTGGTCGTACTCCTCACCGGAGTCGACCACGATCGCCACGCGCGGATCCCTGCGCAGCTCCGCCCAGCGCCTGCTGCGCACCACCGAGTACAGCCACAGCGAGGTGCCGTCCCACGCGAACCACAGGGCGCTCACGTGCGGCCCGCCGTCCGCGGACACGGTGGCGACCCGGCAGGTGCGCTGGGCGGTGAGGAACGCGTCGAGCTCGCCGGGCGTCATCATGATCTTCCGGCCCCGCCGCTGCGGGACGGTGTCGCTCACGCGAGTTCGATCTTGTCCCCGGACACCTTGATCTTCTGGGTCGGCAGCGGCGAGGTCGCCGGACCCTTCTTCACGCTGCCGTCCGCGACGGAGAACGCGCTGTGGTGGCACGGGCAGGTGATCACGCCGTTGGAGATGCCGCTCACCTGGCACCCCTGGTGGGTGCACTTCGACGAGAAGGCCTTGTACGTGCCCGCCGTCGGCTGCGTGACCACCACCCCGTGGTCCGCGAGGATCTTGCCGCCGCCCTCCGGGATCTCGGAGGTCTTGGCGAGCGCGGTGCCGCTGGCGCCGGCGGCGCCGGACGACTTGTCGTCCGAGTTCGAACCGCAGGCGGTGAGCGCGGCGGCGATGCCCGCCGCTCCGGCCGCGGCCACGACGGTACGGCGGGCCGGTCCCGTTGCGGGGCTGGGCGATGCGCTGGTCATGAGGGGGTTCCCTTCCACGAGCCGTTCGTGCACGAGCTGTTCGTGATCCGTCCAGGGGTACGGCCCGCGGGCGAGACCTGTTCACACGGTGGCGAGATCTTGACGTCTTCGAGATCGAACGGCGACACACCTCAGGCCGTCGGCCGTCGCCCCGACGACGGCGCACCGCGCCACCCTCCCGCCGACTCCCCAGTAACCTGGGGCGATGCTCAAGGAAGTCATCGCGACCCGCTACATCACGCCCCTGCGCGAGGGCGGCTCGCTGCCGGGGCTCGTCGAGGCCGACGACTTCGGGACGTACGTCATGAAATTCACCGGCGCCGGACAGGGCCGCAAGACCCTGGTGGCCGAGGTCGTGTGCGGGGAACTGGCCCGGCGGCTCGGCTTCCGGGTGCCCCGGCTGGTGACGATCGAGCTCGACTCCGTGCTGGGGCTCGGCGAGCCCGACCGGGAGGTGCAGGAGCTGCTGCGGTCCAGCGGGGGCACCAACCTCGGCATGGACTTCCTCTCCGGCGCCCTCGGCTTCGACCCGCTCGCCTTCGCGGTGGACCCCGCGGAGGCCGGCCGGATCGTCTGGTTCGACGCGCTGGTGAACAACGTCGACCGCTCCTGGCGCAACCCCAACCTGCTGATGCACCGGGGCGCGCTGTGGCTCATCGACCACGGCGCGACCATGATCTGGCAGCACAACTGGCCCGGCGCCGAGGCCTCCGCGGGCCGCCCCTACGACGCCTCGGACCATGCCCTGAGCCGCTTCGCCCCCGATGTCGCCGCCGCTGCGGCCGAGTTGGCGCCCCTGGTCACCGCGGAACTCCTCACCGAGGTGACCGCCGAGATCCCCGACGCCTGGCTGACCGACGAGCCCGGCTTCGACACCCCGGACGACCTCCGGCGGGCCTACGCGCGGCCGCTGCTCGCGCGGGCCGCCGTCATCCACGAGCGCATCGACGGCGTCGAGAGCGCCAAGTGACCGAGATCAGCGGCATCGAGGAGGCCGAGTGACCGAGCGCCACATCATCAGGGCGGGCCAGGGGGGCGGCCGCGACATCTTCGAGTACGCCCTGCTGCGCGTCGTCCCCCGCGTCGAGCGCGGCGAGTGCATCAACGCGGGCGTGGTCGTCTACTGCCGCGGCCAGGCTTACATCGGTGCGCGCACCCACCTCGACGAGGCCAGGCTGCTGGCCCTCGACCCGGACGCGGACGTGGCCGGCGTGCGGGCCGCGCTCGGTGCGGTGGAGGGCGTGTGCGCGGGGGGACCGGCGGCCGGGCAGGCGGCCCACGACGACGCCGGGCGGCGCTTCCGCTGGCTGATCGCGCCCCGCTCGACGGTCGTGCAGCCCGGTCCCGTGCACACCGGGCTCACCACCGATCCGGCGGCCGAGACGGAGCGGTTGCTGGATCTCCTGGTGAGGTAATGGATCACACGCACCCGGTGGGCCGTTGACACCGGGTGCCAGGGCTTCTAGCGTCACGTCTGCTGAAGGTACTAAGCGGTCGCTCACCGCGGCCCGGGATTCTCAAGGGCGAGGAGAAGCAGCAATGTCCACCACTGATCAGCGGGTCGCCGTCGTCACCGGCGGAGCGCGCGGTATCGGCGCCGCCACCGCCGTACGACTGGCCGCCGAGGGACGCGCGGTCGCGGTCGTCGATCTCGACGAGGCCGCCTGCAAGGACACCGTGGAGAAGATCACCGCGGCCGGCGGCAAGGCCATCGCGGTCGGCGCCGACGTCTCCGACGAGGCGCAGGTCGAGGCGGCCGTCGCGCGCGTCGTCGAGGAGCTCGGCGCGCCGACCATCCTCGTCAACAACGCGGGTGTGCTGCGCGACAACCTGCTGTTCAAGATGTCGGCGTCCGACTGGGACACCGTCATGAACGTGCACCTGCGCGGCTCGTTCCTGATGACCAAGACCGTCCAGAAGCACATGGTGGACGCGGGCTTCGGGCGGATCGTCAACCTGTCCTCGTCCTCCGCGCTGGGCAACCGCGGCCAGGCCAACTACTCGGCCGCCAAGGCCGGTCTGCAGGGCCTCACCAAGACGCTGGCCATCGAGCTCGGCAAGTTCGGCATCACGGCGAACGCGGTCGCCCCCGGCTTCATCGCCACCGAGATGACCAAGGCCACCGCCGAGCGCGTCGGTATGGGCTTCGACGACTTCAAGGCCGCGGCCGCCACGCAGATCCCCGTGCAGCGGGTCGGCGAGCCCGAGGACATCGCGAACACCATCGCCTTCTTCACCGGCGAGGGCGCCGGCTTCGTCTCGGGTCAGGTGCTGTACGTCGCCGGCGGACCGCTCGACTAGCTGAAACACAGGGATCACGAACATGACTGAACTGCCCGCACTCTCCGGCAGGGCCGCCCTCGTCACGGGCGGCAGCCGCGGCATCGGATACGGCATCGCCGAGGCGCTCGTCGCGCGCGGCGACCGCGTCTGCATCACCGGCCGAGGCGAGGAGGCCCTCAAGGAGGCCGTCGAGAAGCTCGGCTCCGACCGGGTCATCGCCGTCGCCGGCAAGGCGCACGACCTGGACCACCAGGCCGAGGCCGTCGAGCGCACCATGGAGGCCTTCGGCCGCGTCGACTTCCTGGTCAACAACGCCGGTACGAACCCGGTGTTCGGGCCCATGGCCGACCTTGACCTGAGCGTCGCCCGCAAGGTGTTCGAGACCAACGTGATCTCGGCGCTCGGCTTCGCCCAGAAGACCTGGCACGCCTGGCAGAAGGACAACGGCGGCGCGATCGTCAACATCGCCTCGGTCGCGGGCCTCGCGCCCTCGCCCTTCATCGGCGCGTACGGCGTCAGCAAGGCCGCGATGATCAACCTGACCCAGCAGCTGGCGCACGAGTTCGCGCCCCGGGTGCGGGTCAACGCGATCGCCCCGGCCGTGGTGAAGACCAAGTTCGCGCAGGCGCTGTACGAGGGCAGGGAGGCGGAGGCCGCCGCTGCCTACCCGCTCGGCCGGCTCGGTGTGCCGTCCGACATCGGCGGCGCCGCCGCGTTCCTCACCTCGGAGCAGTCCGACTGGGTCACCGGGCAGACGCTCGTCGTCGACGGCGGCATCTTCCTGAACGCCGGCGTCGCCTGACCGCCCGGTGTGATCGCCTGGTCCGGCCGTCCGGCCCGACCGCCTCGGGCGCCGTTCCCCGCACGGGGGTCGGCGCCCGAGGCGTTGTCCGGGAAAAGTTCTGTCGGACAAGGGGTGCGCCGGACAAAACAGGAGCAGTTTCGCGACAGGCGATCCGAGCGGCGGGTGACAACGTCGTCATGCCGAAATTGATCAACAACCCCTGTTTCCGGGGAGGTTCAGCCGCCGGAGCCCTGCGGTATCGTCTGCCGACCCTTGGTATGGCAGATCGAGGAGCGTGCGCGTGTTCAACCGGAACCGAAGCCTCAAGCGACTGGCGGCGGTCGCCTCCATATCCCTGGTGGCCGGATGCGGCGTCTTTTCCGACGATGACCCGGACAGCAAGGTGCCCATCGTCGTCGGAACCACCAGCGCCCCCAGCACGCTGGACCCCGCCGCCTCCTGGGACGGCTCGTGGGAGCTGTTCCGGAACATCTACCAGACCCTCCTCGCCTACCCCAACGGCGCGACCTCACCCCAGCCCGACGCCGCCGCCAGCTGCGGCTTCATCGACAACGCGAACCGCACCTACCGGTGCGAGCTGCGCTCGGGCATGACGTTCGCCGACGGGCACGCGCTGAACGCGCAGGCCGTCAAGTACTCGATCGACCGCATCAGGAGCATCAACGCCCCCGGCGGCCCCGCCGGACTGCTCGGCAGCCTCGACCACGTGCAGGCGCGCGGCGACAGCGAGGTCGTCTTCCACCTCAACAAGCCCGACGCCACCTTCCCGTTCGTGCTCGCAACCCCTGCCATGTCCATCGTGGACCCCCGCGACTACCCCGCCAAGTCGCTGCGCAAGGACGGCAAGGTCTTCGGTTCCGGGCCCTACACGCTCGCGGCGTACCAGGACGGCAGGAAGGCCGAACTGGTGCGCAACGAGCACTACCAGGGCTTCGCCAAGCTGCAGAACGACGCGGTGACGATCCGCTACTTCCAGGACTCCACCACCATGGTCAAGGCGCTGCGCGCCAAGCAGATCGACGTGACCTACCGCGGTCTCGCCGCCGACGACATCCTCGCCCTGCAGGGGCACGACTCGTCGAACGTGCAGCTGGTGGACGGCGCCGGCATGGACATCAGCTACCTGGTGTTCAACCCCAAGGACCCGTGGGCCAGGAAGACCGCCGTCCGCAAGGCCGTGGCGCAGGTCGTCGACCGCGGCGCGATCGCGCACAAGGTCTACAAGGACACGGTCGACCCGCTGTACTCCATGGTCCCGAACGGCCTGACCGGCCACTCCACCGGCTTCTTCGACGACTTCGGCGAGCCCAGCGTCTCCAAGGCCCGTAAGATCCTCACCGGGGCGGGCATCACCCAGCGCGTCCCGCTGACCCTCTGGTACACGACCGACCGCTACGGCTCCGAGACCGCCCTGGAGTTCCAGGAGCTCAAGTCCCAGCTGGTGCGCTCCGGCCTGTTCACCGTCACCCTGAAGAGCCGCCCCTGGAAGACCTATGTGGTGGGCTACCAGAAGGGCGAGTACCCGGTGTTCGGGCGCGGCTGGTTTCCCGACTTCCCCGACGCGGACAACTTCATCGCCCCGTTCGTCGGTGAGCAGAACGCGCTCGGCACGCCGTACCCGGTGCCGAAGATCACCGACAAGCTGCTGCCCGAGTCGCGTCAGGTGAGCAACCGCGCCGACGTCGTGAAGCAGTTCAAGGAGGCCCAGCAGATCCTGGTGAACGACGCGCGGCTGTTGCCCCTGTGGCAGGGACGGCAGTACGTGGCCGCCAGCGACGACATCTCGGGCGGCGAGCGCGCGCTCGACCCGTCGACGATCATGATGATGTGGGAGCTGCACCGCAAGACCAGCTGGTGACACGGTCCGCGGGACCGATTGTCAGTGGTCGCCTGTAGTTTCGGAGATCTGCAAGTGACCGCACACCGTGAGGACGTTGACGTGACCGACATCGCCATGCTGCCCGAGTCCTGGCGCGGGGTTCTGGGCGACGAGCTGCAGCAGCCCTACTTCAAGGAGCTGACCGAGTTCGTCGAGGGGGAGCGGGCGGGCGGCCCCGTCTACCCGCCGCGCGAGGAGGTCTTCGCCGCGCTCGAGGCGACGCCGTACGACAAGGTCAAGGTCCTCGTCCTCGGCCAGGACCCGTATCACGGCGAGGGCCAGGGACACGGCCTGTGCTTCTCGGTGCGGCCCGGTGTGAAGACGCCGCCCTCCCTGCGGAACATCTACAAGGAGATGCAGGCGGAGCTGGACACGCCGATCCCGGACAACGGCTATCTGATGCCCTGGGCCGAGCAGGGCGTCCTGCTGCTCAACGCGGTGCTCACCGTGCGCGCCGGCGAGGCGAACTCGCACAAGGGCAAGGGCTGGGAGAAGTTCACCGACGCCGTGATCCGCGCGGTGGCCGGCCGGCCCGACCCGGCGGTCTTCGTCCTGTGGGGCAACTACGCGCAGAAGAAGCTCCCCCTGATCGACGAGACCCGGCACGTCGTGGTCAAGGGCGCCCACCCCTCGCCGCTGTCCGCGAAGAAGTTCTTCGGTTCACGCCCCTTCACCCAGATCAACGAGGCCGTCGCCCGTCAGGGCCACGAGCCGATCGACTGGACGATCCCGAACCTGGGCTGACCTCCGCTCCGCAAGGCCGGCCCCGTGTCGTACGGGGCCGCCTGACCGGGATTGCCGCGGCCGCCGGTTAGCGTCGGAAGGGACAGGCCCCCGGGCGGGCCCCCGAGTACGCGGAGGACGCGGTGGCGGAGCGACAGGAGCGGACGGCGCCGGAGTCCCTGCCGACGCGGATCGGGCAGGTCGTCATGCTCCACCACGGCGGCGACCGCGAGGAGGCCCGGCGCCGCCTGCTGGCCCTGTGGGCGGAGATCGGACAGGACGGCGACCCCCTGCACCGCTGCACGCTCGCGCACTACCTGGCGGACACGCAGGACGATCCCGAGGACGAACTGGCCTGGGATCTGAGGGCGCTGTCGGCCGCAGAGGAACTGGGCGACTCCGCGGCGGTGCACAGCCGCTGCCCCTCCCTGCATGTCGACCTTGCCGCCGACTACATCAAGCTGGGCCGCTCCGAGGCCGCCCGCGTCCACCTGAACCGGGCCCGCGGCGCGGCGGGAGCGCTGGGCGACGACAGCTACGCGGACGGGGTGCGAGCCGCGATCAGCCGGCTGGAGCTGCGGTTGCGCGAGGGGGGATCGCCGGGCGGAGAGCAGTGGGGACCGCCCCGTCAGCGGCCCACATAGCCGCCGACATGGCGTCGGTCCCCGCACGCGCGCGGATCAATGCCTGTATGCCCGCGCGCAGATCGCCGCCGCCGGGCTGTCCGGCCGCCAGCCACCGTACTTCTCGCCCAACGCGCACAAGTCCGGCTTCCCGGGCCCGGGCCGGCCCACGTCGGGTACGGCGACGTGCGGCCGGCCCGGGACCTCCCGGTCCGGCTGTGGAGCGGGACGCACCCGCGACGGCGCCGGGCGATGTGTGACCGGCGGGGCAGCCGGACGGCCCGACGCCCCGGCCCCGGCACCGTCCCCGGGCCGTTCGGCCCGTTCCCGCTCGGCCCGCCGGGACGGTCCCGCCATCTCCAGCGCCTCTCGCGCCGGCGCCCGCACCACCCGCGGCCGCGGACTCCCGTCCGGCCGGGGCGCCGACGACTGAGTCGGTGCCGTGTCCGGCGGAGCCCCCGGCGTCGCCGGACGCTGGACGGTCACACAGCCGGAGAGGGCCGAGACGGCCACGGTGACCAGGAGCGCTGCGGTGGTCGTCGATCGATGCACCCGCGCCACTCTGCTGGGTCGGTCCCCGCCAGGGAACGGAGCGGCGGCGGATGATGGCCCACACGGGTGAACTCCCACACCGTACGGGGGGCCGGGGCCCGTCCAGGCTGACGTCAGTCGCCGGTGACGCCGTCGAGCCGCTCGCGGATCAGGTCGGCATGGCCGTTGTGGCGGGCGTACTCCTCGATCATGTGCGTGTAGATCCAGCGCAGGCTGAACGGCTCCTCGGTGAACCGGCTCCGGCCCTTGGAGAGGTCGTCGAGGCCGAGGCCCGAGGCGTGCTGCCGGGCCACGGCGATCTCGGCCTGCCAGTCCGCGTACGCCTGAGGCCAGGTGTCCGCCTCGGTGAGGTGGAACTCGCCGTCCGGGTCCTCCTCGCTGCAGTAGAGCGGCCCGGGATCGTCGTCCGCGAGCACCTTGCGGAACCACCCCCGCTCCACCTCCGCCATGTGCCGCACCAGCCCCATGAGCGACAGCTCGGACGGCGGCACCGACGCGGTGCGCAGCTGCTCGTCGGTGAGGCCCTCGCACTTGAGGGCGAGCGTCTGGCGGTGGTAGTCCAGCCAGCCTTCCAGCATGGTGCGTTCGTCGGCGTTCTGGGCGGGTTCACGGCGCTGGGTCGTCATGCCCGCATCCTCACCCAACTCGCCCCGGCGGGCCAGGAGTTTTCCACCGCGCCCCACCAGGTGCTCCCCGGCCTGCACGGCTTCGACGACGTCGCGGGCCGCCGCCTGCGTATCCTTCCGGGAAGGAACAGGCGGAACAAGCGCTGGGCAAGGGCCAGGGGAGAGCACGTGAAGGTCGGCTGCATCGGACTCGGCGACATCGCGCGGAAGGCGTATCTGCCGGTGCTGGGCGTGCAGCCGGGCATCGACCTGCACCTGCACACCCGGACACCCGCGACCCTCACCCGGGTCGCCGACGAACTGCGCGTCCCGGCCGAGCGGCGGCACCCGAGCCTGGACGCCCTCCTCGCCCAGGACCTCGACGCCGCCTTCGTGCACGCCCCCACCGCCGTGCACCCCGAGATCGTCACCCGGCTGCTGGAGGCGGGCGTACCGACGTACGTCGACAAGCCGTTGGCGTACGAACTGGCCGACTCCCAGCGGCTGGTGGAGCTCGCCGAGGAGCGCGGTGTCTCCCTCGCCGTGGGCTTCAACCGGCGCTTCGCTCCGGCTTATGCGCAGTGTGCCGAGCATCCGCGTGAGCTGATCCTGATGCAGAAGAACCGCATAGGGCGCCCCGAGGAGGCGCGCACGCTGGTGCTTGACGACTTCATCCACGTCGTCGACACGCTGCGGTTTCTCGTTCCGGGGCCGGTCGATGACGTGAGCGTGCGGGCCCGGGTGGAGGGCGGGCTGGTGCACCACGTCGTGCTCCAGCTCGCCGGGGACGGATTCACCGCGCTCGGCACGATGAACCGGCTCAGCGGCTCGGCGGAGGAGATCCTCGAGGTCTCCGGGCAGGACACCAAGCGGCAGGTGATCAACCTCGCGGAGGTGGTCGACCACAAGGGGCAGCCGACGGTGCGGCGGCGCGGCGACTGGGTTCCGGTGGCCCGGCAGCGCGGCATCGAGCAGGCGGTGCTGTCGTTCCTCGACGCCGTGCGAGCCGGCAAGCCGCTCAGCGCCCGTGACGCGCTGGCGACTCACGATCTGTGTGAACGGGTGGTGCGTGAGGTTCAGGAGCGTTCCGCCGCCTCGTGAGCGTCCGTACGGCCTCGGTGGCGCACAGGCCGGCGAGCACGAGCAGCGCGACGTCCACCGGCCAGTCGCCGTAACGGACGAACGGCGTGACGCCGTGCGCCAGCGGCACCTCGTACACCCGGGCCGTGCTCGCGTCGGTGCCCAGCCACGGGCCCAGCCGCTGTCCGCCGGGGCCGTAGACGGCGGAGACTCCGGTCAGCGTCGCGTGCACCATCGGGCGGCCGGTCTCGGCGGCACGCAGCGCGGCCAGCGACGCATGCTGCTCGGGGGCCCAGCTGTCCTGGAACGTCGACGTCGAGGACTGACCGAGCAGCACGTCGGCGCCGTCCTGCGCCAGGTGCCGGCTCATGTCGGGGAAGGCGGTCTCGAAGCAGATCATCGGGCCGACGCGCAGCCCGTGCCCGACGTCCATCACCACCTGCTCGGTGCCCCGCCTGCGGTCCTCCCCGGCTGCCCTGCCGACCGAGGTCGCCCAGCCGAGCACGGAGCGGGCCGGGATGTACTCGCCGAAGGGGACGAGCCGCATCTTGTCGTAGCGGGCGCCGGTCGGGCCGCCCGGGCCGATGAGCACCGAGCTCTTGTAGATCCCGGGCCGGTCGGAGCGCCGCGCATCCACGTTGACGAGGATGTCCGCGCCGGTCTCCCGGGACAGCGCCGCGATCCGCCGCGCGAGGTCGGGCCGCTTCCCGAGGTCGTATCCGACGCTGCTCTCGCCCCAGACGACCAGGCCGACGTGCTGCCCGGCGAGGCCCCGGGTGAGCCGCTCCTCGCGGTCGAAGCGCCGGGAGGGGCTGGCCAGACCGTCGACGACGCCTGGCTGTACGACGGCGATGCGCGCGCGGCCGTCGACGTCGGGACGCGGTGACCAGACCCACGCCGCCGAGGTCGCGGCCGCCGTGGCGGCGAGCGACGCCACCGCCGGTATCCGGGACTCCCGCACGGCCACCAGCACGGCGACCGCGACGTTCACCGCCACCACCAGGAAGCTCAGCAGCCACACCCCGCCCACCGAGGCCAGCCGCAGCGCCGGCTCCACCTGCCACTGGCTCGCGCCGAGCATGCCCCAGGGCCCGCCGAGCCCCTGCCAGGACCGGACGAGCTCCACCACCAGCCAGACGGACGGCAGCACGAGCAGCGCGGCCGCGCACCGCCCCAAAGAGGGCGTCCCGCCGAGGAACCGGCGCACCAGCCATCCCCACGGCGCCCAGAGCGCGCCGAGCAGCGCGGCGATCACGAAGATGAAGACGTTCAGGTTCGGCAGCAGCCAGTGGTGCATCGCCAGCATGAAGCCCGCGCCGCCGAGCCAGCCGTCGTACGCCGCCCGCCGTCCGGTCGGGGCGGTGCGGGCGAGCAGGATCCACGGGACCAGCGCGACATAGGCGAACCACCACAGGGACGGCGCGGGAAACGAGAGCACCGGCAGGGCACCCGCGACGACGGCGACGACGGAGCGCCGCCACGGGGTGACGAGCCAGTGGTCCAGCACCCTCATACGTCGCCTCCTACCCAGCGGCTGCCTCCAGTGTGCGCGCCGGGACGCCCGCTCGACAGGGGGCGTGGGCTCAGTTGATCACGGGTGCGGGCGGCCCGCCCGCGAGGCGGCGCCACTTCTCCTGGACGACGACCCGGCGCAGCCGCCAGCCGTCGGCCGTCCGCACCAGCCCGAACGCGTACCGCCCGCCGCACACGACGTCGGGTGCCCCGGTACCGTCGCCGCTCCCGGCGGCCCGCAGCGGGCTGACGTAGTCGGCCTGCACCGTGGCGGTGTCACCGGCGTCCTGCTCCAGGGCCCCGAACCGCACCCGCCGGTTGACGACCAGATGCTGTCGCACGGCGAACGGCGCCAGGCTCTCGGCGAGCCAGTCCGCGACCTGCCGCGCGTCGCCCTCGATGCCGCCGGCGGACCGGTAGTCCGCCCGCCCGTCCACCGTGAACAGCCTCCGGTACGCCGCCCAGTCCCCGTCGTCCACCGCCACCGCGTACTCGGTGACCAGCCCGTCCACGGCCAGCCGGTCCATCACGATCGCGAGCTCCACACGCTGCGTCATCGGCACAGTGTTGGGCACGGGACGGACGGAGCCAAGAGGCCGGCGGGGAGATTCGGTGGCGACGGGGCTGGGCAGGGCCGTCCGGCCGGTTCAGGAGGCGGTGGACGTCAGGTACGTCAGGTACACGCCTCCCTTGCAGTCGGGCATCTTCCGCAGGGCCCAGCGGCCGTCGACGGCGGCGGAGGAGAAGTCGGACTCGGCGTCGTCCTCCTCCACCTCGCCGTCCTTCGGCGTGAATCCGGCCTTGGGGAGCCGGTGTTGCAGGAACGACAGGGCCGCCCGGAAGCCACCCCGTACGACGGTGCTCACCACGAGGCGGTCACCGCTGCGGTGCTCCACCGACGTCACGACCGCGCCGTCGGGCACCGGCAGGTCCGCCGGGAACTCCTTGGGCAGCGGCAGCGAGGCGGCGGTGGGACAGCCCCCGGACGCCGCCGGAGCGGCCTTCGCCCCGGCCGAGGCGCTCGGCGCCTGCCCGGCCGCGTACGGCGTCGCGCCCGAGGGCTCGGCGCCGGGCCGGGCCGCGGCCGAGCAGCCGGTGAGGGCTGCCAGGCCGAGGACGGCGCCGAGCAGGACGGCGGCCGGGGACGAGGGCTTCACTTACGGGCCTCCTTGGACGTGGGCTTCAGGTGCGTGTGGGCCGACTTCGCGTGCGAGCCGGCGACCACGGCGTCGAACGCGCCGTACAGCGTGTTGCCGGAGGACTGCCGGGCGATGGACGCCAGCGCGTCGAAGTTCTGCGCGCCGCCCGTGGCACAGGCACCGGTGCAGCCGTCGGCGTAGGCGGCGAGCACGCGGCCCTGGGCGTCGGTCGTGACGTCGTTGAAGTCCAGCAGGTTGCGGTCGTTGCCGCAGGTCGTGCCGCCCGTGCAGATCGACCCCTTCTGGACCGGGTCGTTGGGGGTGGCGTCGACGGTGACCCAGGACTGGCCGCCGTCGTAGGTGGTGGCTGTGTAGAGGTGCCAGACGCCCTTGAAGTTGTCGGCGTCCTGGTAGTTGCCGCCCGTGGTGGTGCCAAGGAAGGTGAAGGCGGCACGGTTGTCGTCGCCCGCGGTCACCGCCGGGAAGACGATGTTCTTGATGCCGAGCGAGGCCCCCACGTTCTGGTCGTACAGCCAGGTCCTGCCCTTGTCGTGGCTGACGCCGATGCGCGGGGTGCCGTCACCGTTCTGGTAGCCCATGTAGACGGTTCCGGCGGCCCCGATGCCCACGCTCGGGTCGGAGTCGGCGGGGGAGCTGGACGGGTTCTTGCGGACGGTCCACGACAGCCCGTTGTCCTCGGAGACGGCCATGCCCTGGTTGTCGCCGCAGCCCCTGTTCGGCACGTACACCGTGCCGTCGGGGGCGACCTTCACATGGCCGTGCAGTCCGCCGCAGTCCAGCAGCGAGTACATCGGCGCGGCGGGCCCGTACGACAGACCGCCGTCACGGCTCACCGCGCAGGAGGCGTCGGCGATGTCCTGGGAGCAGTAGTAGACGGCGTTGGGGTACGACGTGATCGGGCCAGGGCCGCCCGGGGCGAAGCGGCCGCCGCCGATGGTCTGGTGGTCCACCCCGGAGTTGATGCCCGAGCCGCCCGTCGGTGTCCACGTGTCGCCGTCGTTGTCGGTGAAACAGGTCAGCGCGGTCTTGCCGGCGAGCTGCGACTCGAAGGTGCGGTGGGTGTCCGGGTCGGTGAACAGGATCGGGTCGAGGCTGGTGGTGCTGCCCTGCGGGCAGCCGTTGGCCGCGCTCGCGCTCTTGTCCTGCCAGGTGGCGTTGCCCACGCTGTCGTAGGTCACCTTGAGCGTCGATGTGTACGCCTGGAACATCGCGGCGCCGCTCGCCCGGTTGACGCCGATCGAGGGTTCCCCGGCGTTGTGCGCGTCCGCGATGCTGTCGGGCGCCGAGGAGTTCGCGTACGTCGGCGGGGTGGCCGTACTCGGCGGGGGATTCACCGGGTTGGCGACCAGGGAGGCGGTGGCGTCGAAGCTCTCGCCGAGCGGGTTGAACGGCACCACGCGCACGGTGTACGACGCCGTGACGGCCGGCAGCACCACGGCCTCGGGGTCGGTTGAGCCGGCGGAGGCGGCCACCTCGTTCCCGGCACTGTCGAGGACGTACAGGTCGAAGTCCGCTGCGGAGTTGGCCCACTTGGCGGCGACGCGCAGGCTGTGACCGGCGTCGTATCCCGCGGGCACCGACACGTTCAGGGCGTAGTCGTCGCAGCTCTGCGGGCCCGAGCAGTTCACCGTTCCGGTGGTGCCGGTGGTGTTCGGGGTGGCGAAGGGGCCGGCGCTCCACGTGGTCGTGGGGTTGCTGTCGCTGACCGATCCGGAGGGCGGAGTGGCGGCATCGGCCGTCACACTCGGCAGGGTGCCGGCGAGGAGCGCCAGCAGACCGATGGCGAGACGCCCCCGCGACCGCGGATGGCGGTGAAGACGGAGTGCGGAGAGGAGAGTCACAACTACCTCGTGGGTTTGTGAGTAGGACGAAGCGTGTGCGGGTTGGTGCGCGGCGGTACGGATGGGGCCTACATCTGCTCTACGGGGAGTCAGGAGTCATCCGTCGCACGACTTTTCGGACACCGCTCGTCCGAGGCACTCAGTCCCGGGCGCGCAGCCGCTCGAACGCGGTCGGGGCCGGCCTGCCGGGAAGGAAGTCCCGGATCAGGTGGGCGCATTCGAGCGGATCGGAGCGGCTCGTGTCGCACTCGATGTCGTACACGCCGTGGGCGTGGACCTGCTTCCACTGCCGGGCCGCGAGCCCGCTCGGCCGGTCCCCGCGCTCGCGCTCGCGCCGCTCCAGCTCCGCGAGGGGACAGCGCACGCCGACGAACACGACGTCGCGCGGGTCCAGCACGGCGAGGCAGTCCGCCAACCGCCAGTCGGCGCTCAGGACATGGTCGACGACGACGTTGTTCCCGGCGCCGGCCATGCCGGCGATCGCGCGGTGGAAGCCCTGCCAGGTCCGGTGCAGGATCTCGTCGAGGCGGTCCGGCGGGAACTTCTTGCGGGTGCGCATCGCGTGGAACGCGTCGGCGGACATGTGGAAGTACGGCTCGTCGAGCACGTGCAGCAGTTCGGCCGCGATGCTCGACTTGCCCGAACTCGACGTGCCGCTCAGGAAGATGACGAGCCCGCGGCGGGGAGCCACGCCGCTGAGGTGCCGGAGGTCGTGGATGTCAGGCCGCCTCGGCGATCCGGCCGCGGATCGCGGCGGCCCACTCGATCACCAGCAGCTCGTACTCCGTCCGCTCCTGGGCCGACAGCGTTCCGCCCGCACGCAGCCACAACGCTCGGATCTGCTCGTTCAACTCTGCGGCAGACCGCGCGGAACCAGAGGGCCCAGAGGGCACGGAACCGGGGAACATGCGGACAAGCCTAGGGGCAAGCACTGACACTGCGCTACCACTTGGCTACACCTATGAGCGCGAGGGGGTCCGGTCGCGGGCCGGATCCCGTCCGGTCAGCCGGCCGATTCCGCCGTGTGCGGGCTCAGCACGCCCGCCGTCACCAGCGCGATGATGACGAAGCCGAGGGCGACGCGATACCACACGAACGGCATGAAGCTCTTGTTGGAGATCCACTTCATGAACCAGGCGATCACCGCGTACCCCGACGCGAAGGCGATCACCGTCGCGAAGAGCGTCGGTCCCCACGCGACATAGCCGCTTCCCACCGCGTCCTTCAACTCGAAGACCCCGGAGGCGAGTACGGCCGGAATCGCGAGCAGGAAGGAGTACCGGGCGGCTGCCTCGCGCTGGTAGCCCATGAACAGGCCGCCGCTGATCGTGGCGCCGGAGCGGGAGACTCCGGGGATGAGGGCGCAGGCCTGGCAGAGGCCGAAGACCAGACCGTCCTTCACGTTCAGGTTCCCGAGCGTCTTGCGCTGCTTGGGCGTCCGGTGCCGCCCACCCGTCTCGTCCCGGGCCGCCATGCGGTCGGCGATGCCGATGACCACGCCGACGATGATCAGCATGGTGGCGGTGACCCGCAGATCGCGGAACGGCCCCTCGATCTGGTCCTTGAGCGTCACGCCCAGGACGCCGATGGGTATGGAGCCGACGATGACCAGCCACCCCATCTGCGCGTCGTGGTCCCCGCGCATCGCCTTGTCGAACAGCGACCGGAACCAGGCCGAAACGATTCGCCCGATGTCCTTGCGGAAGTAGATCAGCACCGCGGCCTCGGTGCCGATCTGCGTGATCGCCGTGAAGGCCGCGCCCGGGTCCTGCCAACCGGAGAAGGCCGCGGTCAGCCGCAGATGCGCGCTGGAGGAGACGGGGAGGAACTCTGTCAGCCCCTGGACGAGTCCGAGGACGAGGGATTCAAACCAAGACATGGAGGTGCGGCGTCCAACTGCTGTGAGGGATGGCGTGATCACGCGACCCAGGCAGCGTATCGGGCGTGACGCACAGGAAACTCACAGGGGTTGGCCGCAATCCCGCTGTCCGAAGGGCTGTTGGCGGGCTCAGAAAAGGGCAGCGGTGCGCCGACCGGTCACCGTCGGCGCAGATGGTGCCGCTTGCGCCAGGCCACCACCGCGCTCACCAGGGCCGGTACGGCGATGCCCGCCATCGCGATCAGGAAGGCGGGCGACGTCGGTGCCGAGGCGCGGGCGCCCGCGACGGCGTACGCGGCGGTGTTCGGAACCGAGCCGAGCGCCGTCGCCAGCAGGAACGGCAGCCAGCCCATGCGGGAGACCGCGGCACAGTAGTTCGCGGCCCAGAACGGCACACCGGGAAACAGCCGCGCCAGCATCATCGAGCGGAAGCCGTGCCGGCTCAGCTGCAGGTCGGCCGCCTTCAGCCAGCGGCCGCGCAGCAGCGAGCGCAGCGCGTCCTGGCCGAGCACACGGCCGAGACCGAAGGAGATCCCCGCCCCGAGCACCGTGCCCGCCAGCGCCGTGCCGAGCCCGAGCTGGGAGCCGAACAGGGCGCCGGCCGCCACCGTCAGCAGCGGTCGCGGGACGAACGCCACCGTGCACAGCCCGTACGCCACCGCGAACACCACCGCCGCCGCGGTCCCGCCCAGGTGCGGCGGCCAGCCGTGCGTCAGGAACCGTTGCGGCTCGAACAACAGCACCGCCGCCGCGGCCGCCGCGAGCAGCGTCACGAGAAGGGACAGCCGAGACCAGGGCGACAGCAACGCGCGCGTGCAGCGCGTCGCGAGGCGCGGGGCGGCAGGGACAGGCGCCGTCGCGGGTGCGGCGACGGTGAGCTCCGTGGCGGCGGCCCGGGGAGAGGCCGTGGCGGTGCCCCCAGAGCGGGTGGTGGCATCGAGCATCCGGCGACCCTAACCGACGGAGGTGTCTGATCGCCGTACGCCCGTCTCGGGCACGGCGGAAAACCATTCGACGTGGGACATTGCGTCGGCGATGATCGGCGTCATGTTCCGGCACGCCTTCGTCCTCGCAGCATCCGCGGTAGCGGATGCTCCGAAGGCTGCCGTCACGATCGTTCCGATCGTCGTGGCCGTCGACGGCGCCCGAAGCTGACCCTCTCCGGATCGACCGGCGGGCCCCGCAGGGGGAGGGTCGGTTCAGTCCTCGGGGTCCCGCTTCCACTCGTTCCACCTGATACGAGGCTTCGAGGTACAGCCATGCCCAAGACGGCGTACGTGCGCACCAAGCCGCATCTGAACATCGGCACGATGGGCCACGTCGACCACGGCAAGACCACCCTGACCGCCGCCATCACCAAGGTGCTGGCCGAGCGCGGCTCCGGCACGTTCGTGCCCTTCGACCGCATCGACCGGGCCCCCGAGGAGGCGGCGCGCGGCATCACCATCAACATCGCGCACGTCGAGTACGAGACCGACACCCGGCACTACGCGCACGTGGACATGCCGGGCCACGCCGACTACGTCAAGAACATGGTCACCGGCGCGGCGCAGCTCGACGGGGCGATCCTCGTCGTCTCCGCGCTCGACGGGATCATGCCGCAGACGGCGGAGCACGTGCTGCTCGCCCGGCAGGTGGGCGTCGACCACATCGTCGTCGCCCTCAACAAGGCCGACGCGGGCGACGAGGAGCTGACCGACCTCGTGGAGCTGGAGGTCCGGGAGATGCTCTCCGCGCAGGGCTACGGGGGCGACGCCGTACCCGTCGTACGGGTCTCCGGGCTCAAGGCCCTTGAGGGGGACCCGCGTTGGACGGCCTCGATCGAGGCGCTGCTGGACGCGGTGGACACGTACGTGCCCATGCCGGAGCGGTACCTGGACGCGCCGTTCCTGCTGCCCGTGGAGAACGTGCTCACCATCACCGGCCGGGGCACGGTCGTCACCGGCGCGGTGGAGCGCGGCACGGTGCGGGTGGGTGACCGGATCGACGTGCTCGGCGCCGGCGTCGAGACCGTCGTCACCGGTCTGGAGACCTTCGGCAGGCCGATGGAGGAGGCGCAGGCCGGGGACAACGTGGCGCTGCTGCTGCGCGGGGTGCCGCGGGACGCGGTCCGGCGCGGGCACGTCGTCGCGGCGCCCGGCAGCATCGTGCCGAGCCGTCGCTTCTCCGCGCGCGTGTACGTCCTGTCGGCGCGCGAGGGCGGCCGTACGACCCCGGTGTCGACCGGCTACCGGCCGCAGTTCTACATCCGCACCGCGGACGTGGTCGGGAACGTCGACCTGGGCGAAACGGCGGTCGCGCGCCCCGGGGACACGGTCACGATCACGGTCGACCTGGGCCGCGAGGTCCCGCTCGAGCCCGGCCTCGGCTTCGCGATCCGTGAGGGCGGCCGGACGGTCGGCGCGGGCACGGTGACGTCGGTCGGCTGAGCGGCCGGGGTGTCCACCTCCGTGACGGGGGCGGACACCCCTGCCGCCGACGGCACAATGGACCTGTGAACGAGCCCATACCCGTGACCAGGACCGTCGATCACGGGACCGCCAAGCTGATGCCCGACGTCGACCGCGAGCGGGCGTGGCTGCTGACGGTCGACGGGGCGCCGCAGTCGTACGTCGATCTGGACGCGCCGGCGCATCTGGAATTCGAGTACGCCCGACGGCTCGGCCACGTCCTGGACACCGTGGGGGAGCCGGGCCGTCCGGTGTCCGTGGTGCACCTCGGCGGGGGCGCCCTCACCCTGCCCCGGTATGTGGCGGCGACCCGGCCGGGCTCACGGCAGGACGTCGTCGACGCCGACCGTGGGCTGCTCGCGCTGGTGACCGAGCACCTTCCGCTCCCGGACGGCGCCGACATCGCGCTGCACACCGCGGACGCCCGCGCCTGGCTGGAGGCCGCCCCGGACGCCGCCGCGGACGTGCTGATCGCCGACGTCTTCGGCGGCTCCCGGGTCCCGGCGCACCTCACCTCGCTCACCTACGCCCGCGAGGCCGAGCGCGTGCTGCGCGCCGACGGCGTCTACCTGGCCAACCTGCCCGACGCCGCGCCGTTCGCCTTCCTCCGCTCCCAACTCGCCACGCTCGCCGCCGTGTTCGAGGAGCTCGCGCTGATCGCCGAGCCGGGCGTGCTGCGCGGCCGCCGGTTCGGCAACGCGGTCCTCGTCGCCTCGCACCGCCCCCTCGACACGGCCGCGCTGTCCCGTCGCACCGCCTCCGACGCCTTCCCGGCCCGCGTCGAACACGCAGCGGCGCTACGGGACTTCATCGGCGACGCCCGCCCGGTAGGGGACGAGGACGCCCAGCCGTCACCCGAGCCCCCCGAGGGAGCCTTCGGCATCGGTTGAGGCGTCGGCGGTCGTCACAGTGCCCTCTGGCGGGGTGGCCAGCACGGCTACTCGTCGGTAACATCTCGCTCCATGACCGTTGAAAGCGCCTCGATGGGCGAAATGCTGGCCACCGCTGTCCCGATGGTGCGGACCCTGAACCTGGAGTTCGTCGAGGTCACCCCGGAGCGTGCCGTGCTCCGGCTGCCGGACCAGCCGGACTACCACAACCACATCGGTGGGCCCCACGCCGGTGCCATGTTCACGCTGGCCGAGTCCGCCAGCGGTGCCATCGTGCTCACGGCCTTCGGTGAGCAGCTCTCGCGCGCGGTGCCGCTCGCGGTGCGGGCCGAGATCGGCTACAAGAAGCTCGCCATGGGCCCGGTGACGGCCACGGCGACGCTGGGCCGCCCCGCGGCCGAGGTCGTCGCGGAACTCGACGCCGGCGGCCGACCGGAGTTTCCGGTGGCGATCGAGATCCGGCGCGAGGACGGAGCCGTGACGGGCGAGATGACGGTGGTGTGGACCCTACGGCCGAACGGCTGAGCAGGCGGGGCGGAGCGCCGTGGCAGGGCCCGCGGTCGCGACCGGGTTTGGGCGCGGGGACGATTGAGGGATGAAGATCGACATCTGGTCCGATGTGATCTGCCCCTTCTGCTACATCGGCAAGCGCAAGCTCGAACTGGCCCTGGAGAAGACCGGGATCGAAGTCGAGGTCAAGTGGCACAGCTTCGAGCTCAACCCCGACGCTCCCCGGTCCTACGGAGTGCCGCTGCCCGACATGCTCTCCCGCATGTACGGGCTCAGCCCCGCCCAGGCCCTGGCCGTGCTGGAGCAGGAGCAGCGCGAGGCGGCCCGGGTGGGTCTGGACTTCCGGTGGCGCATCGCCAAGCCGGGCAACACGTTCGACGCCCACCGCCTGTTGCACCTGGCCGACAGCAAGGGCCTGGGCGATCAGGCGGAGGAGCGCTTCTCCCGCGGCTACTTCACCGAAGGCCAGGACATCGGCGATCCGGAGGCCCTGCGCCGGATGGCCGTCGAGTCGGGCCTCGCGGCGGAGGACGTCGATGCCGTCCTCTCCGGCGACCGGTTCGCCGCCGAGGTCCGCGCCGACGAGCACGAAGCCCACGAGCTGGGCATCCGTGGCGTGCCCTACTTCGTGATCAACGGGCATACGACGATCTCGGGCGCCCGGGATGTCGAGGAGTTCGAGCGCGTCCTGCGCGAGCAGGCGGACTGGGAGAGCGACGAGGTGCTGGAGGGCGTCGGGATGTGCACCGACGGTTTCTGCGAGTTCACTCCCGAGCCGGGCGGAACGGGCGAAATGGCGAGGTGATCGCGCGGGTGCACGGGCCGGCTGCCCTTCGCCGGTGAGCAGGTAGCCTTCCTGTGGGCGCGCCGATCGGGCGACGTCCCGACTGGCTACGAAGCGACCAGGGAGGAACCGGCTTTGCACGTCCAGGAATGGCTCGACACGGTCCCCGCGGTCGCGGTCTACGCCGTGGTGGCCCTCGTCATCGGTGTGGAGAGCCTGGGCATCCCGCTGCCGGGCGAGATCGTCCTGGTCTCGGCGGCGCTGCTCTCCTCGCAGCACACGGGCGTCAACCCCGTGATCCTCGGCACATGCGCGACCGTCGGCGCCGTCGTCGGCGACTCCATCGGCTACGCCATCGGCCGCAAGGGCGGACGCCCGCTGCTGACCTGGCTCGGCGAGAAGTTCCCCCGGCACTTCGGCGAGGGGCACGTGGCCACGGCCGAGCGGTCCTTCGAGAAGTGGGGCATGTGGGCGGTGTTCTTCGGCCGCTTCGTCGCCCTGCTGCGCATCTTCGCCGGCCCGCTCGCGGGCGTGCTCCAGATGCCGTACTGGAAGTTCCTGATCGCCAACGTCCTCGGCGGCATCTGCTGGGCCGGGGGCACCACCGCGGTCGTCTACTACGTCGGCATCGTCGCCGAGGACTGGCTCAAGCGCTTCTCGTGGCTGGGCCTGGTGGTGGCGGTGCTCGTCGGCGCCACGTCCCTGCTGATGCTCAAGCGCAGGGCGAAGAAGGCCGAGGCACAGCGGCGGGAGCCGGAGCCGGAGCCCGTGGCCGCCGGGGAGTGAGCCGCACCCGCCCGACGGACCGACGGCTGTACGGGCCCCGTACCGCCTACTGATGCACCTCGCGGTGGGCCTTCGCCAGCTCCGCGTACATCGTGCCGTTCAGCGTGACGCCCTGCCGCTCCTCCTGCGACAGCTCCCGCTTCACCTTCGCCGGTACGCCCGCCACCAGTGACCCCGGCGGCACCACCATCCCCTGCGGCACCAGCGCGCTCGCGGCGACCAGTGATCCCGCCCCGATCACCGCCCCGTTGAGCACGGTCGCGCCCATGCCGATCAGGCAGTCGTCCTCGACGGTCGCCCCGTGCACGACGGCGTTGTGGCCGACGGACACCCGTTCCCCGACGGTGACGGGGAACCCGGGGTCGGCGTGGAGCGTGGCGTTGTCCTGGATGTTGGCGCATCCGCCGACGGTGATCCGCTCGACGTCACCGCGCACCACGGCGCCGTACCAGACGCTGGCGCCCGGCAGCAGCGTCACGTCGCCGATCACGGACGCGGTGGGCGCCACGAACGTCTCCTCGCCGATGCTCGGTTCCCTGCCGCCTATGCCCACGATCAGCGCCTGCCGCGTCATCACCGTCTCCTCCTGTCCGACGTAACCCCCGCACCGTACGCCACCCGGTGGGGCGAAGATCACAGCGGCCCGGCCGCATGGGGACGGCGCACGCTGAGTACGGTGAGCGGGTGCCCAAGCCCAAGAACACGTTCTCGTTCTCCACCTGGCGGCGCCGACTCGTCCAGCGCGCCGTGCACGCGGGCTGGGCCTGGGTGCAGCGCACGGCTTCCGTCACCGCCGAACACCCCGGACGGCTGCGCTTCGGTGCGATCGGGGCGGGCACCCGGCTGGCCTTCCCGCTCGGCACGGTCTTCGGCGAACCCTGGATCCACCTCGGCGCCTGCTGCATCATCGGCGAACAGGTCACGCTGACCGCGGGCCTGATGCCCGACCTCGACCTCGGCCCCGACCCGATCCTGCGCATCGGCGACGGAGTCGTCCTCGGCCGCGGCAGCCACGTCATCGCCGACACGACGGTCACCATCGGCCGCGACTGCTACTTCGGGCCGTACGTCTATGTCACGTCCACGAACCACTCGTACGACGATCCGCACGAGCCCATCGGCAGGCAGTGGCCGCGGATGGAGCCGGTGGAGATCGGGCCCGGGTGCTGGATCGGGACGGGAGCGGTGATCCTTCCGGGCGCGCGGATCGGCCGGAACGTGGTGGTGGCGGCCGGCGCGGTGGTCCGCGGGACGGTGCCCGACCATGCCGTGGTCGCGGGGGCGCCCGCACGGGTCGTACGGCGCTGGACGCCCGACGAGGGCTGGCAGCCCCCGCTGCGGACGCCCGCTCCGGTGCCGATTCCGGACGGGATCACCCCGGAGCAGTTGCGGGCGCTGGCGGCCCTGGAGCCGGTCACCGGGGAGGACGCTCCGCGCCTCGCCGAGCTCGAGGCCGAAGGCTGAGACCCCAGAGGGGGCAGGGCTGATGCCGCTTCAGCCGGTGGCCAGGAGCAGTGTGCCCAGCAGGGCGAGCCCGGCGCCGGCGGCCTGGACCGCCCGCAGCCGTTCCCTGAGGAAGCCGCGCGCCGCCAGGGCGGTCACCACCGGGTAGAGCGAGGCGAGCACCGCGGCCACGGTCACCGGACCGTGCTGGGCGGCGACCGAGTACGTGCCGTTGGCCGCGACGTCCGCGAGCCCGACGAAGGCGAGCGCCGGCAGCGAGGCCCACGGGAAGCCGCCCTCCGGGAGGGCGGCCCCGCCACGTTGCACCGACACGTACAGCGCCGCGCCGCCCACGGCGACATTGGTCAACCGCTGCACGAACAGCGCGAGGAACAGGCCGGTGACGGTGGTCGAGGCCTCGGTGATGAGGGCGAACACGGTGCCGAAGCCGAGGGCGGCGATCAGCGTGAGCAGGATCGTCTGCCGCTGCACCGGGGCGCCCCTGAGCTGCGGTCCGCCCGCGAGGACGACACCGGAGACGGCGACGGCGATGCCCGCGACCTGGAGCAGTCCCGGCCGCTCGCCGAGGACCAGGCCGACCCCGACCGGGACGGCGACACTCAGCGTGGCGAGCGGGGAGACGACCCCCATCGGGCCGCGGGCCAGCGCCTTGTAGAAGCAGAGCAGCGCGACGGGGCCCACCAGGCCCGCCGCGAACGCGAACCACAGCCGCGGACCGGCCTCGCTCCAGCCGCCCGTGGCCAGCACGATCGCGCCGAGCACGGCCGCCGCGGCGGCCTGCGAGACGACCACCACCGTGGGTGCCGGAGTGCGCCGGGTCAGCAGACCACCGCCGAAGTCGGCCAGGCCCCAGAGGAGACTGGTGGCCAGGGCGAAGAATGCTGTCACGGGTAGCCTCGCAGTACAGTGCGGTGAACGATCGGGTGCACCCCATAGTAGTGCATTCGAGTAAACTCCCCCATTCAGAATAATGGACTTAACGTGTCGGACCTCGACCTGCTGACCCAGTCCCTGGCGCGCAACGTCAAACGCTGGCGTACCGAGCGCGGCTTCACCCTGGACACGCTGGCCGCCCGCGCGGGCGTCAGCCGCGGCATGCTCATCCAGATCGAGCAGGCCCGGACCAACCCCAGCCTCGGCACGGTCGTCAAGATCGGCGACGCGCTCGGCATCAGCATCACCACCCTGCTCGACTACGAGCAGGGCCCGAAGGTCCGCATCGTCCCGGCCGAGCAGGCCGCACGGCTCTGGCACACCGAAGCGGGCAGCTACAACCGGCTCCTCGCGGGTACCGAGGCCCCCGGCCCGGTGGAGATGTGGGACTGGCGCCTCATGCCCGGTGAGTCCAGCTCCTCCGACCCGCACCCCACGGGCGCGGTCGAGCTGGTCCATGTCACGGCGGGGGAGCTGACGCTCACCGTCGACGACGTCGCGTACCGCGTCCCGGCCGGCGCCAGCGCGTCCTTCGAGGCCAACACCCCGCACACGTACGGCAATGACGGCGACGTTCCGATGGAGATGGTGATGGCGGTCTCGGTCCCGCCCGTGCGTTAGAGCCTCGGGGCCCGGGAGCCGCGAGGGCGCGGAGCCGTCTCTTGCTAGCGTGCGGCCATGCGTGCACCCATCGGAGACTTCGACACCGCCACTCCCGCCCCCGACTGCCTCGACGAGCTGGTCCGCCCGGTCGCCGACGCCGTACGGCAGTGGCGCGGCAGCGTCCCCGCCGAGCAGATCCTCTACGTCGACACCAACCCGGAGTGGGCCGACACGGCCGTCTTCGTGGAGCACTACGGCCGGGACCTGGTCGAGCGGTCCGCGAACTGTGTGGTCGTGGCGGGGAAGCGAGGCGGTGAGACCCAGATGGCCGCGTGCCTCGTGCTGTCCACCACCCGGGCCGACGTGAACGGCGTCGTGCGTCGCCAACTCGGCGCCCGCAAGGCCTCGTTCGCCGCGATGGACGCCGCGACGGGGGAGACCGGCATGGAGTACGGCGGCATCACCCCCGTCGGACTCCCCGCCGACTGGCCCGTGTTGGTCGACTCGGCCGTGGTCGACCTGCCGTATGTCCTGGTCGGCAGCGGACGCCGCCGCGGCAAACTCCTCGTACCGGGCAAGGCGTTCGCCGAACTGCCCGGCGCGGTGGTGCTGGAGGGGCTGGGCGTCGCCTGAGGGCCACTCTCCGAGGCGGGGTGCCGGAGCGTGCTGCATGCTCCGGCACCCCGCCCCCGCGGAGACCGGTCAGAAGGCCGGGGCCGACCCGAGGTACTGCTCGGCGAAGGCCACGGCGGCGGCGGGTGAGGTGAACAGGCGGCGCAGGCGGCCCAGGGTGGTGCCCGCGACGTAAGGGTCGCCTGACGCGGTCCCGTGGTAGATGTCGGACAGCCACTGCGAGAAGTCCTGGTAGTCCCACACCCGGCGCAGACACGCGTCCGAATAGTCGGCCAGCCCGTCGTGGTCGCCCTTCGTGAGGTACGCGACCAGCGCGTCGCCGAGCAGGAAGGCGTCGTGCAGGGCCAGGTTCATGCCCTTGGCGGCGATGGGCGCGGTGAGATGGGCGGCGTCGCCCGCCAGGAACAGCCGCCCGAACACCATGGGTTCGACGACGTGGTTGTGCATGTCCAGCACACGCTTCTCGATCAGCCGCCCCTCCGTCAACGGCGGCGCCCCGTCCGCCGCGAGCCGCTCCCGCAACTCGGCCCACACGCGCTCGTGCGACCAGTTCTCGGGGTCGTCGCCGGGCGGGACCTGGAGGTAGTAGCGGGTGACCTCGGCGCTGCGGGGCATGTGCCCGGCGAACCCGCGCGGGTGGATGCCGAACGCCACGTAGTCGCACGACGGCGGCGCGTCGACGAGCATCGTCAGCCAGCCGATGCCGTAGTCCTGCCGCGCGATCCGCGCCCGCTCCGTCGGCAGCGCGTTCCGGGTCACCCCGCGCGCCCCGTCGCATCCGGCGACGACGTCGCAGTGGATCATCCGGCGCTGCCCCGTCTCCGGGCACAGGTACGACACCGCGGGCCGCTCCGTGTCCAGATCGTGCAGCTGTACGTCCTTCACGCCGAAGCGGACATCGCCGCCGCGGACGTCGGCGTACTCACGCACCAGATCCCCCACCAGCAACGGCTGGGGATAGACGTAGTGGTGCTGGTCCGTCAGCTCGCCGAAGGCGAACAGGTGCCGCTTGCCGGCGAACCGGAATTCACACTCGGAGTGCACCAGCGCCCGTGCGAGCAGGTTCGTCGCCAGACCGCGCCGTTCCAGCGCGCGCACGGCCCACTCCTCGATGACGCCGGCTCGCTGCCGTGTCTCGATGAACCGTCTGCTCTCGGTCTCCAGGACCACACAGTCGACGGCGGCGGCCCGCAGGATGTTGCCGATGGTCAGCCCGGCGGGACCGGCGCCGATGATGACGACCGGACGTCGTTCCGCGGGCGCGGAGTTGGGGTTGAGGGCAGTGAACGTCATCCGCACAGTATGACGCGGCCTCGTCAAACATGATCCACTTGGTGGGCAGAGACCTGGCGCAGGGCTTCTCCAGGGCTACCGCAGCGCATTGATCTCGATGGCTGGGCACCGGTCCATGACCATGGCGAGGCCGGCCGCCCGAGTCCGCTCGTACGCGGCCGTGTCGATGACGCCGAGCTGGAACCACACGGCCTGCGCGCCCTTCGCCACCGCCTCGTCCGCGACCGCCCCGGCGAGCTCGCTGTTGACGAAGACGTCCACGACGTCCACCTCGAAGGGGATGTCCGCGAGCGAGGCGTAGCCGCGCTCGCCGTGGACCGTCTCCGCCTTGGGGTGGACGGGCACGATCCGCTTGCCGAAGCGCTGGAGCACCCCGGCCACGCCGTGCGCCGCGCGCCGGGGGTTCGAGGACAGCCCGACGACGGCCCAGGTGTCACCGAGCTCGGTCAGAATCCTGCGGATCGTCGCTTCGTCGCCGTACACGGTCGGCCTCCTGGAGTCAGTGGGGATCACAGGGATCAGAGGTGATCAGAGGGGAACTGCCCTCGGGGCAACAGTGCCGGTCCGCCCGTGATTCCGGCCCGCCACGGTGTCCGGATTCGGCACCGGGTGCCTGCGTTCGGCCGTCCGCCCGCCTACGCTCACCCCGTGCTGCGCATCATCGACGCCCGAACCGGCGAGCCCGTCCCCGTCCCGCCCGCCCGCCGGGGCCTGACCCGGGTGGAGGCGCACGTGTCGGGACCCGACACCTCGTCCCTGCGCGTGCTCCTGGTCGCCGACCTCCTGGTCCGCGCCCTGGAACTCGGCGGCACCCCCGTCTGGTCGACGCTCACCGGCGACCGGGAGCCGGCCGAACTCCGCGCTGCCGCCCTGGCCTTGGGCATCCGCCCGTTCGAGGACGCCCGTGACCTCGCCGGAGGGCCGGGCGAGGCGCAGACCGTACGGGTGATGGGGGAGGGCGACGACAGTGTGCCGCCCGGGACGGTGATGCGGGTCGCGCCCGTGGCCGGGGAAGCCGGGGCAGGGGTGTCTCCGGCTTCCGTCGGGGGATCGCTGCCCGACCCCGCCGCCCTGCGGCTGGCCCTGCTGTCCGCCCCTCGGACCTCGCCGGTACGGATCGACGCGGCCGCGCTCGACGACGCCGCGAGCACGCTCGCGCAGTGGCGGCGGGCCGTCGCCGCATGGGCCCGGCAGCCGTCGCGGCCGGTTCCCGACGATGTGCGCCGGCGGCTGCACGGCGCCTGGGAGGACGACCTGGACGTGCCTGCGGTCCTGGGCGTCCTGCGGTGGGTGGAGAACTCCGCCGACCTGCCCGACGGCGCCCGCTTCGAGACCTACGCCTACGCCGACCGGTTGCTCGGCCTCGAACTGACCCGTGATCTCGGGAGCCCGGCGTGAGCGCCCGCGCGGGGGTCGGCCCGCTGCGCCGCCTGGTGATCCTGCGGCACGCCAAGTCCGCCTGGCCCGAAGGCGCGGCCGACCACCGGCGGCCCCTCGCGCAGCGCGGCCGCCGGGACGCCCCCGCCGCCGGTCGTGCCCTCGCCGAGGCCGACTGCCTGCCCGACCTGGCGCTGTGCTCCACGGCCCTGCGCGCCCGCCAGACCTGGGAACTGGCCTCGGCGCAGTGGGGCACCCCGCCGCCGGTGCGCTTCGACTCCCGGTTGTACGCGGCCGGCGTACGCGACCTGCTGGACGTCGTACACGAGGTGTCCCCCGAGGTGGAGACGCTGCTCCTCGTCGGGCACAACCCCGGCCTGGAGGAGCTGGTCCAGGAGCTGGCCGGGGACAGCCTGGACGACGCGCTCGCGCAGGTGCGCACGAAGTTCCCGACGTCCGCGATCGCCGTCCTGGCGTGGCACGGCACCGGCTGGGACGCACTCGCCCCCGGCGGGGCGCTGCTGACGTCCGTCACCGTGCCCCGAGGAAAGAAGGCATAGGGCTCCCGCGGCTTCCGGGCTCACCCCACGTGCACCCACGGCCGCCGTTCCTGGTCCGGCTCCGCCCGCCGCAGTACCTCGCGGGTGACCGGCGCGGCCTCGCCCTCGCCGAAGATCAGGAAGCGGATCAGATGGCTGACGGGGTTGCCCTCCGTCCAGTTGAAGTAGACGTGCGGCGTCTCACCGGTGCGGTCGCGGATCGCCAGCAGCACCGCCGCGATCGTGTTGGGCACCGTCGGCCCCGTCGCGCGCAGGCGCCGTACCTCGTGCTTCTGGTCGCCGTGCACGGTGATCTCGGTGGTGAAGTCCGAGGAGTCCCGTACGAAGACCTCCAGGAAGATCAGCGGCGCGCCCTCCGGGATGAGGGTGTGCCGGAGCTGGTCGCGCACCTTGGCCTGGTACTCCCGTTTGCTGTGTTCCTCCGGCTCGTTGGCGATCAGCCGGAGCGGGCCGTACTGCGCGGCCTCGTCGATGATCCGCAGCGCGGCCTCGTCGAAGACGACGTCGGTGGCGCGCAGCTCGAACGCCCGGTGCACGCGCGAGCACAGCGACGTCAGCAGGATCGTCACGATGAAGATCGACGCGATCTTGATGCCGTCGGGCCGCTCGACGACGTTCGTGACGAGCGTGTACGCGAACACGGTGGTGATCACGCCGAAGCCGCCCGTGGCCCAGCGGTTGCCCCGCCGGTGCGCGGCCACCGTGCAGGCGAACGACGCCGACAGCATCAGCACCAGCACACCGGTCGCGTACGCGCCGCTCTGCGCGTCGACGCTCGCGTGGAACCACAGCGTGATGAGCACGGCGGCCGTCAGGAAGACCAGGACCAGCGGACGCACCGCCCGGGTCCACTCCGGTGCCATGCCGTAGCCGGGGAGGTAGCGCGGTACGAGATTCAGCAGCCCGGCGAGCGCGGACGCTCCCGCGAACCACAGGATCGTGATCGTCGAGACGTCGTACACCGTGCCGAAGGCCTCGCCGAGGAGGGCGTGCGCCAGATAGGCGAGCGCGCGTCCGTTGGCCGGGCCGCCGCTCTTGAAGTCCTGCTGCGGGATGAGCAGCGTCGTCGCCAGGCTGGACAGCAGGAGCAGACAGCTCATGATCAGGGCGGCCGTGGTGAGCAGCCTGCGGGTGTCTTTGATGCGGCTCGCCGGATTCTCGTAGGTGTCGGTCGGGGCGCCCTTGATCTGGGGCATCACGGCCACGCCCGTCTCGAAGCCGGACATGCCGAGGGCCAGCTTCGGGAACACGAGCAGCGCCACGCCGACCATCGCCAGCGGCGAGGAGTAGTCGACCGTGAGCGCGTGCGTCCAGTCGTCGATGTGCAGGGGGTGGGTGAACACCGCCACGGCGCAGACGGCGAGCACGACGACGTTCAGGGTGAGGTACACGGCCACCAGCACCACGGCGATGCCGATGGCCTCCTTGAAGCCCTTCAGGAAGATGGCGCCGAGCAGGCCCAGCAGCACCAGGGTGATCCACTCGTTCCCGCCGTGCGTCCAGTGCGGGGCGAACGGATTCTCCACGACGTGGGCCGCGGCGTCCGCGGACGACAGGGTGATCGTGATGATGAAGTCGGTCGCCGCGAAGCCCAGCAGCACCAGGACGAGAAACTTGGCCGACCACCACGGCAGCAGCCGTTCCAGCATGGCGATCGAGCCCTCGCCGTGCGGGCTCTCGCGCGCCACCCGGCGGTACACCGGCAGCGCGCCCAGCAGCGTCAGCGCGATCAGCACGAGCGTGGCCAGCGGCGAGAGCAGACCGGCGGCGAGGGCCGCGATGCCCGGCTGGTAGCCCAGCGTCGAGAAGTAGTCCACGCCCGTCAGGCACATCACCCGCCACCACCGGTGGCCCTCCTGCTCGGGGCGCGGCGTGCGGTGCGGCCCCGGATGGCTGCCCGTCTGCTCGCTCAGGCCCTCCAGCAGCCATGCCCGCCAGCGTGAGCGGTGTGCGGTGCGCGCGTGTTCACCGACGGCCATGCCTGCTCTCCGCCTGGACGCCGGTCATACGGTCCTGCCTCCTCGGGAACGACGGCGGGCGTGTCACACGACGGTCCCGCCGGGATGCCCCGCGGGCACGGTGAGCGAGCGTCCCCCACATCGTGACCCGTACCTCGACGGCGGGCGACCGCTGACGTCCGCATAGGCTGGCCGGATGCAGGACGAGTACCGCACCGTAGCCCACGCGGGCGTGCACGAGACCGAGGTCAACCGCTCCCGCTTCCTGTGCGCGCTCGCCCCCGCGGCCACCGAGCAGGAGGCCCAGGACTTCATCGCGCGCGTTCGCAAGGAGCACGCCGACGCCACGCACAACTGCTGGGCGTACGTCATCGGAGCCGACGCTGCCGTCCAGAAGGCCAGCGACGACGGCGAACCGGGCGGCACCGCCGGCGTCCCGATGCTCCAGATGCTGCTGCGCCGCGACATGCGGTACGTCGTCGCCGTCGTCACCCGCTACTACGGCGGGGTCAAGCTAGGCGCGGGCGGCCTCATCCGGGCCTACGGCGGAGCGGTCGGCGAGGCCCTGGACGCGCTCGGCACCCTCACCCGGCGCCGCTTCCGGCTGGCCACGGTGACCGTCGACCACCAGCGCGCCGGAAAGGTGCAGAACGACCTGCGCTCGACCGGACGCGACGTGCGGGACGTCCGCTACGGGGAGGCGGTCACCATCGAGATCGGTCTGCCGGACGCCGACGTGGACGCCTTCCGCGCATGGCTGGCCGACGCCACCGCCGGGACGGCGGATTTCGAGCTGGGAGGAGAGGCGTACGGGGACGCCTGACAGGCCGCATAGGGTGGGTTTGACCGTCCAAGACGGTATCCATCACCGACCGCCCACCGAATGACCCCGTCATGAACATCATCGAAGAGGTCCGCGAGGCCGTCGCCGCCATCCCGCCCGGCCGCGTCGCCTCCTACGGCGACATCGGCAGGCGGATCGGTGCCGGCCCCCGGCAGGTGGGGCGGGCGATGAGCCTGCTCGACGACGAGAGCGTGCGCCGACGGAACACCCTCCTCGTGCCATGGCGGACGGGCACCGGACCTCCTCGGCGAGGAGGGGACACCCATGCTCGGCGCGCGCGTGGACATGAAGCGCGCACGGCAGCAGTGACCGCCCCGACGACGGACGAGACGACGCGAGATGCTCAGGGGACGTGCTGCTCACGCCGGTCGCACAGGCCCGGGACGAGTCGCCCGGCTCCGGAGCGCGTCATAGCCTGAGGGCACAGTTCCAGATCCTGGCCGCGACAGCAGGCCGCCTCCCGGCAGGTGGCGTCCGCCCCGGATCCGCCTCGACCTCGCTCACCGCGGAGAGCCTCCCTTCGCCAGGTCGTTCCGCGCCTGTCCGGCCGCTACCGGGCGTCGGCCGCCTCGCCGCGATGCCGTCGAGTGACCTGCCGCTCAGAACCCGCGGCCGGGAGATCCCACACGTCCTCGCTGGAGGGAGCTGTCAGCCAACGCCCTGATCAGCGGGGAACGCGGCCTGTACAGCGCACGTGGGGCGAGGCCGGAGACGGTGTGGCGGGAGTGGGAGGTCGCGAAGAAGATCCGGGAGACGGACGACGTGGTGACCTTCGTGGTCAAGCGGATCGACGACCGCCTGGTGAAGTCCTCGCTCCCCGGCCAGTACGTGACCGTCCGGATGATGATGCCGGACGGGGTGCCGCAGCCCCGCCAGTACAGCCTGACCCGGGCCGACGACGGCGAGAGCCGCCAGTTCTCGGTCAAGCGGGTCCGCGGGTTCGGCATCGAGCCGGCCGGGGAGATGTCGACGCTCCTGCACGAGTCGGTGGACGTGGGCGACATCGTGACGACGTCGCTGCCGTACGGCGACGTCGTCCTGGACGACGCGGGCCGGCCGGTGGTGTTCGCGACCGCGGGCATCGGGATCGCCCCGGCCGCCGGGATGCTCTCGCACCTCGTCAAGGCCGGGTCCGGGCTGCACATCACCCTCCTCCACGGCGACCTCGACGAGGCCTCGTTCCCGCTGCGCCGCCAGGTGGTGACCGACGTCCTGGAGTCGCGCCACGCGGAGGTGTACGCCTGGTACGAGAAGGGCGCGGAGACCATGGAGCCGCTGAACGGGGTCTTCCAGGGACGGATGGACCTCGAAGACGTCGATCTTCCCGACGACGCCCTGTACTACATGTGCGGTCCGCTGCCGTTCATGCAGGGTGTGCGCACCAAGCTGCTCGAACGGGGCGTCGCACCCGAGGACATCCAGTACGAGGTGTTCGGCCCCGACCTCTGGCAGGCCGACCTGGATTAGAGCTTCATCACAGCGCGATGGCGAGCCGCAGATCGAGGTCTGTGAGAGATCAGGTGCCGACAGGCGTTAGCGTGGTCGGTGCCGAAAGCCGAGGCCGTGCCGGTCGGGGGCTGGATCCAGGGGTGCCATAAGGAGAAACATGCAGGTCGGAGCGGTGTCTTGAGAATTCTGCACACTTCCGACTGGCATCTCGGCCGGGCGTTTCACCGGGTGAACATGCTCGATGCCCAGACCGAGTTCATCGGGCACCTCGTCGCGACCGTGCGTGAGCGCGAGGTGGACGCGGTGGTCGTGTCGGGAGACGTGTACGACCGGGCGGTGCCCTCGCTCGCCGCCGTCGAGCTGTTCGACGCCGCCCTGCACCGGCTCGCGGAGCTGGGCGTGCCCACGGTGATGATCTCCGGCAACCACGACTCGGCCCGCCGGCTCGGCGTCGGCGCGGGCCTCATCGGGCGGGCCGGCATCCATCTGCGCACCGAACCGTCGGCCTGCGGCAGGCCCGTCGTGCTGACGGACGCCTTCGGCGACGTGGCCTTCTACGGGCTGCCGTACCTCGAACCGGCCCTGGTGAAGGACGAGTTCGGCGTCGGCAAGGCGGGGCACGAGACCGTGCTCGCCGCCGCCATGGACCGGGTGCGTGCCGATCTGGCCACGCGCGCGCAGGGCACCCGCTCCGTCGTCCTCGCCCATGCCTTCGTCACCGGCGGCCAGGCCAGCGACAGTGAGCGGGACATCACCGTCGGCGGGGTGGCCGCGGTCCCGGCCGGGGTCTTCGACGGCGTGGACTACGTGGCGCTGGGGCATCTGCACGGCTGCCAGACCATCACCGCGCGCGTGCGCTACTCGGGCTCCCCGCTCGCCTACTCCTTCTCCGAGGCCGACCACCGCAAGAGCATGTGGCTCGTCGACCTCGACGCCGACGGCGCCGTGGCCGCCGAGCGGCTCGACTGCCCGGTGCCGCGCCCGCTGGCCCGGATCCGGGGCACCCTGGAGGACCTCCTCGCCGACCCGGCCCTGGCCCCTCACGAGGAGGCGTGGGTCGAGGCGACGCTCACCGACCCGGTCCGCCCCGCCGACCCGATGGCCCGGCTCGCCGAGCGCTTCCCGCACGCACTCAGCCTGGCCTTCGCCCCCGAGCGCGCCCCCGACGACCCCGACGTGTCGTACGCCGAGCGCCTCGCGGGCCGCAGCGACCAGCAGATCGCCCAGGACTTCGTGGCCCACGTGCGGGGAGCGTGGCCCGACGAGCACGAACAGGCCGTGCTGCGGGAGGCGTTCGACGCGGTGCGCGCGGACGACGCCGAACGGGAGGTCGCGCGGTGACCACGCGCGTACGGGATGGTGCGGGGGTATCACGATGAGGCTCCACCGGCTCGACATCACCGCCTTCGGCCCCTTCGGCGGCTCCCAGTCGGTCGACTTCGACGCGCTGTCCGCCGCCGGGCTCTTCCTGCTGCACGGGCCGACGGGCGCCGGCAAGACCTCCGTCCTGGACGCCGTGTGCTACGCGCTCTACGGCACCGTGCCCGGCGCCCGGCAGTCCGGCCAGGGCCTCTCCCTGCGCAGCGACCACGCCGACCCGGGCATCCGCACCGAGGTCCGCCTCGAACTGACCGTCGCCGGACGGCGGTTGGAGGTGACCCGGCAGCCGCCCTGGCAGCGGCCCAAGAAGCGCGGGACCGGTACGACCACGGACAAGGCCCAGAGCTGGCTGCGCGAGTACGACGCGGTGGCCGGCGCCTGGAAGGACCTCAGCCGCTCGCACCAGGAGATCGGCGAGGAGTTCACCCAGCTGCTCGGCATGAGCCGCGAGCAGTTCTGCCAGGTCGTCCTGCTGCCCCAGGGCGACTTCGCGCGCTTCCTGCGGGCCGACGCCGAGGCGCGCGGCAGGCTGCTGGGCCGCCTCTTCGACACCCGGCGCTTCGCCGACGTCGAGAAGCGCCTCGCCGAACGCCGGCGCGCGACCGAGGCCCGCGTACGGGAGGGCGACGCCACGCTGCTGGCCGACGCGCACCGCATGCAGCAGGAAGCCGGCGACGCCATGGAGCTGCCGGAAATCGCCCCGGGCGAACCCGGCCTGGCCGAGGCCGTCCTGAGCGCCGCGGCCGTCGCCCGCAGCACCGCCCGCGAACGGCTCACCGTCGCCCACTGCCGCCTCACCGCCGCCGAGTCCGCCCACTTGGCCGCCGACCACGCCCTGGCCGACGTACGCGAAGTCGCCCGACTGCAGGGCAGGTTCGCCGAGGCGCGCAGGCGCGCCGCGCTGCTGGCGGAGAGGGCCGACGCGCACCGGGAAGCGCAGACGCGCATGGAGCGGGGCCGCAAGGCGGAGACGGTCGCACCAGCGCTGGAGCTGCGGGACGCGGCCGAGGCCGAAAACCGGCGCGCGGCCGGCGCCGAGGCACGCGCGCGCGGGCTGCTGCCGGACGGGTTCGCGGACGCCGGCGCCGCCGGTCTCGCGGCTGCCGCACGCCGGGCCGCGGAGGAACTGGGCGGCCTGGAGTCCGCCCGCCGCGCCGAGCAGCGGCTCTCCGGCCTCCAGGACGAGCGCACCGAACTGGACCGGCAGGAGCGCGCCGACGAGGACGTGCTGCGGGAGGCCGAGGCCTGGCTCGCCGACTGGGACACCACGCGCGCGGGACTCCAGGCCCGTATCGAGTCCGCGCAGGAGGCGGCCACCCGGGCCGAACAGCTCGCCGTCCAGCGCGAACCGGCACGGCGGCGGCTCGACGCGGCACGCGTGCGCGACCGCCTGACCGGTGACGCGGAGCGCGCCCGGACGCGGGCGTTCGACTCCGCCGAGCAGGCCGTGGCCGCCCGCACGCACTGGCTCGACCTCAAGGAACAGCGCCTGAACGGCATCGCCGCCGAACTCGCCGCGACCCTCGCCGACGGCGAACCCTGCGCCGTCTGCGGAGCCACCGAACACCCCGAGCCCGCCCGGAAGATCGCCGGACACGTCGACCGCGACGCCGAGGAACGGGCCCTCGCGGCCTCCCGGAGCGCCGAGGAGCGGAAGGCCGCAGACGAACGGCACCTCGCCGCCGTACGCGAGGAACTGGCCGCCGCCACAGCGGAGGCGGGCGACGCGCCGACCGAGCAACTCCTCTCCGAAGCGGATGAGTTGGAGCGGCAGTACGCGCAAGCCCGCCGGGACGCCTCCGGGCTGCACCCCGCCCACGAGGAGCTGCGGCGGGCCGAGCACGAGCGCGAACGGCGCCTGGCCGACCGCCAGCAGGCCGCGGTCAGGGCGGCCTCGCGGCTCACCCGCCGGGAGAGCATCGAGCAGGAAAGGGCAGCCCTGGAAGAGGAGTTGGCGCAGGCGCGCGGAACCGCCGCCAGCGTGGCCGCGCGATCCGCGCAGCTGGAGCGACGGGCGGCGCTGCTCACCGACGCCGCCGACACCGCGCGCGTCGCCGAGGACACCGCGCAGCGGCTCAAGGACGCCGACGCCCGCCTCGCCGACGCCGCCTACCGCGCCGGCTTCGACACCCCGCGGGCCGCGGCCGACGCACTGCTCGACGACTCGGCCCACCGCGAGCTGCAACACCGCCTGGACGCCTGGCAGTCCGAGGAGGCCGCCGTCCGCGCCGCCCTCGCCGAGGCCGACACCGCGGCCGCCGCCCAGCGCCCGCCCGCCGACCTCGAAGCGGCGCAACGCGACGCGGCCGAGGCCGCCCGGAGCCTGCGCGAGGCCGCGTCCCAGCGCGACGCGGCCGCCCACTGCTGCGCCGAGCTCGACCGGCTCTCCGCCCGGGCGGCCGACGGCGTGCGACGGCTCGGCCCGCTGCGCGCCGCATACGACCGCGTGGCCCGCCTCGCCGCGCTCACCGCGGGCACCTCGGCCGACAACGACCGCAAGATGCGCCTGGAGTCCTACGTGCTGGCGGCCCGCCTGGAGCAGGTCGCCGCCGCCGCGACGCTACGCCTGCAGCGCATGTCCTCCGGCCGCTACACCCTCGTCCACTCCGACGACCGGACCGGGCGCGGCCGCAGCGGACTCGGGCTGCACGTGGTCGACGCCTGGACCGGCCGGGAGCGGGACACGGCGACGCTGTCGGGCGGTGAGACGTTCTTCGCCTCCCTCGCGCTCGCCCTCGGCCTCGCGGACGTGGTGACGGACGAAGCGGGCGGGGTCCGCCTCGACACGCTCTTCATCGACGAGGGCTTCGGCAGCCTCGACGAGCAGACCCTGGACGAGGTCCTCGACGTGCTCGACTCGCTGCGCGAGCGGGACCGGGCCGTCGGCATCGTCAGCCACGTCGCCGATCTGCGGCGGCGCGTCCACGCGCAGCTGGAGATCGTGAAGGGGCGGTCGGGGTCCGCGGTGAGGCAGCGGACCGCGGGATGAATCAGTGGCCCAGCGGTCGCCCGGCCAGCGGTGACGAGTAGACCACGCTCGTGGTCACCGGGCCCAGGGCGCCGATACGGCCCGACAGCTCCTCCAGGTGGCGCATCGTGCGCGCCGCGACCTTGATGACGAAGCAGTCGTCCCCCGTGACGTGGTGCGCCTCCAGGATCTCGGGGGTCGCGGCGACGAGTTCGTGGAAGGGCGTGTAGTCACCGGTCGCGTAGCGCAGGCGGACGAAGGCCAGCACCGGCAGGCCGAGGCGCTCGGCGTCCACGACCGCGGCGTACCCCTTGATGACCCCCGCCTCCTCCAGGCGCCGCACCCGCTCGGTGACGGCGCTCGCGGACATCGAGACGGCACGGGCGAGCTCGGCGAAGCTGGCCCGGCCCTCACGCTGGAGGACATCGAGGATGCGCCAGTCGGTGGCGTCCGGGGAATATGCGGCCATGATGGAGGAATAGCAGGGGAATCCACGGCGGGACAAGGCTCGTGCGGGAATATCCACGCCGCCCGCGCCACCGGTCCGCCGATGGCCCTGGTGAACGCCAAATGCCGCCGCTGACTTGGTGATTCAGGGCGTACCGGGCAGGAAGACGGACCGTTGGCGAACGCGGGCCGCCGTGCGTGTAGGTTCTCTGCCCATGGCGCGATACGCGGATCCAGGCGCGATGGAATGGGTGGAGTCGGGCGGCGGCCCGCTGATAGCGGTTCCCGAGACGGTGCTGGCCTTCTGGGCCGGGGCCGACGGTGAGGACCTGGCCACGGACTACGACCGGGCGTGCGAGGTCGACAGATATGTCGGCCTGCTTCCCGTCGGGGACAGCGCGGCCCTGGTGCTGGGCGACGAACCGGCGTCCACCGCCTTCCTGCCCGACCACGGCACGTTCGTACGGTGGTGTGCCGCCAACTCCGAGGACGAGCTGCTGGCCGGCGTCCCCGACGCCCTCGGCACGGCGGTGTGGGAGGACGAGGTGAGCTGGGACGTGCCCGGCCCGGTCGTCCTCTTCGACTCGGCATGGCCCGGCGACAAGACCGACCGCACCGAACGCCTCCACGTCCCCCTGGAGCCCGGCCGGTACGCGGTGCGTGCCGGCCGCGCCCAGCCGGGACCGGAGACCTGGCTCGGCCTCGTCCAACTGCGCCGGCTCCCGAACTGAACCGGTGACCGGTGGTGGCGTCCGGGACCGAGTCCCGTGGACGCCACCGAGAGCCGTAACGGACCGTAACGGTTCGTCCCGGTGCTGTTCCGGTCAGAGCGCCGACAACTCGTCCACCAGGTCGTCGAGGCCCAGCGAACCCTGGGACAGCGCGGCCATGTGCCAGGCCTTCAGGTCGAAGGCGTCGCCGTGCCGCTCGCGCGCGTTCTCCCGGCCCAGCAGCCAGGCGCGCTCCCCCAGCTTGTAGCCGATCGCCTGGCCCGGGATGGTCAGATACCGGGTCAGCTCGCTCTCCACGAAGTCCGCCGGCCGGCTGCTGTGCGCGGCGAAGAACTCCTGCGCCAGTTCCGGAGTCCAGCGCTCACCGGGGTGGAACGGCGAGTCCGCCGGGATCTCCAGCTCCAGATGCATGCCGATGTCGACGATCACCCGGGCCGCGCGCATCATCTGCGCGTCGAGGTAGCCGAGCCGGTGCTCCGGGTCGGTGAGGTAGCCGAGCTCGTCCATGAGCCGCTCCGCGTACAGCGCCCAGCCCTCGCAGTTGGCGCTGACCCCGCCGAGCGTGGCCTGGTAGCGGGAGAGGTTCTCGGCGACGTGCGCCCACTGCGCCAGCTGGAGGTGGTGGCCGGGCACGCCCTCGTGGTACCAGGTCGACACCAGGTCGTACACGGGGAACCGGGTCTGGCCCATCGTCGGCAGCCAGGTGCGGCCCGGGCGCGAGAAGTCCTCCGACGGGGGCGTGTAGTAGGGGGCCGCGGCGCCGCCGGGCGGGGCGATGCGCGACTCCACCTTCCGTACCCGCTCGGCGAGTTCGAAGTGCGTGCCGTCCAGCTCCCCGATCGCCTGGTCCATCAGGCCCTGCAGCCACGTGCGGACCTCGTCCACGCCCTCGATGTGCGTCCCGTGCTCGTCGAGATGCGCGAGCGCCACCCACGGCGTCTCGGCACCGGGCAGGATCTTCTCGGCCTCCTGGCGCATCTCGCCGAGGATGCGGTGGTACTCGGACCAGCCGTACGCGTACGCCTCGTCCAGGTCCAGGTCGGTGCCGTTGAAGTAGCGCGACCAGCGGGCGTACCGCTCGCGGCCGACCGTGTTCGGGGCGCCCTCGACGGCCGGGACGTACACGTCCCGCATCCAGTCGCGCAGTTCCACGACGGCCCCGGTCGCCGCGGCGGCCGCCTCGTCCAGCTCGGCGCGCAGCGCCTCGGGGCCGGCCGAGGCGAAGTCCTCGAACCAGCCGCGGCCCGAGCCGTCCGTGTCCGACCATTCGGTGAGCTGCTCGACGAAGGTGGCGGTCGGCCGCGGGGCCGCGTACAGCTTGCGCTCCAGGCCGAGTTCCAGGGACGCGCGGTAGCCCGCCAGCGCGGCCGGGACCGCGCGCAGCCGCTCGGCCACGGCCGCCCAGTCCTCGTCCGTCTGCGTCGGCGTCACCGTGAACACGTCGCGCACGGCGTGCCCGGGCGTGTGCAGATTACCGACCGCCCGCAGGCCCTCGTCGGCCTCGTGCACGGCCAGTTCGGCGGTGAGCCGCTCGCGCAGCAGCCGGGCGCAACGACGCTCCGCGTCACTGTCACCGCCGGGTTGCCGCTCGGCCTCCGCCAGCTTCGCGAGCGTGGTCCGCGCCAGCTCCGCCCGGGCCTCCTGGCCGGCGGGCGAGTAGTCGGGCAGCCTGCTCGAACTCTCCTTCACGCCGAGATACGTACCGGTGACCGGATCGAGGGCGATGTACGCGTCGACGTAGGCGTCGGCGACCTCACGGGGCAGCGGGCTCTTGGTCTCAGACATGCCGCCATCCTCATACGGCGACAAGGCCGACGTCATCCCAGTATTCCAACTATTGGCGAATCAGCCGCGGGTGCGGGCGCGGGCGTCGGCCCGGCCGTTGGCAGCAGCGGACCGCAGTCCCACTGCTGGAAGATCAACCGGGTCTCCACGCGGGCCACTTCGCGCCGGGCCGTGAACTCGTCGAGGACCAGCCGTTGCAGATCCGCCATGTCCGCCACCGCCACATGCACGAGGTAGTCGTCCGGCCCGGTGAGGTGGAACACCGTCCGCGACTCCGGAAGCGCACGGATCCGCTCCACGAACGGCCCCACCAACTCCCGCCGGTGCGGCCTGACCTGCACCGACAGCAACGCCTCCAGTCCGCGCCCCAGTTTGGCCGGATCGAGGCGCAGCTGATGGCCGAGGATCACGCCCGAGCGGCGCAGCCGGTTCACCCGGTCCAGACAGGTCGACGGCGCGACGCCCACCTGGGCGGCGAGGTCGCGATAGGTGGTCCGGGCGTCGTTCTGCAGCAGCTGCAGCAGACGCAGGTCCACCGGATCCAGTACGACGGATTCGGCCATGGGCCGAACGTAACACGGTGTTCCAACCCCGTGACCCGCTCGGTGTTCACCCTTCGGCCCATGGACACAGCGAGCATCCGCGCACACGATTCCGGCGGGCAGGACTCCTGGGCGGCCATGTCGGCCGACGCAGCAATGCCGGGTGAGGCAGCCCGGTCGGATGAAGCAGCCCCGTCGGGTGAGGCGGGCGATCCCCGCGCATGCCGCGTCGCCCGCACCGCGCCGCGCGCCTTCGCCACCGAGGCCGTGCACGCCGGCCGTGACGACCTCGCCCGACAGGGGCTGCACGCACCGCCGATCGACCTGTCCACCACCTACCCGTCGTACGACAGCCGTGGCGAGGCCGCACGCATCGACGCCTTCGCCGCCACCGGCGCCGAGCCGGACGGGCCGCCGGTCTACGGGCGCCTCGGCAACCCCACCGTGGCCCGATTCGAAACCGCCCTGGCCCGGCTCGAAGGCACCGAGGCGGCGGTCGCGTTCGCCAGCGGCATGGCGGCGCTGAGCGCGGTCCTCCTCACCCGGTCCGCGATGGGCCTGCGCCATGTCGTGGCCGTACGCCCCCTGTACGGCTGCAGCGACCATCTGTTGGCCGCGGGACTGCTGGGCACGGAGGTGACGTGGACCGACCCGGCCGGCATCGCGGACGCGCTACGTCCGGACACCGGGCTGGTGATGGTCGAGTCCCCGGCGAACCCGACGCTGGCCGAACTCGATCTCCGGGCGATCGCCCACGCCTGCGGCTCCGTGCCGCTGCTGGCCGACAACACCTTCGCCACGCCGGTGCTGCAGCGCCCGGCCGAGCAGGGTGCGGGACTCGTGCTGCACAGCGCGACGAAGTACCTCGGCGGTCATGGCGATGTGATGGCGGGTGCGGTGGCCTGCGACGAGGAGTTCGCGCGGGGGCTGCGGCAGGTCCGGTTCGCCACGGGCGGGGTGCTGCACCCGTTGGCGGGTTATCTGCTGCTGCGGGGGCTGTCCACGCTGCCGGTCCGGGTGCGGGCCGCCTCCGCGGGCGCTGCCGAGCTGGTGCGTCGCCTCGCCGCCGACCCGCGCGTGGCCCGCGTCCGCTATCCGCGTCTCGGCGGCGCGATGGTCGCCTTCGAGGTGCACGGGGACCCGCACGAGGTCATCGCGGGCGTGCGCCTCATCACCCCCGCCGTGAGCCTCGGCAGCGTCGACACCCTGATCCAGCATCCGGCCTCCATCAGCCACCGCATCGTCGACGCCGACGACCGGCGGGGCGCCGGCGTGAGCGACCGGCTGCTGCGCCTCTCGGTGGGCCTCGAGGACGTCGAGGACCTGTGGGCGGACCTGGACGCGGCGTTGGGGCAGGGCGCGGCGTTGAGGAAGGGCGCGCAGACCCCGTCGGAGGCGGCGGTGCGGGAGGCCGTGGGCTGAGACACGGGGCGCGAACGCCGAACCGGCCCGGCGAAGTTCTGCCGGGCCGGTTCAGCGGAGTCCTGCCGGGCGGGCTTGGTGGAGTGCCGCCAGGCCGGCTCGGTGGGGCCCCGCCGGGCCGATTCGGCGAGTGCCGTGCTCGATCCGGTGCTCGCGCCGGTGCTCGGTTCCGTGCCTGCGCTCTGCGTGCTCAGTCGCGTCCGAGCGGTACGCCGAATCGCTCCTGACCGCCGTCGTACGGCAGGCGGGAGACGACCGGGGTGGCGTCCAGGCGGGCCGTGACGACCAGGGTGCCTCCCTCGACCTGGTAGTCGAGGGGGAGGCCGAGGCCGCGCATCGCGGCGACCATGCCGGTGTTCGACGCCTGCGTCACGGCGTACACGTTCTCGCAGCCCGCCTCGACCGCCATCTCCACCAGTCGGCCGAGCAGTTCGGCGCCGATGCCGCGTCGCTGCCACTGGTCCTCGACGAGCAGTGCGACCTCGGTCTCGTTGCCGTCCCACAGCAGATGGCCGAGGCCGACGATGCGGCCGGACGCCGTCTGCGCGGCCAGCGTCCGCCCGAAGCGCGGGCTGAGCAGGTGGTTGAGATAGCGGTCGGCGTCCCCGACCGGCCCGTGGTACCGCAGGCCGAGGGTGTGCGAGGAGCAGCGCTCGTGCATGGCCTTCGCCGCCTCGACGTCGCCCGGGTCGGCCCGGCGCACGGTGATGGCGTTGCCCTCGGGCAGCGTCAGCACGTCCTGCCCGCGCGGGATCCGCGGGCCGAGCCGGGTGTCCAGCTCCACCAGCGCCCGGGCCCGCGCGAACTCGCTCGGCGTGAACGGCGGATACGGCCGCTCCACGGTGATCACCCCGCCCTCCGGCGCCCTCAGCCGCAGCACCGTGTCCTCGAACGTCCCCCCGACGGGAACCTCCTCCGGACCGGGGCCGCCGCCGACCGGCGTGGCGGGCAGCGAACGGATCGTGCACCGCCCCAGCAACTGCCGCAGCGCGAGCGGAAGTTCCGCCGGGTCCAGCGCGGTGCGCGCCGCGAGCCCCAGGATCCGGGTCGGCGCGTCCACGAGGTCGTGGGCGTCGGCCCGCTCGATCCAGGTGTGCGCGCCTCCGGCCAGGGACGCGGTCCGGCTGATCTCCGCCGCCGTGAGCTCACCCGGGGCGCGCAGCAGGAACTCGTCCACCGTGCCCTGGGCCAGCGGATGCGTCTGGAGGCTCAGGATGTCGATCCGCCGGTGGGCAAGTTCCGTGCACAGGGCGGCCAGTGAGCCCGGTTCCTCCTTCACCGTCGTGCGCATCCGCCACAGCGCGCTCGCTCGGGCCGCGGCGTCGGGCGTCGCCGCGGGCTCGTCGGACGGCCCGGTCGGCCGCTCAGCGGCGGACGACCGGGCGCCGGTATCGGTATCGTCCGGCGGCGGCGGTGCGTGTCCGTGGCGCCGTGTCCACCAGACGTGGAACCCCGCCGTCGCCACCAGCATCACGGCCGAGATCACGAGCAGCGCCGGGCCGTCGGGCCCGTGCCCGATCAGGTTCGCCACCCCGTCCGCCACCGCTACCGCCGTGAAGAGGGCGGCGAGTTCGACGACGTCCCGTCGCCAGTGGTGCATGGGCCGACCAGGCTTCGTACGCGTCACTTCAGACATGCGTCGAGTCATGCACCCACTGTGAAGGAACGGTGTTGCGTGATCACGAACGCTTTGTGACCGATGGGTAAAGCATGCTTCTGCCCCCTTTTGTTGCTCTTTCTCTTACCGGGATCCTCACGCCGCCTCCTGTCCGGCCAGCGCCTCCCGCAGCCGACGGGCCTGGGTCACCAGCCGGGACGAGCCACGCCGGTCCGCGGTCTGCGACAGGTACGGCAGGTCCCCGCGAGCCCCGGACCGCTCGGCACACTCGGCGGCCACCGCCAGCAGATCCCCGAGTCCACGGGCCGACGTCGCCGACCAGGCCGATCCCACCTCCCCCACGGGACCGGAGTCCGCGAGATCGGCGAGCAGTACCGGCAGGGTGTGCCGGAGTACGCCCCAGATCGTGGCGTCGGCTCCCGTGGCCGCCGCCGTCCGCACCGACTCGGCCAGCCGCAGCGGCTTCACCGTCCCGCGCCGGACCAACTGCCCGAGATCCGCGCCCAGTCGTACGGTGTCGAGCTGTCCGCGTCCGGCGAGCACCAGCAGCGCGTCCGCGGCGGCGAGCCGGTCCTCGGGGTGACGCATACCCAGTCCGTACGCCAGGCACAGATGCACGCTCTCGCCCGCCTCACCACCGGACTCGGCGAGCAGTGGGAGCACGGCGACGGCACCCCGGGTGTCGTTCACGGCCGCCTGGGACAGGTCGTGCACGAGCCGCGTCGCCACCAGCTCACGTCGCTCCGGGAGCACGGCGAGCCAGTGCTGCCGTATCTCAGGGTGCCAGTGCGTGCAGTGTCTGATCTGCCCATCCACGGTCATCGCCCTGCCGAGCGGACCGAACTCCGCAGGCAACTCGTCCGCATACTCCGGAAGTTCATCGCACTCGATCAGGAGCCGCGCCCCTTCGGTCCGCTGCCTGACCGTGAGCGGCGTGGGCTCCTCGGCACTCAGCCAGCGGGCGAGCCGCTCTCCCTCCGGGGTGCCGAGCGCGGCTGCACGCTCCGCCGCCGCGGCGGCCGCCGTACGGTCACCGCGCCGCACCCGCAGCAGCGCCTGCCCGAAGTCGGCGGCCGACACCCGGGCGCCCAGGCTCCGGTAGGTGTCCAGCCGGTCCACCAGCTCGCCCGGCTCCAGCAGTCCCGTGCTCCAGGTGGGCGTCGACAGCAGCAGCGGCAGCGGCTCGGCACGCAGCCGGTAGGCCACCTCCCGAAGCCGGGCGTTGAAGGCTCCGGGGAGGCCCTGGTGCATGCAGCCGCCACCGTCGGCCGGCCCGCGTCGCATTCCCGTCCGGAGCGTGGAGAGCTCCACCTTTTCGGACAGTGCCGCAAGGAGCAGGTCGAGGCTGTCCTGCGAGCCGTGAAGGTCGTCGCGCGCTCCGCTGAAGTACATGTCCAAGTGCTGGCCGTGACCGGGCTCCACGCGGTCCCACCAACGGCGTTCGATCACCGGGGCGAGCGCCTCCAGCAGAGCGTCCCGGTCGCGGTACGTATGGCGCACCAGGCCGTCCAGCGCCCGCTCGAACGTGGCCACGTCACCGGCGGCCGCCAGCAACGCCCCCACTTCTTCGGCGAGTTCCACGGCCGTCTCCGGCGCCGCGGTGAGCCGCCTCGGCTCCGGGACGGGCGGCAACACCTCCTCGTACACGGCCGGCGTCCGGTGTACTGCCGCGACGCCCAGGGTGCGTGCCGCCCGGACGAGCAGGGACGGAGACAACTCCTGGGCCGCGGAGGAGAGCGCGGCCCGGACGCCCTCCGAGTCGAGCTTCTTCGCGTGACGTTCGACCAGCTTGAGCGCTCGCTCCTGCATCTGGGTGTCCTCATGCCCGAACGCCCGCGCCGCCACGGGCAGCAGCTCCGCCGCCGCGGACGGGCCGCGCGACAACACCTTTCCGAGCAGCACGAGCTGGGCCCGGACAAGCCTCTTCTCGCTGCGGAACAGGATCTCTTGAGAGGCCTCCGCGAGCTGTCGAGTCGTCAGCTCGCCGTCCAGCGCGAGAGCGGCGAGCACCGACTGGGCGTGGGTGGCGACGGGGGAGGCGCCGTCGCGTGCCAGGGCGGTCCAGTCGGCGATCCGTTCCTTCTCCTCCTCCCGGGTGAGCTCGAGGTGGAGGAGGATCGGGAGGAACACGCGGTGATCGGTGGGGCCGCCGCCGCGCAACAGGCGCGCCACGCAGGCGTCGACCACCAGCTTGCGGTCGAGCGCTCCCTCCCGGGTGAGTGCGGCGAGCGCGCTGTGCCAGGCATTCGGCTCCCCGCTCAGGATCCAGCGGACCTCCCCGAGGTCCGTGAGCTCGAAGAGCCCGGTCAGGAGCGTGGTCAGGTCCGGCTCCGCGCGCAGCCGTTCAAGAACGCTGTCACGGTTCCAGCGGGGAATGTGCCGTACCCAGCCGACCACATAGGCGTCCGTCACCGGCACCTCGCACCCCGACCGCTGCACCAGCCCGGACATCAGCTCGTACGGCACCCTCCCGGACAACGGCCGCTGCGCCAGCCGATGCGCCACATCGCCCAGCCATGCGGTGTCGCGTCCCTCCAGGGCCCGCAGCAGCAGCTCGGGCGACGCCTGCCACCAGCGCATGTCGGCCCCGGCGATCCAGCTTGCGGCCGCCGCCGCACCCGTGTGACACGCGGCGCCCGCCGCGTGCAGCGCCGGATAGGCCTGGCGGGACCCGCTGCCCCACGGATCGGTACGCAACTCCTTTCGGACCACCTGCAACTCCGGTAGGCACACACGCCGTTCGGCATCCGTCATCCCCTGCAGCAGACGGAGCGCCTCCTCCGTCCGCCCGGTCCGTACCGCCTTCATCAGCGCGCTCATCGCACACCCCCGTCGTTCGTCGCCGACTCTCGCTCCACCGCGGCGCCCCGCCGCACCATCCGCACGGCCAGCGCGTGTTTGCACGGCCCGCGTCCGCCCCGGTACTTCGCCCACCACGGGCAGCTGCAGCTGAGCACCCCCGCCTCGTCACGGACCCGGTGCACATGACCGTCCTCGGCGGTCACCGTTCCCACGGATCCCTCCAGGGTGACCGCGTCGGCGGCGACCAGCGCGCGGGCCGAGCGCAGCCGCGGATTGTGCCGCTCGACGCGCTCGGCGTCGTACGGCAGCTCCCGGTGGAAGTAGGCCGCTTCCGCCGTGTCGTACCCGACGCGCCCCGAAGTCCCCAGGCGGACCAGGGCGGCGCGCACCCTCTCCGCGGTGAGGCCGGAGGCGGCGGCGAGGTCGGCGACGTCGACGCGCGGCTCCCACGCCAGCAGGACCGAGATCAGCTCCGCGTCCTCGGCGGCCTCGTCGGTGGCGAGCGCGTCCAGGACGCCGCCTTCGCCGGAGAACCCGCGCGAGGTGTCGGGCGACAGCGTGAGCGTGAGCCGCATGCCCGGCAGGACGACCTCCCAGGCGGCCGCCGAGACCCGGCCCGCCGCGGTGGCGCCGGTGACCGAGGGGCCGTACACCCGCAGGGCCGTCGCGTGCCGCAGCACCCGTTGCAGCGCCGCGAGCCGCTCGGGGCCGGGCAGGCACACCGCGCCGGGCACCGGCCGCGTGGTCGGCCGCAGCCCGCGGCCGACGGGCACCACCCAGCGCGGTCCGCTCACGGCGCGCCGTCCGCCGCCGGGGCGGGGCAGTCCGCGCAGAAAGCGCACCGCCTCCTCCGCGGGCAGCTCGGCCCGCAGGTCGAACCCGGCCGCTATCACCTGCGCCTCCGCGAAGCCGCGCAGCCACCGGTCCGGAAGCGGCACCTTCTTCTCCACGACCGGCCCGTCCAGCGTCGTGACGGCCAACTCCTCGGGACCGACGCGCAGATGGAGCGGATCGTCCGTGCCGATCCGGGACAGGGCCTCGCGCAGGGGGTTGTTGACGTCGACGTTCGTCGTCCCGTGCCCCACCTCGCCGCCGTCGAGCCCGGGGCCGAGGACGTCCAGACGCGCGTACACCCCACCGCAGCCGGAGAAGGACTCGAAGCGCAACCGGTCCCCGTTGCCGGTCACGACCGGGTCGAGCGAGGCACGCAGCTGCGGCTGGTAGTACCGCGCGGCCGCCACGTCGGCCACCGCCAGCAACCCAGCCGCGGCGATCTGAGGTGAGGTCAGAAAGCCCGTGAAGAACCGCGGATGGTCCTCGACGCCCGTGGGGGTGGCACCCCGTGAGGTCTCGAGTCCGAGGTGGCGTCCGTCCGCTGCGGACTCCAGCACGGAGGGTTGTCGATAGGCCACGGCCTGGAGAGATCGCGTCATGGGAAAACCGTAGAGGCGACCACTGACAATCGATCTGATCAAGCAGTCTGACCAGCGAAAACGTGGTGTGTGCAGAGCAGTTGGCGGCTGCGGGAACCGCGCCGCGCACCAGGGGATGACGCCGGTGCGCGGCACGCGCCCGAGGGTACGGGAAGGGGCGGCCGCCGACGGCCGCCGCGCTTACTGGCCGACCCGGCCCGGCTGCAGCGTCTGCGTGAACAGCACGGTGCCGTCCTGCTCGCGCAGCCGCACCGTCAGTTCTCCGCTGCCGCCGTCGATGTCGACCTCACCGAAGAACTGGTAGCCGCCGGCGGGCGAGACGTTCGACGCGGTCGGCGCCTTCACGAACACCCGCTCCGGACCGAAGGTGGCATCGAGCGCGTTGGCCGGGAAGGCACCCGCGTTGAGCGGTCCGGACACGAACTCCCAGAACGGTTCGAAGTCGGTGAACGCGGCCCGCGCCGGCTGGTAGTGCTGGGCCGAGGTGTGGTGCACGTCGGCCGTCAGCCACAGCGTGCCGGTGATCCGCCGGTGCTTGATGTACCGCAGCAGTTCGGCGATCTGCAGCTCACGGCCCAGTGGGGCGCCCGGGTCGCCCTGAGCGACGGCCTCGATGTTCGGCCTGCCCTCGGTGGCGTCCGGCACCACCAGGCCGATCGGCATGTCCGCGGCGATCACCTTCCACACCGCACGCGACCGCGAAAGCTCCGCCTTGAGCCACTCCAGCTGTTCGCGGCCGAGGATGCCCTGCGGGTCCACGGTCTGGTCGTCGGGGGAGTTGGCGTTGCGGTACGTCCGCATGTCCAGGACGAACACGTCGAGCAGTGGACCCTGGCGCAGGACGCGGTAGACGCGGCCCTCCTTCGCGCCGGGCCGCAGTGTCGAGACCGGGAAGTACTCGCTGAACGCCCGCCGGGCGCGCGCCGCCAGCACGTCGACGCTCTTCTCGGTGTAGCGGGTGTCCGAACCGGAGATCACCTCGCCCGGGTACCAGTTGTTGCGCACCTCGTGGTCGTCCCACTGGACGACTGAGGGAACCTGGGCGTTGAACCGCTTCAGGTTCTCGTCGAGCAGGTTGTAGCGGAAGTTGCCCCGGAACTCGGCCAGGGTCTCGGCGACCTTCGCCTTCTCCTCGGTGGTGATGTTCCGCCAGGTGCCGCCGCCGGGAAGCGCCTGGGTGGCGGCGACCGGCCCGTCGGCGTAGATGTTGTCGCCGCTGCAGAGGAAGAAGTCCGGGTCGAGCCGCGCCATCGCGTCGTAGATCCGGTAGCCGCCGAAGTCGGGGTTGATGCCCCAGCCCTGGCCCGCGAGGTCGCCGGACCACAGGAACCGCACGCCGTCGCGCCGACGCGCGGACACGGTGCGGAACGTCCCGGTCACCGGCTCACCGGTACGGCGGGGGTCATCCGGGTCGGCGAGCAGGACGCGGTAATGGATCTGCTCGCCGGCGGGCAGCCCGCGCAGTCGCGTCGTACCGGTGAAGTCGGTGTCCGGGCCCAGCAGCGGACCGTGCCATCTGTGCGGCTCGCGGAACGACTCGGTGGCCGACGTCTCCACGACCATCCGAGCCGGTCGGTCCGAACGCACCCACACCAGACCGGAGTCGGAGGTCACATCGCCCACCTGCACGCCCCAGCCCGCTCCGGGCCGGCCGGACAGGGCGAACGCCGGTGCCGCGCCGAGAGCCGTGGGCACGGTGAAGGCCGCCGACGCGGCGAGCGAGCCGCGCAGGACGCTGCGGCGGCCGGGGAACGGGCGGTGTGTCATGGAAGCGCCTCCGGGGTCGGGGTCCGGCCAGTGTGCGGTGCCACAACTACGCGCGCGGCGCGGCGCGCACGGAAACCACAAGTGAACAACCGACCCAAGGGGCAACGGAATACGGAATGGGGAGTGGGACGACAGTGAGGAGGAGGACGGGGGCCGGGGGCCGGGGGAGAGGACAGGAGTTACAGGGGGGCCGCGGTGCTCCCGCCCGGCTTCGGGCAGCCGGTCAGCGGCTTCCGTCGAGGATCACGCGCGCGACGAGCGCAGGGTCGTCGTTCATCGGGCAGTGTCCGCAGCCGGGCAGCCGTACCAGCCGGGCCTTCGGGATGATCCGCTTGGCGCGGATGCCCTGACGGCGTACCAGCAGCACATCCCGGGTGCCCCACCCCACGGTGACCGGGACGCCAGGCACGTCGTCGGTGAACTGGACGGAGATCCCGGCCCGCAGGGTCGCGTCGAACCCGGTGGCCTGCGCCAGCGACACCGTCTCGGCCACCACGGCCTCGGGTGAACGGCGGCCGGGCCGGGCGTAGATGGTGCTCGTGAGGGCGGTGCGCCCGGCCGCCGTCCGGGCCAGCCGCTCGACCAGCGGCAGCGGCAGGCGCTGGGCGATCCGCCGCATCGCGATCAGGATGCCGAAGGCGTAGCGCCGCTCGGCCTGCGACCAGAATCCGGCGGGGGAGAGCGCGGTGACGGACCGTGCGAGCTTCTCGCGGCCGAGTTCCAGGGCCAGCAGGCCGCCCAGCGAATTGCCCGCCACGTGCGGGCGGTCCAGGTCCAGCGCCTCGAACAGGGCGCCGAGCACAGTGTTCGTCGTCGGCAGGTCGTACGCGAGGCCGTCCGGCAGGCCCGGGGACGCGCCGAAGCCGGGCAGATCCACGGCGATCACGTCCCGCTCGGCCGCGAGGATGTCCACCACGGGGTCCCAGGCCTGGCGGTGATGGCCGATTCCGTGCAGGAGGACCAGCGGTTCGCCCCGGCCCACGCGCGCGTAGGAGACGGTCACGTCCTGAGGGCCGTGCGGGGCGGGGACTTTGAAGGAGACGGTGGTGGACATCGGGGTGCTCCTCGTTGGGGACTGGCCTGCCTGCGAACGCCAGAGACAGCCTGTCAGTAATTGCTACCCACGGGTAGCCCTCGTTGTTCCGCGTGTCCCTCGTGTGTCTCGGGTCGCCCACCGCATGCTCGGGCGCGTGGCCGACGCCGAGGACCTCGTCCAGGAGGCCTGGCTGCGCTGGTCCGCCTCGTGGGCGGCAGCGGCTGCCCGTCGAGAACACCTCGTGAACACTGCGCGGCAGGGCGGGGGGCGTTGCTCAGAGGGTCGAGGATTGGTCTTGACCAAGGGTGAGCGCCGTCCTATGGTCGCAGATAAGTACAACAACCTTTAATAAATAAGGGCGCCAAAACGCCGCCGGATCACGGCGATCGCGGAGGACAGGGTGGGGACCACACAGCTGGAATCGGTGCCGGAACCGAAGTACTGGCACCTCAAGACCGTACTCAGCGAGGCACTGGACTCCGAGTTCTCGGTCGGCGAGATCCTGCCCAACGAGCGTGACCTCGCCGCCCGCTTCGGCGTGGCCCGCGCCACGCTCCGCCAGGCCCTCGAACAGCTCGAACTGGAAGGCAGGCTGCAACGCCGCCGCGGTGTCGGTACGACCGTCGCCCCGCCGCGCATGGGCGTGGCCGTCGGCGCCGAACCGCACGCGTGGCCGGGCGCCGCGGGGGACGCCTGGGAGCCCGTCGACTGCACGCAGACGGTCCCGCCCGCGACGGTCGCCGAGGCTCTGGAGACCAGTCCCGAGGAGCCCGTCCACACCGTGCGCCGCTCCCGGGTGTCGCACGGCCAGCCGGTCGCCGCCGAGCTGCTCTACGTTCCGGCGTCCTCGGTGCCCGAACTGTCGGCGATCGACGCCCCCTCCGGCCCCGCACGCGCGCGTACCGTGCTGCGCGAACTGCAGCGCCTGGAACTGGAGGGCCAGGACCGCGCCGTAGAACTCGGGTCGGCCCGCGCGGACGACGCCAAGGAACTCGACCGGCTTCCCGGGGCGCCCGTCCTCGTCGTCACCACGCGCTTCCTGAGCGGAGGACGTACCGCCGCGCTGTCCGTCGCCACGTACCGCGCGGACACCTGCCGGCTGACCTTCGGCGACACCAGCGGCGTCGAGATCCACCACGGACCTGAGCAGCAGGCCTCGTAGTCGGGCACGGATTTCAGGGGACCGGGGACCGTGGTAACCGCTGGTTGGTGACTGGTGACTGGTGACTGCGGAATGCTGACCGCTGCCGTTGACCGCGTCCGTCCTCGCGGTCTCGGGGATCACCTCCGTGCCGTCACCGCGCCCTCCACCGCGAACAGCTGCTCCTCCACGTGGTCGAGGGCGAGCCGCAGGGCACCCGTGGCCACGGCGGCCTCGCCGAGCAGCGAGAGCGTCACCCTGGGCGGTCGCAGGCAGTAGCGCGCGAGTTCGCGGCGCAGCGGCTCCAGGACGCCGTCCAGCCCGGCCGCCCAGCCGCCGACCACGACGAGCTCCGGGTCGAGCGCCAGGACCAGCGCCGCGATGTCGTGGACGAGTCGCTGGATGAACCGGTCGACGGCCGCGCGGGCCCGCTCGTCGCCCGCCCGCGCGAGCGTGAACACGTCGGCGACCGCCTGTTCGTCCAGCGGATGCAGCGGCTCGCCCGTGGTGGACAGCAGCGTCTCCGGGGAGGCCTCCCGGCCCAGCAGGTGCAGTGCGCCGATCTCCCCGGCCGCGCCGCCGTAGCCCCGGTGCAGTCGGCCGCCTATCAGCGAACCGGCCCCGGGGCTCAACCCGGCCAGCACGAACACCACGTCCGCCGAGCCGGTCGCCGCGCCCTTCCAGTGCTCGGCGACGGCCGCCGCGTTGGCGTCGTTCTCCACCAGCACCGGGCACTTGAAGGAGCGGCCGAGCCGTTCGCCGAGCCGTAGTCCCGTCCACTGCGGCAGTGCGGTGCCCAGTCGCACCGTGCCGTCGGCCTCGACGATCCCGGGCGTGCCGACGCCCACCGCGCGCAGCGAGCCGCGCGCGATCCCGGCCCGGCGCAGCAGCTCGGTGACGGCGGTGCGCAATCGCTCCAGCCGTGCGTCCGCGTCGGCCGTCTCGTCGACGTCCCTGGTCTGGGCCCCCAGCACCTGCCCGTCCAGGTCGGCGAGGACCGCGGCGACCCGGTGCGCTCCGATCTCCAGCCCCAGCAGATGCCCGGCCTCGGCCCGGAAGCGGAATCGTCGCGCGGGCCGGCCCTGGCGCCGGGTGCCCCCCTCCTCGGCCGCCCGCTCCACGACGAGACCGCCCTCGATCAGCCCCTCCACCACGCCCTCGACGGTCGGCCGGGACAGCCCGGTCACCTGGGTGATCTCCGTGAGCGTGGCGCAGTCGGCGGCACGCAGCGCGTGCAGCACCACCGCGGAATTGATCCTGCGCAGCAGCGAGGGATCACCACCGGTCAGCCGCCCCACCGTCCGCCCTCCCCGCTCCCGCGCGTGTGGGCGGATCGTACTCGGCCGCGCGGGAACCCGGCGAGGGCATCAACGCGGAGCTCGAAAACCGCGGTGACCGGTTGTCAGTGGTGCCCGCTTTACTGGTCGCATGGACATCGCGCGGCACCTCGCCATGATCGACCGGCTGTGCGCGAAGGAGTTCCCGGCGGAGAACGCCCGGTGGGGCTCGTGCACGGCGGGGGGACCCGGTTACTGGACCACGGAGTTAGAGACGAGCCGCGGGCTGTGCGCCGCCGCTGCCTGGGTGCGGGAGCGGACGGCGGAGGACTTCCACGCCTATCGGGAGGCCATCGCCCAGCGCCTGAACGCCCGTTGGGGCGAGCGGCCGCCCTGGGGGCAGCTCACGGTGAGGGTGCGCATGGGGCGTGGTGAGGCGATACCGGAGCCCTGGGCCACCCTCAGCCTGTACGCCGACGAGCTCGACGTCTGGCAGGTGGACGACACGGGGCACTGGGTGGCCGTGGGGGTGGCCGACCGGGACCGGCGCGACGAGATCCGGCTCCTGGTCACCGTCACGGAAGTGGAACCGCCGTGAGCTGCTGGGGGGTCGGCTGTGCTCGTTGAAGGGAAGCGTTACGACCATGTGCTGTTCGGGATGCTTCGGGAGGAGTGGGCAACCCTGCGTGAGTCCGGCGCGGGTCCGGCGTGATCCCTCGAGTGGATCGGCGAGTTGATCGGCGAGTTGATCGACGAGTTGATCGGCTGTGGTTCGGTCCGCCGTACGGGTTCTAGGACTGCGCGGCTTCCCGGAGCCGTGCGAACTCCTGCGCCATCGTCGTCGCCGTCCAATGCGCGTTCAGTCCGCTGGGGTTGGGCAGTACCCACACCCGGGTGTCGCCGATCGCCCCATCCTGCGGGCCCACTTGAGCCTTGCGGCTCCCGAACGCGGCCCGGTACGCCGTCACCCCGACCACCGCCAGCCACCTCGGGCGCAGCCGCGTGACCTTCTCCGTCAGCAGTACGCCGCCCTCGACGTACTCCTCCGCGGACAGTTCGACGGCCCGTGCGGTCGCCCGCGCCACCACGTTCGTGATGCCGAGTCCGTACGACAGCAACTCCCGCTGCTCCGCGGGCTTCAGGAGCCTCGGCGTGAAGCCGGACAGGTGCAGCACCGGCCAGAAGCGGTTGCCGGGGCGGGCGAAGTGATGGCCCGTCGCGGCTGTCATCAGGCTGGGGTTGATGCCGCAGAACAGGACATCGAGGCCGCCCGCGACCACGTCCGGGACGACGTGGTCGCGGGCGGCCTCCAGTTCCGCCTGGGTGAAGCGGGTCAGAGGATCGCCCCCGGGGTGTAGCCCGCGGCCTCCGGGTGCTGCTTGGCGATCTCCCCGACGCGGGCGACGACGGCACCGACCTGATCGGCCGCGGCGCCCGTGAACGACAGCTTGTCCGCCATCAGCTCCTCGAGCTGCGCGCGGTCCAGCGGGAGGCGCTCGTCCGCGGCGAGCTTGGCGAGCAGGTCGTTGCGCTCGGCACCCTGCTCACGCATCGCGAGAGCCGTGGCGACGGCGTTCTCCTTGATCGCCTCGTGCGCGACCTCGCGGCCCACGCCCGCGCGCACCGCACCCATCAGCACCTTCGTGGTGGCGAGGAACGGCAGGTAGCGGTCCAGCTCACGAGCGACGACGGCGGGGAAGGCGCCGAACTCGTCGAGGACGGTGAGGAACGTTTCCAGAAGGCCGTCGAGAGCGAAGAACGCGTCCGGCAGCGCCACCCGGCGCACCACCGAGCAGGACACGTCGCCCTCGTTCCACTGGTCGCCCGCCAGCTCGCCGGTCATCGACGCGTAGCCGCGCAGGACGACCATCAGGCCGTTGACGCGCTCGCAGGAGCGGGTGTTCATCTTGTGCGGCATCGCGGACGAGCCGACCTGGCCCGGCCTGAAGCCCTCGGTCACCAGCTCGTGCCCGGCCATCAGCCGGATCGTCTTGGCCAGCGAGGACGGCGCCGCCGCCAGCTGCACCAGCGCGGTCACGACCTCGTAGTCCAGCGAGCGCGGGTAGACCTGGCCGACCGAGGTGAACGCCTGCGAGAAGCCCAGGTGACCGGCGATCCGGTCCTCCAGCTCGGCGAGCTTCGACGCGTCGCCGCCGAGCAGGTCCAGCATGTCCTGCGCCGTGCCGACCGGGCCCTTGATGCCGCGCAGCGGGTAGCGGACCAGCAGCTCCTCGACACGGCCGTAGGCGACGAGCAGTTCGTCGGTGGCGGTCGCGAAGCGCTTGCCGAGGGTCGTGGCCTGCGCGGCGACGTTGTGGGAGCGGCCGGCCATGACCAGCTCGGCGTACTCGCCGGCCAGCTTGCCGAGGCGGGCCAGCACGGCTACCGCGCGGTCGCGGATCAGCTCCAGGGAGAGTCGGATCTGGAGCTGCTCGACGTTCTCCGTCAGGTCGCGGGACGTCATGCCCTTGTGCACGTGCTGGTGCCCGGCGAGGGCGTTGAACTCCTCGATCCGCGCCTTCACATCGTGCCGCGTGACCTTCTCGCGCTCGGCGATCGAGGCCAGGTCGACGGTGTCGAGGACGCGCTCGTAGTCGGCGATCGCCGCGTCCGGCACCTCGATCCCGAGGTCCTTCTGCGCCCGCAGCACGGCGAGCCAGAGCTGCCGCTCCAGCTTCACCTTCTGCTCGGGCGACCAGAGCGTGGCGAGCTCGGCGGAGGCGTAGCGTCCGGCGAGGACGTTCGGGATGCGGGGCTTGGCGGGCACTGAAGTCACGTGTACGGATTCTACTGGCGATTCGTGCAGGCCAGCGCCACCGGTCGGTTCGTCGGAACCTACGAGGCGTGCGTCACGTCATCCGCGCCGACGTCTCTGGAGCGGAGCGGGGCGTAGAGCGGAGAAGTTGCCGCAGGGCAGTGTGCCATCTGTGCGAGATGAGAGCGGGGAGCCCACAGTCATGGCCGACGAAGGCCTCAGTCGCAGAGTGAAGGCGCCGGCAGGTACGGCCCCGTTGCACGAGCTCGATGCCCGCAAGGGCATGATCGAGTGGGCCGAAGTGTTGTATTTCCGCAGCTCACAGTAGGTGCACGGGCGTGAAGCTCCTGCTTGGCGGGCGCCACCGCCATGACCGGCCCGTTGACGGCTACCGCCATCCGTCTTCGACTCCGTCAGTCAGTACTTCGCTCTGGAGGGCACCTGTGGTGTCGGCGCCACAGCTCGCCTCCGTGAGACCGCGCGCGCCACACGGTCGCCTGCTCGACGCAGCAGTGCAGTCGGGAGGAAGAGTGCGTCGGCCGAGATCATCGCCAACGCGAAGAAAGGCAGGCCTAGCACGATCCCGATGCCCGCGTGCATGGACATCATGATCGCAACCATTACGGTTCTCACGCGGCTGTTGAAAAGGGTGAAGGCGAAGCCGACTTCGGCGATCACCGTGCCGTAGGTCAAGAGCAGGACGATCAGACTGCTGTTGGCGATGGCGTGGGACAAAGCGGGCCACGGGGTGACGTCGTCGAGGTGCAGCACGTAGTAGAGCGCCGTTCCATTCTGCCAAAAGGAGCCTTGGATCTTGTACCAGCCGGAAACCGCATAGATGAGGCACACCTGGGCTGCGATCACGAACATCGCACCCGCGTGCACCACGTTGCCGACCATTTCCATGACGGTGCGGGGCTCTCCGGGGCTGTAGCGTCGCACCAGCCACCACGCCAGCTGCGCCAAGACGAAGCCCCAGAGCAGCAGCGCCCAGCCGGTATCCAGCTTGCCCAGCCCGGTGACCAGGGCGAGCACGGCAGTGAAGAAAGCCCACATCACGATCCCGACCACGTCCCGGCCACCGTCGCGGCCGTGCGCGGCACGCCGCGCGTCCAACGACCAGACCCGGCCGCAGCGGGTGAATATCAGATAGATCGCCATGACGTGGATGACATCTGCGCCGCCGTCCCCCTCGAAGGGGTTACGGTTCTGGAGCGCCAGCACACCCGTCATGAAGAGCAGTGAGGCTGTGCGGGTCCGCCACCCGAGGAGCAGCATCACCGACGCGGCGATCGCCGCCACGTAGACGATCTCGAACCACAATCGGCTGCCGTCCCACATGAGTACGGTGAAAGCCTGGTTCGTCGCGTTCCATTCACGGGCCATGGCCCAGTTCCAAGGGCTGTCCGCCCCGTAGAGCTCGTTACGGTGCACCCACTCGCGCAGCAGCAGGGTGAGCCAGGCAAGTGAGATGCCGATTCGAATGACGGCCGACTGGTACGGCGCGATGACATCGCTGGTGATACGCGCGAGACCTCGCCTGACAGCGGCGCCGATGCCGCGCGAAAGTCGGGCGGATGGGGACTGTTCGGATGCGTGGCCGGGCGTGGCCGGAGAGCGTGTGGTCACTTGAAGTCCTCCGCCTTGACGGCCCACCACGGTTGAACCACATAGCTGGTCCGCGTGTTGATCTGCTGAACACTCCACGGGGGCTGTCCCACGGGCGTGTCGGCCGAGCGCAGCTGGATGAATCGCACGGTGCCGCCGTCGACCTGTGGTCCCAGACGATGGGCGACGATGCGCAGCAGGTACTGCTGCATCAGCTTCCCGTACAAACCAACTGGACGTCCCTCGTTGTCGAGCGAGTCGACGTAGTTGTTCCAGACGTGATGAAGCTCGTTCTGATGCGCTTGGCTGGGAAGAGGATTGTGCACGATCCTCTCGTCATCCATCGCGGTCAAGTCCACCCAGCCGGTATCAGCGAGGCCCCCGCTGGGCATCTGTACTTTCGCGTGAGCCTGCACGTGGGTATTCGCCGATTGCGGATTGGGGGCGTAAAGCTGCCACTCCTGCGAAAACTCGGGGACGACATACTTGTCGATGTCCGCGGCGTGCTGCTGGGAGAAGGAGTTCAAGGGGGCGCTGTTGAGGAAGAGCATTGCCAAGTGCACGGTGGCCGCGACCACGACACCCACGATCGCGAGCGCGATGATGCTCACCGATACAGATGAGAGACCGTGCTTTCGGCTCGCCCTGTCGACATGACCCATTGGTCGCCGCCCTGTGCGTTGCCCTGCGCGGTGCCCTGGACGGGGGCGCGTCACCTAGAACTCTGATCGCCGCGTCATCCCGGCGACAACTGGAGGCTGGAAGTGCCCCGTTCCTTTATGTTCCCTCGCGTTCGCCGGAGTGTCGACCGGGGACGGTCAGGCCGTTACTACCGGTATATTCGCGAATTTCGAGAGATGGCCCAACCAGCCGAACATGAGCGCAGTACTGGGGTGACACGCCTCAATCGGCCAGCGACAACCCGGCCCCGGTCAAAGTCCGCGGTTGGGGTGCACGCGAAAGCTTCCGCTGGGAACTCGAAGGCAACGAGGCCGAACTGCGTCTCAGCCTCGGCCGACCGTCGCGCCTGACCATGGCGCCCGTGGGAGGTGCTGCTCCGCGACGAGTCAACTGGCCGTCTGCCCTGAGTCGTCGCGCTCCCGGTGTTCCATGGCCTCCTGCTGGAGTGCTAGGGCACCATCTGTCGCCAGTCCGTCACAGGGCCGGGGTTTGTGTGGTCCGCAGGGGTGATCCAGAAGGCTTGGCCCAGCTCAGCGCTGAACTGGGCGCCTGTCCGGCCGTCCCCGGACGAGCGGCCGGTCAGGCGGCGGCCTATCCACGGCAGCAGGTACTCCTTGGCGAACCGGGCGTCCGCGACCCGACGCGTCACCCACCCCGGCGGCACGGTGGCCGGCATCGGCGTGCGCCATTCCGTGTCCCCGGGCTCGTAGCCGAGCGTCTGCCAGACCGCCTCGGCGACCCGGCGGTGCCCCTCGTGCGTCAGGTGCAGCCGGTCCACGTCCCACAGCCGTGGGTCGGCGAGCGAAGGCGCCCCGTACAGGTCGACCACGGCGGCGCCGTGCCGCTCGGCGAGGTCGTCGATGCAGGCGTACAGCTCCTCCATGCGCGGCCGGAACCGTTCCAGGACCGGGCCCTGGCGGCCGGGGCTGCGCATCAGCACCAGCTGCTTGCAGGAGGGGGCCAGGCGCTCCACCGCCTCCGTCAGCAGGCCCCGCACCCGGCCCATGTCGCACTTGGGCCGCAGCGTGTCGTTGAGGCCGCCGACCAGCGTGATCACATCGGGGTTCATGGCCGCCGCCACGTCGATCTGCTCGTCGACTATCTGGCCGATCAGCTTGCCGCGCACCGCGAGGTTGGCGTACCGGAACCCGGGGGTGCGGGCGGCCATCCGCGCTGCGAGGAGGTCGGCCCAGCCGCGGTAGGAACCGTCCGGCAGGAGGTCCGACATGCCCTCCGTGAAGGAGTCGCCGACGGCGACCAGGCTGGTGTGGAGGGGAAGTGTGGGGTTCGTATGCATGGGACCGTAATGGTATCCCGGGGGCATACCCGGTGGTCGGTCGGTTGTGTGGTTCTGCGCCTGCAGCTCTGTGGCTCGTTATTGGCTCTCTCGCCTTCGGGGCGCCAAAGCCGGGGTCGGGACGGCGATCGTGCTCAGCCCTTCGGGCCTCCGCGCTCCCCGAAGCTCTCAACTGCGTTCGAGCAGGGAGGTGCCCCCCGTGCCGTCCCGACCCCGGCGCGCCCCTACGGCTCCTTCGCGGCCGACGCGTGGGGACAGCTGATGTTGGTGGGCCCTGGCTGTCTGTTGGTGCGGGCTGGTTGGCCGTCTTGCGGTTGGTCACTTTCGCTTCCCGGCTGCCTGGCCCTGTGCCCTTCTCGCTCACGCATGCTGGCCGAAGAGCTCTCTCAGTACGTCCTCCATCGTCACCAGGCCGGCCAGCCGGCCGTCGGCGCCCAGGACGGCCGCCAGGTGTGTGCGGTTGCCCCGCATCGCGGTCAGGACGTCGTCAAGGGGGGTGCCCTCCGTCACGCGGGGGACGGGGCGGATCTCCTCCGGGCGGAACGGCATGTTCCGGGGGGAGGCATCCAGTGCGTCCTTGACGTGCAGGTAGCCGGCGATGCGGCGGCCCTCGTCGACCACGGGGAAGCGGGAGAAGCCCGAATCCGCCGACAGCCGCTCCAGTTGCTCGGGTGTGACACCCACGCGCGCGTAGACCACGCGTTCCAGCGGGACCACGACGTCGCGTACGGGGCGGCGGCCCAGTTTCAGAGCGTCGTGCAGCCGCTCGCGTGCACGGTCGTCGATCAGGCCGGCGTCGCCGGCGTCCCGCACGATCTGAGCCAGCTCCGCGTCCGAGAACGTCGCTGTGACCTCGCCCTTCGCCTCCACGCGCAGCAGCTTGAGCACACCGTTGGCGAAGGAGTTGATCGCGAAGATCACCGGGCGCAGCGCACGGGACAACCCCACCAGAGAAGGCCCAAGCAGCAGGGCGCTGCGTGCCGGGTCGGCGAGCACGAGGTTCTTCGGCACCATCTCGCCGAACAGCATGTGCAGATACGTCGCGAGGGTCAGCGCGATCACGAAGGAGACGACGTGCCCCGCGCTCCTGGGGACGCCCACCGCGTCGAACACCGGCTCCAGCAGGTGCGCGATCGCAGGTTCCGCGACGATGCCCAGGACCAGCGTGCACAGCGTGATGCCCAGCTGGGCCGCCGCCAGCAGTGCGGACACGTGCTGCAGGCCCCACAGGACGCTCTTTGCGCGCCGGTCGCCTTCCTCGGCGTACGCCTCGATCTGGCTGCGGCGCACGGAGATCATCGCGAACTCGCCGCCCACGAAGAAGGCGTTGACGACCAGCGTCGCCAGACCGATCAGCAGTTGTACGGCGGTCACCGGTCACCCTCCCCCTTCTTGTCCAGCTCTGCTGTCCCGCCCCGCTCGGCGTGCTCGGTGTCGCACGGGGCATGCAGCAGTACTCGGGCGGCGCGGTGTCCCGACGCGTCCACCACGTCGAGACGCCATCCGGCGACCTCGACACGGTCCCCTGTCTCGGGTATCCGGCCGAGCTCGGTCGCGATGAGGCCGGCCAGGGTCTCGTACGGGCCCTCGGGCGCTCGCAGGCCCACGCGCGCGAGCTCGTCCGTGCGGGCGGCGCCGTCCGCCGAGTACAGCCGCCGGCCCTCCTCGTCGGTCCCCGCGGGGGCGAGGCCGGGCGTCTCGTGCGGGTCGTGCTCGTCCCGCACCTCGCCGACGACCTCCTCCACGATGTCCTCCAGGGTCGCCACGCCCGCCGTACCGCCGTACTCGTCGATGACGACGGCCATGGTGCGCCTGCCGGAGAGCCGGTCCAGAAGCCGGTCGACGGTCAGTGACTCGGGGACCAGCAGGGGCTCGCGCATCACCTGGGCGACGGAGCAGCGGGGCCGCTCGACGGCGGGCAGGGCCAGGACGTCCTTGACGTGGGCGACACCGACGACCGCGTCGAGGTTGCCGCGGTAGACCGGGAAGCGGGACAGGCCGGTCGCCCGGGTCGCGTTGGCCACGTCCTGGCAGGTCGCCTGGACGTCGAGTGCGACGACCTGGACGCGCGGGGTCATCACGTTCTCCGCGGAGAGGTCGGCGAGGTTCAGGGTGCGGACGAACAGTTCGGCGGTGTCCGCCTCCAGCGCGCCCGCCCTGGCGGAGTGGCGGGCGAGTGCCGCCAGCTCCTGCGGTCCGCGTGCGGAGGCCAGCTCCTCGGCGGGCTCGACGCCGAAGCGGCGCACCACGCGGTTGGCCGAGTTGTTGAGGTGCGTGATGAACGGCCGGAATGCGGCGCTGAACCAGCGCTGGATGTTGCCGACCCGCTTGGCCATGGCCAGCGGTGTGGAGATCGCCCAGTTCTTGGGCACCAGCTCGCCCACGACCATCAGGAACACCGTGGACAGGGCGGTGCCCAGGACCAGCGCGAGGGAGTGCGCCGTCGAGGAGGAGATGCCGATCGCCTCCAGTGGGCCCGCGATCAGCTTGGCGATCGACGCCTCGGCGAGCATGCCGACCACCAGGTTGGTGACCGTGATGCCGAGCTGCGCCCCGGACAGCTGGAACGTCAGGTTCCGTACGGCCTTGAGTGCTCCCGCGGCGCCGCGCTCGCCGCGCCGCGCGGCCAGTTCCAGCTCGCTGCGTTCGACGGTGGTCAGCGAGAACTCGGCGGCGACGAAGGTGCCGCAGGCGAACGACAGGAGGATCGCCACCAGCAGGAGGAGCACGTCGGTCATCGGGTCACCTCCGTCCCATGATCGGACAGGACGGGGCGGTGCGCGCGATGTCCGCGGCGCGGACTCGGTCGCGGACCGGGAGGCTCGCCCATGGGCGGATGCTCACACCTTTCACGGGAGTTCCGAGAACGATCGAGTGCCTCCCATGGTAAAGGACGGGCAAAAGGGTTCGGTTGGGTCGAGCGGCTCGGTCGGGCGCGGGCGGGTTCAGTCGGTCAGGGGCTTCACCCAGCGCCGCCAGTGGTTCTCGCGGTGGTAGCCGGTTGCGGACCACGTGTGGTGTGCCCGCTCGTTGGCCTCCAGAACCATGGCGTCGACGCGTCGTCCGCCCAGGGCGAGAAAGCGTTGTTCCGCCGCTTCCAGCAGGGCCGCGGCGATGCCCTGCCGTCGGCAGTCCGGGTGCACCGCCAGCCGGTAGGCGGAGCACCGCCAGCCGTCGAAGCCCGCTATCACGGTGCCGGTCAGGCGGCCGTCGCGTTCCGCGAGAAGCAGGGCTTCGGGGTCGGTTGCGATGAGTCGGGCCACTCCGTCGTGGTCGTCGCTGATGCTCGTTCCTTCCGCGGCTTCCCGCCAGAACCGCAACACGGTGTCGATGTCGGAGAGGGTGGCGCGGCGGATGTGGAGATCGCTCATGCAGGTGAGCCAAACAGAGTTCCGGCCTGACTGGCGAACAGGTTTCGCCGAGGACGCGTACGGCGTCCAGGAGTTCAGGAGGGTGTGCCCGCGCGCACCGCTCGCCCCACCTCGGCCCTCAGCTCCACGAACGTCGGCAGGCCCCGTGTGTTGATCTGGTCGCGCTCGCTCGGCAGGTCGACCGGCAGGTCCAGGGCGATCTTCGAGGCGGGGCCGGGCGAGAGGACCACGACGCGGTCGCCCAGGTACACGCTCTCGTCGATGTCGTGGGTGACGAACACGATCGTCGTCCCCTCCGTGCCGTGGACCTCGAGGAGCAGGTCCTCCAAGTCCTCGCGGGTCTGGGCGTCGAGGGAGCCGAAGGGTTCGTCCATCAGCAGCAGCGAAGGACGGCAGACCAGCGCGCGGGCGATCGCCACGCGCTGCTGCATGCCGCCGGAGAGCTGCCAGGGATGGCGGCGGGCGGTGCCGCCGAGGCCGACGCGGGTCAGGATGCGGTCCGCCTCGGCGCGTCGTGCCGTACGGCCGAGGCCCTGGCGGCGGAGGGGGAGTGCGACGTTGTCGCGGACCGTGAGCCAGGGGAAGAGGGAGCGGCCGTAGTCCTGGAAGACGACCGCCAGCCGGTCGGGCACCCCGGTGATCGGCGTTCCGTCGAGCGTGATCGTGCCCTCGCGCGCGGGCAGCAGACCGGCGATCGTGCGCAGCAGCGTGGACTTGCCGCACCCCGACGGGCCGACGACGCACAGGAGTTGGCCGTCGCGGACGGTGAGGCCTATGTCGTGCAGGACGGGGTGGTCGCCGTAGGACTGGGCGACGGAGTCGAGGCACAGCATGGCGGTCGGTCACCTGGCCCAGGGGTCGGAGTACGCGGCGTCCTCGGTGGCGGTGACGCGGACGTGGAGGAGGTGCGGGCCGGCCGCGTCGTCCGCGGTCACCGTGCGGTCCAGGGCCGGCGCGAGGTCCTCGGGGCGTTCGACGCAGGTCGCCGGGCAGCCGAAGGAGGCCGCCAGCGCGGCGAAGTCGATGCCTCCGATGTCCGTGCCGGGGACCGGGGCGATGCCGATGCGGCGGCCCAGCTGGCGCACCGCCGCGTAGCCGCCGTTGTCGAGGACGATGAAGGTCACCGGTGCTTGCTGCCGGGCCGCGGTCCACAGGGCCTGCACCGAGTAGAGCGCCGAACCGTCGCCGAGCACGCACACCACCCGGCTCCGGTCGGCGAGCGCGCGCCCGACGGCGAGCGGCAGGCCCCAGCCGAGGGCCCCGCTGCCCGTGGTGAGGAAGCCGCCGGGCGTGTGGACGGGCACGCGCGCGTGGAAGGCCTCGCGGTGGCTGGGGGTCTCCTCGACGAGGACGCGGCCCTGGGGCAGGCGGGCGCGGAGGAGGTCGAAGACCCGGTCCGCGGTGAGGTCCGCGGCCGCCGGAGTGGGTGGTGTGCGGGGCGGGGGTGGGGTGCGGTCCGGGTCCTTGAGGAGCTCGGTCAGGTGGGTGAGTGCCGGCTTGAGGGTCGTGACGATGCTGGTGCCGGTGGGGAGCCAGGCGGCCTGGGCCGGGTCGCAGTCGAGGTGGTACAGCTCGGTGCCCGGGGACAACGGCGGGCTGTCGTCCGCGACGTGGTACGTGAACACGGGCGTCCCCAGGGCCACCACCACGTCGTACGGCTCCAGGCGCGCGGCCAACTGGCCCGGCACCGGCGGCAGGAAGCCCTGGAAGAGCGGATGGGACTCGGGGAAGCCTGAGCGGCCCGAGAGCGGGCTGATCCAGACCGCCGCACGGGTCCGTTCGGCCAGGGCGCGGGCCTGCGGGAGTGCCTCCTCGTCGTCGACGCCTGGTCCGACGACCAGCGCCGGGCGCGCGCAGGTGTCCAGGCGGCCGGCCAGTGCCGCCAGCGCGGCCGGGTCCGCCGTGAAGCCGGCATGCACGGTGCGCGGGGCGACCGGTTGCGCCGGTTGGTCCCAGTCGTCCTCGGGGACGGAGACGAACACCGGCCCGCGCGGGTGGGTCATCGCGATCCGGTGCGCCTCGGCGAGCACGGCCGGCACGTCGGCGGCACGTACCGGCTGACGCGCGAACTTCACGTACGGGCGCGGGAATTCGGCGGGTTCGTCGGCGCCGAGGAACGGGCGCAGCTGGATCAGCGAGCGCGACTGCTGGCCCGCGACGATCACCAGCGGGACGCGGTCGCGGTACGCGTTGAAGACGGCGCCGAGCGAGTGCCCGACGCCGCCGGCCGAGTGCAGGCTGACGAACGCGGCCCGCCGGGTGCCCAGGGCGTGCCCGGCTGCCAGGGCGACGGCGGTGGACTCCTGGAGGCCGAGGACGTAGGTGAAGTCATCGGGCCAGTCGCGGAACATGCGCAGTTCCGTCGAGCCCGGATTGCCGAAGACGGTCGTCATGCCCGTGTCGCGGAGCAGGCGGAGCACGGCGTGCAGGACGGTCTCCCCGCCGGGCGCCGTACGGCTCGCACGGTTCATGGGGGTCATACGGGCCTCCCCTTGCCGATCAGTCGCTTCTCGGCCGTCAGGAGGCCGGTGTTGAGCAGGTGGCCGAGGGCGCCGAGCAGGACCAGCGCCGCCCACACGGTCAGCAGGTCGGAGCGTGACTGGGCGTCGGTCAGTGTGAAGCCGATGCCGTTCGCGGTGCCCGGCAGCAGTTCCGAGAACACCATGAGGATGAGGGAGAGCGAAAGACTCAGGCGCAGGCCCGCGAAGATGCGGGGCAGCGCGGAGGGCAGCAGGAGGAACCACAGCCGCTCGGCCGCGTTCAGCCGCAGTACGGCGGCCACGTCGAGCCGCAGCGGATCCGTGGCGCGTGCGCCCTCCGCCGTGTTGATCAACACCGGCCACACGGCGCTGAAGACGATCGACGCGAGCTGCATCGGCGTGCCGAAGTCGAAGACGACGACGAAGACGGGGACCAGGGCGGGCGGCGGGACGGCGCGCGCGAACTGCAGGACGGGGTTGCACAGCGCGTACGCCCGGCGCGAGCGGCCCACCGCCACGCCGAGCGCGATCCCGGCGACGGCCGCGAGTGCGAAGCCGGCCGCCATCCGGCCGAGGCTGGGCAGGATGTCGTCGACCGCGGCCCGGGTGAGGAACGCCCGGTCGGGCGGGCCCGAGAACCACAGATCGTAGGCGTGGTGCGCGATACGGAGCGGTGGTGGGAAGTAGACGCTGCCGTGGGCCCGGGCCGCCAACTCCCAGACGGCCACGGCGAGGGCGAGCACCAGCCAGCGTCCCAAGGCGCCGCGGACGGCGGGGGCGGTCATGGGCCTGCCTCGCGCCCGGGGGCGTCGCGCCGTGCGGCACGGCGCGGAGGGCTGAGGGTGGGGCCGGCCTCCGGCACGCGTCCCGAGCCGGCTGCCTCTCCTCCCGAGCCGCGTGCCGTGGCCCTCTCGCGGTGTCCCGGCGTCCAGGGGAACAGGCGCCGTTCTGCCCACACCAGCACCCCGTTGACCACCAGTCCCAGCATCCCCGCCCACACCACGCCCGCGAGCACGTCCCGGGTGCCGTCCGTCGCCTGTTCGGCCTGGGCGATGAAGATACCGAGGCCCTCGCCGAAGCCGGAGAGGATCTCGGTGGCCACGGCCAGGACGAGCGCGATCGCGGCCGAGATGCGGATCCCGGTCGCGATGAACGGGGCCGTGGCGGGCAGCTCCACGCGCAGGAGCACCGCGAGACGGCCGAAGCCGAAGGCGCGCAGCGTGTCCTTGGCGAGCGGGTCGGTCTCGCCCAGGCCGTAGACGGTGTTGAAGAGGATCGGCCAGACCGACGCGTACGTGATCAGCGCGACCTTGGTCTCGGTTCCGGAACCGAGCAGCAGGGAGACCAGGGGGATCAACGCCACGGACGGCAGCGGCCGCAGGAACTCGACCATCGCGCGTACGGCGGCGTCGACGACCGGCACGCTGCCCAGGAGCAGCCCCAGCGGCACCGCGATCGCACAGGCGAGGGCGAGGCCGTACGCCCACGCGCGCAGGGTGGCGCCGACGCCGTCCAGGAAGGCCGCGTCGCCGGTCAACCGGACGGCGCGGACGAGGACTTCGGAGGCGGGTGGGAGATAGTCGCGCCGGACGAGCCCGGCCCGGCTCACGGCCTCGCACACGCCGAAGGCGACGAGCACGCCGAGGACGCCGAGTGCCGTCTCCTGCCGCGGCCTCAACCCGGCCACCGCACGCACCGCTTCCCGCACCGCGTCACTTGACCAGCAGCGTCGAGGGATCGACGTCCTTGCTCAACAGCCCCTGTTTCCGCATGAGTGCGGTGAGCCGGCGCAGCTGGGCGCCGTCGGTCGAGGACGCGTACGCGGGCAGGCGAATGGCCGCGGCCTGGTCGGCGGTCACCTTGGTGAACGTGGGCAGCTCCTTGCGTACGAGGGACGGATCGTCGTTCGCCAGTTTCGACGCGGCGGCGATCGCACGGCGGAACGCGAGGGCCGCGCTCCGGTGTTTCGCGGCGTACGCGCGCGTGGTGACGTATCCGCTCAGCGGCATGCCCTGGACCGGCGACGCGGCTCCGTCGAGGAGCACGCGCGCGTGCAGGCCCTTCTGGATGGCGCTGTCGAAGGGCTCGGCCGCGTGCACCGCGTCGACCTGGCCCTTCTCCAGGGCGACCCCCATCTGTGGGAAGGCGATCTGCCGGTACGCCGGCCGGCCCGCGCCGCGTGCGCCGAGGATCGCGTTCAGCGTCAGGGACTGGACGTTGTTGAGGATGTTGACCCCGACCCTCTTGCCCTTGAGGTCGGCGACGCTCTTGATACCGGAGTCCCTCGGCACGAGGACATCCATCATGTGCGACGAGGCGCGGGCCCCGTCGGCGACGATGCGCAGGTCCAGGGTGCCCTTCTCGTGGGCCTGCAGGAAGGTGACGTAGTTGGCGCCCGCGATCATGTCGACCTGGCCCTTGGCGAGGGCGGGCAGCGCCTGGATGCTCTGCTGGACCGGCTGGATCCGGACGTCCAGCCCCTCCTTCGCGAACAGGCCCTTGTCGCGCGCGACGTACAGCGGCGCCGTGTCGGCGAGCGACAGGACGGCCACGGTGACCTTCTGGCGGCCGTCGTCCGAGGAGGACGGGTTCCCGTCGTCACCGCAGGACGTGAGGGCGAGCGCGAGCGCGGCGACCGTCATCCCCGTCGCCAACTTCCCCGGTAACGACCGTAATCGACGTAACGGCATGTAGCAGAAGTACCAGGGATCCGACATGAGCACCACATCTCGGGTGTGCTGGTTCCGTCGGTGTTCGGTGAAATGTGCGGTGCGGGGCTACTCGTCCCGCAACTCCGCCATCACCGCCGCGAACTCCTCCATCGACGACTCAAGCACCGCCAGATACGAAAAGCCGTATCGCTCGCGCAGTGCCCGTACCTGGGCGACGTTCTCCTCCAGCGTGCCGACCAGCACGACGGGGAGCGCCAGTGCCTGGTCCAGGGTGAGCTGTGGCTGACGGTCGAGCAGCGGCTTGAGTGCGACCTGGGGGTCGTCGGTGACGGCCACGAGCTGCACCACCAGATTCAGCTCGGCACAGTCGTCGCGGGCCGCCGCTAGTTCCCGGTAACGGGCCACGCGCCCGTCGAGTTCCTCGGCTGTGAGCGGCACCAGCCGACGCGTCGTACCGCCCATCGGCCGGGCCCCCGGGAACGCGGCGATGTCGGCGTGCTCGGCCGTCAGGCGCAGCATCCGCTCGCCGTTGGCGCCGATCATCAGGGGCACCCGCTGCTGCTCCGGCTGCGGCCGCTGTTCCTCGGAGCCGAGCAGGCGGTCCAACTCCGCGACCGTGCACCGCAGATGGTCCACCCGCTCGCGCGGCGAGCCGAAGGGCAGGCCCGCGGTGTCGTGCTCCTCCTGTGCGTAGCCGGTGCCGAGGCCGAGTTCGAGGCGGCCGCCGGTCAGCGCGTCCGTGGTCGCCACCTCGCGGGCCAGCAGCGCGGGGTTCCAGAAACCCGCGTTCAGCACGAACGTGCCCAGCCGCGGCCGCTCGGTCGCCTCGGCGGCCGCGACCAGCGCCGGGAACGGCGCGGGCATATCGAGGTGATCGGGGACGAGGATCACGTCGTACCCGAGTGCCTCGGCGCGCCGGCACTTGGCGCGCCACTGTGCGGCGGGCGCGGGAATGAACAGGGTGACCCCGAAGCGGAACGGGCGCGGCATGAACCCTCCTCGGCAGCAAGCGACTTGAGACTCGTCCGCGATTTCATCACTCGTGCGCGATGGCCGCCAGCACGTTCATGCGTGAGGCACGCAGCGCCGGCAGCAGCGCCGCCACGATGCCCACGACGGCCGAGCCGATCACCACCGCGACGATCGTGGACCAGGGGATCGCGAGTTCCTTCATGCCCTGCAGCGCCAGGACCCGCTGTGTGCACACGCCCCACACCAGCCCCAGCCCCAGCCCGAGGACCGCGCCGAACACCGCGATCACCACCGACTCCAGGCGGATCATCCGGCGCAACTGCCGCCGGGCGAGCCCGATCGCGCGCAGCAGCCCGATCTCGCGGGTGCGCTCCACGACCGACAGGGCGAGGGTGTTGACCACGCCGAGCACTGCGATCACGATGGCGAGCCCGAGGAGTGCGTACACGAGGTAGAGCAGCACCGCGATCTGGTCGTGCACCAGCTTCTTGTAGTCGGCCTGGTCGCGCACCTGCACCTGCGGATACGCACCGAGCGTCTTCTTCAGGTGCGAGCGCAGCTGGTCGGCGGTGGTGCCGGGCGCCTTGTCGACGTACAGCGCGGAGTCCTGGCCGCCGGGGATGTACTTCTCGACCGTGGCGATGCCGAAGAACAGGCCGCCCTGCATGCCGAACCCGTCACCGCCGTCCTGCTCGGTGAGGGCTCCCACCTTGAGCTCCGTCTTCCGGCCGCCCGGGAACTCGACCGGGACCGAGCTGCCCAGCCGCACGCCGTGGTCCTTGGCGAAGTCCGCGTCCATGCCGAGGTGCCCGTCCGCCAACGCGGCCGCGGTGCCTCCGCGCGCGTAGGTGACGTGGGCGACGTCGTCGACCCGGGAGTCGTATCCGGCGGCGGTCGTCTCGATGCGCCTGCCGTCGGGCAGCCGCACCGCCAGCGGCGCGAACCGCTGCCGTACCACCAGGCCCACGCCCGGCGTCGCGCGCACCTTGTCGGTGATCTCCTGCGTGAACGGCTGGTAGTTGGCGTTCTGGATCACGAAGTCGGCGCCGAGCGTCTTGTCGATCTGCCGGTCGAACGACTTGGACATGGACGCGCTCGCCACCGACATGCCGCCGACCAGGGCCAGGCCCACCATGAGCGCGGCCGCCGTGGCGCCCGTACGGCGCGGGTTGCGCAGGGCGTTGCGCTGGCTCATCCGGCCGACGGAGCCGAACAGCGCAGGGAAGGCCGCGCCGAGCACGCGGATCATCGGGCGGACCAGCAGCGGCCCGGCGATCACGGTCGCGACGAGCGTCAGGACGACGCCGAGGCTCAGGAGGGAGGCCGCGGAGGCGGTCTTCGTCGCCACCGCGCAGCCCGCGAGCGCGGCCGCACCCGCGGCCCCGACGAGAAGGCCGACGATCGCGCGCGTCCGCAACGGCCGCCCCACACCGGCGATCTCGGCGTCCGCCAGCGCCGCCATGGGCGAGACGGCGGCCGCGCGCCGCGCGGGGAGGTACGCCGCGACGAAGGTGACGCCGACCCCGACGACGTACGCCGACACGGGCGTCGTCCAGCCGATGACCATCTCCGTGGCCTTGAGGTTCATGCCGAACGCGCTCATCAGCCTGATCAGCCCGAAGGCGAGCCCGATGCCGGCCGCGAGGCCCAGCGTCGAGCCGACCAGGCCGAGCAGCACCGCCTCGGTGAGCACCGAGCGCCGCACCTGCCGCCGGTCGGCGCCCAGGGCGCGCAGCAGGCCCAGTTCGCGGGTGCGCTGCGCGATCAGCATGGAGAAGGTGTTGACGATCAGGAAGACGCCGACCAGGACCGCGATCCCGGCGAAGCCGAGCATCACGTACTTGATCACGTCGAGGAAGCCGCCGAGGTCCGCGGCGTCCGACTTGGCCTGTTCGCCGGCGGTCTTCAGGTCGTACGGGCCGGTGTCGATCGCCGCGCCGATGCGGCGCTTGAGCGCCGCGTCGCTCACGCCCTTCGCGGCGTCCACCGAGATGGCGGTGGCGCGGTCGGGCGCGCCCAGCAACTCCCGGGGTGCGACGGCGGGATCGAGGAAGAGGAGGGCGGCGCCCGGGTTGGTGGTGGTGAAGGTGACGATGCCGACGATCCGTACCTTGAACGTGCCGGGCTGCGCCTGCACCGTCAGCGTGTCGCCGATCCGGACGTGCTTCTTGTCGGCGGTGTCCGCGTCGAGCAGGGCCTCGCCGGCGCCGTGCGGCGCGTGGCCGGAGGTCAGCTCCACCGGGCTGCGGTCGGTGACGTACCAGTCGGTGGCGATGGTCGGGGCGCCGGTGGTCGGGCCGACGGACTTGTTGTGGCGGTCGGCCACCACGATGTTCTGGACGGACACGTCCGCGTGGGCGTCCGCGACCCCGTCGACCCGGGCGACCCGGTCCTTGAGGGAGGCGGGCACCGTCCGGACGGCGCCGGTCGGCACGGACGACTTGAGGTCCGACTTCGGCTCCACCGTCACATCGGCGGAGGTGGAGGCGAAGAGCCGGTCGAAGGTACGGCTCACCGTGTCGGAGAAGATCAGGCTGCCCGCGACGAACGCGACGGACAGGACGACGGCCAGCGCGGACAGCACCAGTCGTCCCTTGTGGGCGAGGAAGCTCCTGAGCGTTGCCTTCAGCACCGGGTCAGTCCTCCTCGGTGTCGGTGCCGGTGCCGGTGCTGTGACCGTCGAACGGGCCGCGGGCCACGTCGAACCGCTTCATGCGCTCCAGCACCGCCTCCGACGTCGGCGCCTCCATCCGGTCCACGATCCGCCCGTCGGCGAGGAAGAGCACCAGGTCGGAGTGGGCGGCAGCGCCCGGGTCGTGGGTCACCATGACGACGGTCTGCCCGAGCTGGTCGACGGCGTCCCGCAGGAACCCGAGCACCTCCAGGCCGGCCCGCGAGTCGAGGTTGCCCGTCGGCTCGTCCGCGAAGATCAGCTCGGGCCGGGAGGCCAGCGCCCGCGCGCAGGCGACGCGCTGCTGCTGGCCGCCGGAGAGCTGGGCCGGCCGGTGCGTCAGCCGGTCCCGCAGCCCGAGGGTGTCGATGACCTGGTCCAGCCACTTCTCGTCGGGCTTCTTGCCCGCGATGTCCATGGGCAGGGTGATGTTCTCGGCGGCGTTCAGTGTCGGGATGAGGTTGAACGACTGGAACATGAAGCCGATCCGGTCCCGGCGCAGCCGGGTCAGCTCGCGCTCCTTCAGCCCCGTGATCTCGGTCGCGCCCAGCCACACCTGGCCGGCCGAGACGGTGTCGAGCCCGGCGAGGCAGTGCATCAGCGTGGACTTCCCCGAGCCCGAGGGCCCCATGACCGCGGTGAAGCGGCCGCGCGCGATGTCCACGTCCACCGAGTCCAGGGCGAGCACCGCGGTCTCGCCCGATCCGTAGGCCTTGGTCAGTCCGCGGGCACGGGCGGCGACCCCGTCGGCCTGCGCCGGTTCCGGCGTGTGCTCCGCAGCGGATGTGGACACTACGTCCCCCTTTGAGTTCCCTCGCTCGCCTGACGTCCTGAGGCCAGCCCGAGCGTAGTGTGAGCGGGCGCACACCCGGTATCCCTCTTGGGGCCGACGCGTTCTCCGCCCCAGGGTCGGGTCCCAGTCGTCGGTGTAAGGGGCAACTTTCGGCGGATCCGCCGGCCGGATCGGACGGGCGGACCCGGGGGTCAGTCCTGCGGCGCGGGCTCCTCGGCCTCGGGCCGCCACGCCGTGCCCAGCACGCAGTACGAGGTGGGGAGCGCCGGCCCGTGCTCCGGCATCATCATCCGCCGGTACGGGCCGAGTTCGAACCCGGAGTCTCTCAGCGCGGCGATCGGGTCGCGGGCGAGATGGCAGCCGCCGGTGAGGTGCGGCCACACCGTTCGGTCCAGGGCGCGCTGGGTGAAGGCCATCGCAGGGCCGCCGCCCCGGCCGTGCTCGAAGAACCGCACCTCACCGCCCGGCCGCAGCACGCGCCGTACCTCGCCCAGGGCCCGCCCCACGTCCCGGACGCTGCACAGCACCAGGGACAGCACGACCGCGTCGAAGCCCTCGCTCTTCACCGGCAGCGCCTCCGCCGCACCCGGCACCACGTCGACCGGGACCTGCGCGCGCAGGGCGGCCCGGACGGCCAACTGCCGCAGCAGGCGCTCCGGTTCGATCGCGACGACCTCGGAGACGGTGCCCGGGTAGTGGCCGAAGTTCAGGCCGTTGCCCGCCCCGACCTCGATCACCCGCCCGGACAGCCCGGCGAGCAGCCGCTCGCGCACCCCGGCCATCCCGAACCGGGTCTCCGCGCCGACGCTGATACGGGCGTAGTAGCGGGCGAACAGCGGGTGGTGGACGCAGTCCCGCGCCACCTTGCCGGAGCCGGCGGACGACAGCCGCATGGAGACCTCCCGGACAGAACGGACCTACGGGTGCTTGTTCCCCGCGCGGGGCCCGTCGCACCCTGCCGATCGCTTATGCGATGAAGGTGCGCACCTCTGGCCGCGTGCCACGTGCGGGACACGGCACCCCACGGCCCTGCCTCAGGGTGCCTCCCGCATCCGGAACGCCTCCCCGTCCCACGTCCCGTCCAGCCGTGGCGCCAGCCAGTCCGGTGCCGTGGCACGGAAGTCCGTCGGCGGCAGTGCTCCGGCTCCGGCGGGCAGGGCGCCGAGGAGGGGGGCGCCGGTGACGTCCGGGAGGTCGGCCACGTTGCACCGTGAGGCCAGGTCGGGGGCGGCGGGCCAGCTGCCGATCACGACACCCAGCAACTCGACGCCCCGTGAACGCAGTTCGCATGCCGTCAGTTCGGTGGCGTTCAGTGTGCCGAGGCCGGCCGAGGCGACCACCAGGACCGGCGCGTTCAGGAGGCCCGCCGCGTCCGCCAGGGTGCCGCCCGCGGCGTCGAAGCGCACGAGCAGGCCGCCCGCCCCCTCCACCAGCACCAGCTCGTGCTCGGTGGCCAGCTTGGCGGCGGTCTCGGCCACCTCGTGCGGGTGCACCGGGGGCAGACCCGCCCGGCGTGCCGCCGTTCCCGGTGCCAACGGCTCGGGATAGCGGGCGAGTTCGGAGGCCGTCACCGCGCCGGCGAGCCGGACGACCTCGTCCGCGTCCCCGCGCTCGGCCGGTCCCACGCCCGTCTGAGCGGCCTTCAGCACGGCCACCGACCGCCCGGCCGCGACCGCCGCGGCGGCGACCGCGGCGGTCGTGACCGTCTTGCCGACCTCCGTGCCCGTGCCCGTGATCACCAGTACCGGCATCTCATCCCTCCCGCGCCGCCGCGCACACCGCGCGCGCGATCCGTGCCACGTCCGCGTCACCGGTGACGTACGGCGGCATCGTATAGACCAGGTCGCGGAACGGACGCAGCCACACGCCCTCGCGCCCGGCAGCCCGGGTGGCGGCCGTCATGTCCACCTCGTGGTCGAGCTGGACGACCCCGATGGCGCCCAGGACCCGGACGTCCCGCACCCCCGGCAGCTCCGCGGCCGCAGCGAGCCCGTCCCGCAGCCCCGCCTCGATCCGCTTGACCTCCCCGCGCCAGTCCTGCCCGAGCAGCAGCTCGATCGACGCGCAGGCCACGGCAGCCGCCAGCGGATTGCCCATGAACGTCGGGCCATGGGCCAGCACCGGTACGTCGCCCCGCGAGATGCCGTCGGCCACCCGTGACGTGCACAGCGTCGCGGCCAGGGTCAGGTAGCCGCCGGTCAGGGCCTTGCCGACGCACATCACGTCCGGGGTCACCGCCGCGTGCTCCGCCGCGAACAGCGCGCCCGTACGCCCGAAGCCGGTCGCGATCTCGTCGAACACCAGCAGCACGTCGTGCGCGTCGCACGCCTCGCGCAGCACCCGCAGATAGGCGGGGGAGTGGAACCGCATCCCGCCCGCGCCCTGCACCACCGGCTCGACGATGACCGCGGCCAGCTCGCCGGCGTGCCGCCCGATCAGCTCGTGCAGATGCTCCGCGTACGACTCCTCGTACTCCGCGGGCGGCGCGTCGGCGAACACCTGGCGCGGCAGCACCCCGGTCCACAGCTCGTGCATCCCGCCCTCGGGGTCGCACACGGACATCGGCTGCCACGTGTCACCGTGGTAGCCGCCGCGCCAGGTCATCAGCCGCCGCTTCTCCGGACGGCCGAGCGAACGCCAGTACTGCAGGCACATCTTGACCGCGACCTCGACCGACACCGAGCCGGAGTCGGCGAGGAACACATGCTCCAGCCCTTCGGGCGACATGTCGACAAGGAGCTTTGCCAGGCGTACGGCGGGCTGGTGCGTGAGCCCGCCGAACATCACATGGCTCATTCGGCCGAGCTGCTCGCGCGCGGCCTCGTTGAGCACCGGGTGGTTGTAGCCGTGGATCGCCGACCACCACGACGACATGCCGTCGACGAGTTCGCCCGAGCCGTCCGCGAGCCTCAGCCGGACGCCGTTCGCCGACTCCACGACGAGCGGTTCGGCACGTCCCGGCATCGGGCCGTACGGATGCCAGACGTGCCGCCGGTCGAGTTCCAGCAGTTCCGGGACGCTGAGGCCGGGCAGGTCAGGCATTGGGTGCGAGGTCCGTTCCGGCGCCGCGGCGGCGGACGGCGACGAGATCGGTACGCGCCTCGCCCGCCTGCGAAGCCGCAGCGGGAACGGAGCCGCAGACCCCGCCGCCCTCGTGCTCGTGCGACCCGCACCCGGCTACGGCGTCCGATCCGCATCCCGCCCCGGCATGCGATCCGCAGCCGCCCGCGACCGCCGCCCGGTGCTCCGGAAGCGTCACCTCGCCGGCGCCCTCCACCTCGAAGCCGGCGTCGGCGATCATCTCCAGGTCGGCCCTGCCCGCCTGGCCTTCGCTGGTGAGGTAGTCGCCGAGGAAGATCGAGTTGGCCAGGTTCAGCGCGAGGGGCTGCATGCTGCGCAGGTGCACCTCCCGGCCACCGGCGATCCGCACCTCGACGTCCGGGCAGACGAACCGCGTCATCGCGAGGATGCGCAGACAGCGCTGCGGGGTGAGGTTCCACTCCTTGGCGAGCGGGGTGCCCTCGAACGGGATCAGGAAGTTCACCGGCACCGAGTCCGGGTCGAGATCGCGCAGCGAGAAGACGACGTCGACCAGGTCCTCGTCGCTCTCGCCCATGCCCGCGATCAGACCGGAGCACGCGGACAGACCGGCCGCGTGCGCCTTCTGCACCGTGTCCACCCGGTCGGCGTACGTGTGCGTGGTCGTGATGTCCGCGTACGTCTCCTCGGAGGTGTTGAGGTTGTGGTTGTACGCGTCCGCACCCGCCTCGCGCAGCCGCTCGGCCTGACCGTCCGACAGCAGGCCCAGGCAGGCGCACACCTCGACGCCCTCGTTCTGGCCCTTGATCGTCTTGATCGTCTCGGAGACCCGGTCCACGTCCCGGTCCGTCGGACCGCGCCCGCTGGCCACCAGACAGACCCGCTTGGCTCCCCCGGCGAGGCCCGCGGCCGCGGCCTGGGAGGCCTCGTCGGGCTTGAGCCAGGTGTACTTCAGGATGTCGGCCTTCGACCCGAGGCGCTGCGAGCAATAGGAGCAGTCCTCCGGGCACAGGCCGGACTTGAGGTTGACCAGATAGTTGAGTTTCACCCGCCGGCCGAACCAGTGCCGTCGCACCTTGCCGGCCGCGGCCACCACGTCGAGCAGGTCGTCATCGGAGGTGGCGAGTACGGCGAGCGCTTCCTCGCGGGTCGGCAGCTCGCGCCGAAGCCCCTTGTCCACCAGCGTGTTCAGCAGGTCCATGAGGCCCGATCCTGTCCTACGGGACCGCCCCAGGCCAAGGAGGGACCGCACAACGGACGCGGTTCGACGTGTGGGTATTGCCACACCCTGGGTGGCTGGGCGTGCGGCTAGTGTCTGTTCATTGCCTACAAATTCCGCGGAGGAGCCATGGCGTTCGGCTGGATCGACGACCAGGCGCAGCAGCGCCGCCGCGCCGGGCTCGTACGGTCCCTGCGGCCCCGCGCCGCCGACTCGTCGCTCCTGGACCTCGCGAGCAACGACTACCTGGGGCTGGCCCGCCACCCCGAGGTCGTCGAGGGGGCCGCGGCCGCCGCGCGCGCCTGGGGCGGCGGTTCCACCGGGTCCCGGCTGGTCACCGGCACCACCGAGCTCCATGCCGAGCTGGAGCGCGAGTTGGCCGGCTTCTGCGGCTTCGAGGCGGCCCTGGTCTTCTCCTCCGGATACGCCGCCAACCTCGCCGCGGTCACCACGCTGGGACCGCACGGCTCGCTGATCGTCTCCGACGCCGGCAACCACGCCTCCCTCATCGACGGCTGTCGCCTGGCCCGCGGCGCAACCCAGGTCGTCGGGCACGCCGATCCGGACGCCGTGGGCAAGGCGCTGGACACGCACGAGGGGGCGGCCGTCGTCGTGTCCGACACGGTGTTCTCCGTCGACGGGGACGCGGCGCCGCTGGCCGAGTTGGCCGCGGCGTGCCGGGAGCGTGACGCCGGGCTGCTCGTCGACGACGCCCACGGACTCGGCGTCCTCGGCGACGGCGGCCGGGGAGCCGCGTACGCGGCCGGACTCGCGGGCGCCGACGACATCGTGGTCACGGCCACCCTGTCCAAGTCACTGGGCAGCCAGGGCGGGGTCGTGCTCGGTCCCGCGCACGTGATCGACCACCTGGTCAACGCGGCACGGACGTTCATCTTCGACACGGGCCTCGCCCCCGCCGCCGCGGGCGCGGCCCTGGCGGCCCTCAGGCTGCTGCGCGGACAGCCGCGGCGGGCGGCGCGGGCGCGCGAGGTGGCCGCCGACCTGTACGCACGCCTGACCGCCGCCGGTCTGGAAGCGGTACGGCCGGACGCCGCGGTGGTCTCCGTGCGGGCGCCGTCCCCGGAGGCGGCCGTGCGCTGGGCGGCCGACTGCCGAGGGGCGGGCCTGGCCGTGGGCTGCTTCCGTCCTCCTTCCGTGCCCGACGGGATCTCACGGCTCAGGCTGACCGCCCGCGCCGACCTGTCCGAGACCGAGATCGCACGCGCTGTGCGTGTGATCGGCGAAGCGCGACCATGAGTCGGCGTGACACGGCCGTGCGTCGCGGGTCGGGGAACGGGTCAGCGGGGGCAGTCGGGTCGGGCTGCGTGGGGTTCGGTCGGGGCGTGCGGGGTCACCGGAACGCGCCGACGAACTCCGTCCAGCTCCGGGGAGAGAAGAGCAGCGCGGGTCCGGCGGGGTCCTTGGAGTCGCGTACGGCGAGCAGCCCGGTCCAGGGACCGCGGCGCGGCCGAGCCGTCTCCACGCAGTTGTTGGCTCCGGTGCTGTAGCTGCTGCGCAGCCACCGCACACCGTGCAGATCGGTACTGGTAGGTACGTTCCGAGGCAGTGCGGACATGGTGCCTCCTTACGCGCCGTCACCTATCCCGGCGATGTAATCCAACGAGTCCTCAGGTGAAAGGGCGTGGATCTGAAGGGTGTTGAAGGCCTCCGTATAGGCCTGGAGGACTTCTTTCCGCTCGAGGTAGAGGCTACTCGTCAAGTGGTCGAGAACAACTACATCCAGATCAGATGTGCTCGGAAATGAGAAGATAACGAAAGGGCCGGTGATGCCGATGTGTGCGCCGGCCGCGAACGGCAGGACCTGAAGCCTTACTTGGGGCAGTCGCCCCGCCTCCATCAGCCTGTTCAGTTGCCCCGCCATGACCTCCGGCCCGCCCACCTGCCGTCGCAGCACCGCCTCGTCGAGGACGGCGGTCAGTTCCAGCGGAGGGTCCGCGCGCAGGACCTCCTGCCGGGCCAGTCGCACCTCCACCAGGGCGTCCAGCCGGTCGTCGGGCTCGTCGTCCGGCCCGCCCACGGCCGCCCACGTCACCGCCCGGGCGTACGCGGGTGTCTGCAGCAGCCCCGGGACCACCGACGTCTCCAGCGTGCGCATCGCGCTCGCCTGAGACTCCAGGCTGATGAAGTCGCGGTAGGCGGGTGGCAGTACCCCACGGTACGCGTGCCACCAGTGGTGCCGGCCGCCACCGTCCTCGGAGTTCGCCAACGCCAGGAGTAACTCCCGTAGTTGGCCGTCCGTCACACCGTAGGCGTCCAGGAGTAACCGCACATCGGCCGATTTCACGCCACTGGCGCCCGTCTCGATGCGGCTCACCTTCGACTGGTGCCAGCCCACCAGGCGGGCCGCTTCGCCGCTCGTGAGGCAGGCGCCGGTGCGCAGGGTGCGCAGTTCGGCGCCCAGTTTCCGCCGGCGCACCGCGGGACCATGCTGCATGGGCTCCTCCTTACTCCCTTCAAGCCTCCCAAATACGGTCTGCCGTCGCAGAGTTCACCGCTTTGAGCGACAGATATATGCATATCTCGGTGGATCGGCACCGTGACCGGCACGGCGGTGGCAGTCTGACGGCGAAGCACCAGTGCGGGACCGTACGCGAACCATCCGCTCCGTGTCGGACTACGGTCCCGTGGGAAAGGGACGACGTCGCCATGGCAGACCATCTGGAAGCATCCGTCACTCTGCCGAGCGATCCCGCCTCGGTCTCCGCGGCCCGCTCCTTCGTGCTGGGGACGCTCGCGGAGTGGGGCCTGCCCTCGGACACGGAAGCGGCCGACACCGTCCGGCTCATCGTCTCCGAACTCGCCACCAACTCCGTGCAGCACACCTTCGGGCAGTCGCCCACCTTCAGGGTGGACATGATGCTCGTCCGTGACGAACACCTGCGCATCGGCGTCACCGACAGTCACCCGCGGTTCCCGAAGAGACTTCCCGCGGCCGTCCAGCAGGACAACGGGCGCGGCATGGTCATCATCCGCTGGCTCGCCGCCGAATGCGGTGGCAAGCTGCGCATCCGCCCCACCCGCGAGGGCGGCAAGACCGTCTCCATCCAACTCCCCTGGACGGTACCGGCCGAGCCGGTGACCGCCGCGGGACAGCAGGAGCCGTAGGACAAGAAAAAGGCCGGGTCAGCCGACCCGGCCGTACCAGACGCTCCTCGTCCAGATCTTCTGGAGTTTCACCACGTCCCCGGTTTTCGGGGCGTGCCAGATCCTTCCTTTCCCGGCATAGATGCCGACGTGGTAGACGCGTGAGCCCGAGTGGAAGAACACCAGGTCCCCGGCCCTGCGATGGCGGGCCGACACATGGTGGGTCCTGTTGTACTGCTGGGCCGCCGTACGCGGCAGGCTCTTGCCCACCTTCTTGAACGAGTACAGCGTGAGCCCGGAACAGTCGAACCTGCCCGGTCCGGTGGCGCCCCATCGGTACGGGGAGCCCTTCTTGGAGGCCGCGATCTGGAGTGCCTTGGTCGCCGTGGCGGCGGCCGCGGCCTCGGAGGCCATGCCCGGCACCACGATCGAGCCGCCCACGGCGGCGAGAGTGAGGGCCGAGGCCGTGCCGGCCCGGGCCACGAGAGACGGGACGCGATTGAGCGCAATCATGCGCAACCCTTCGTCAGCCGCCTGTGAAGGATGACCTGTCGGATTCGGGCTGGCGAAGTTGCCCGGCCGCGTTGCCGCGGCTTCACCCCAAGGGCTGCGCACAGCGGACCGGTGTCCGCTGGGCGACCCGTCTTGCTCGGGTCCTCCACTCCTGCCGATCCACTGCCGTCGACCGGTCATCCGGGCGGCGGCAGGACTCGGCGTCCGCCCGGACCGCCCCGCCGCGGTGGCGGGGGCTTGTCGTCAGACAGGGATCTTGACTCACTGGAGTCCGAATATCCCAATGGAACCGGGTATGTGAGGAATGCGTCACTATTGGCCCGTTCGGGTGGATACCCGGGTGCCCGCATACCGGGCGAGGAGTCGACGTACCCCCGGACCAGCGCGGAAGCGCTCGGCGCGCTCCTCGCGCGCGCGTCCCGTGCAACCCGCGATGCCCCGAAAAAAGTCGCTCGTCTACGCCGAACAGGGGTACGTCGTTCGGGCCGTTTGAACTCGGGCCCGGAGGCCCGGACCGGGGTGGCGACCGGGCCGGTGTTCTTCGTCAGCCCGAGCCGTCCGACGGCACGGTCACGCGGGCGGTGCGGCGTTCGCCGTCCAGCACCCGCAAGGCACATGCCAGGGTGGCCGCGTGCAGCTCCGTCTCGCCCCGCTGGTGCATCAGGCTCAGCGCGTCACGGAGTTCCACCGCCTTGCGGACCAGGGCCTGGGCGGCCCGCAGTCCGCCGTACGTGCCCGCGTTCTGCGCCGGATTGATCCGGCCCAGCAGGTCGACCACGTCGAGGTAGCGGTCGATCAACTCGCCCTCGGCGCACGTGAGAGCGGGCAGCGGCGGCAGTTCGGGTGGCAGCATCGGCGGCTCACCTCGAATCCGGTGTGCCGCGCGAGGCCTTGCGGCTGGTGATGATCCCGTCCACCAGGCCGTACTCCAGCGCGCCCTGGGCGTCCAGGATCAAGTCCCGTTCGAGGTCCTCGTGCACCTGCTCCGGGGCGCGCCCGGTGTGCCGGGAGAGCATGTCCTCCAGAAGGGCGCGGACCCGGGTCAACTCCTCCGCCTGGATGACCAGATCGCTGGGCTGCCCCCGCACCGGCTCGGGCAGCGACGGCTGCTGGATCAGCATCCGCGCCCCCGGCAGCGCGAACCGCTTGCCCGGCGTGCCGGCCGCGAGCAGCACCGCCGCCGACGAGCCGGCTTGGCCCAGGCAGATCGTCTCCACGTCACAGCTGACGTACCGGATCGTGTCGTAGAGGGCCGCCATCGCGCTGAACGAGCCGCCGGGGGAGTTGACGTACAGCGAGATGTCCCGGTCCGGGGAGTCGTGTTCGAGGTGCATGAACTGCGCCATCACGTCGTTCGCCGACGTGTCGTCGATCGGCGTGCCGAGGAAGACGATCCGCTCCTCGAGCAACTTCGAGTACGGATCGAGCGTGCGCTGACCGGAGCTCGTGCGCTCGGTGAACTCGGGCAGGACGTAGCGGGCGGCTGGTCGAGTCATGACATACCCCTCCTCGCGGCAGAGCCGACTCCGGCAGAGGTCTGCGCGCGCTCTGCTCTCCGTGCTCTCTGTTGAAAATGTACAGGACGTACAGAACCTTGTCCCGGGCTATCGCCGCACGGACCGGGAGCGTGTCCGGGGGTGCCCCGTAAGCTGGGGGTATGGCCTACGAGATTCCGGTGACGCAAGCCAGGGCTGAGCTCGCCGACCTGATCAACCGGGTGGTGTACGGCGGTGAGCGCGTCGTCGTGACACGGCACGGCAAGCCTCTCGTCGCCCTCGTCTCCGCCGCCGACCTGGAACGGCTCGAGGAGCTCCAGGCGCCCGCGGAGGAGCAGGTGATCAGCTCGGTCTCCGGCGTCCACGAGGTCGGCCCCGCGCCCCGCGACCAGCGGCGCTTCGGCATCGCGGCCGAACACCGGAGGACGGACGGTGCGTAGCCGCCGACCTGTGCGTTCCCCGCGGAAGTAACGCGCCCGAAACGCGGTCCAACTACCCTGCCCTCCACGCCACCAGGGACGTTGCCCGGTGACGGCGGCAACCGGATCCCGCACGGTCCGGGCGAGGACGGTGAGGTGGGACGTGCAACTGACCCCGCACGAGCAGGAGCGACTGCTGATCCATGTGGCGGCCGACGTGGCGGAGAAGCGCCGGGCCCGCGGCCTCCGGCTCAACCACCCGGAGGCGGTCGCGCTCATCACCTCGCACATCCTCGAAGGCGCCCGGGACGGCCGCAGCGTCGCCGAGCTGATGTCCTCCGGGCGCAAGCTGCTCACCCGTGACGACGTCATGGAGGGCATCCCCGAGATGATCCACGACGTCCAGGTGGAGGCGACCTTCCCGGACGGCACCAAGCTCGTCACCGTCCACGACCCGATCGTCTGACGGGGGCGGGCGATGATTCCCGGAGAGATCCTGTTCGCCGAGGGCCCGATCGTCTGCAACGAGGGACGCGAGGTCACCCGGCTCACCGTCCTCAACGCGGCCGACCGGCCGGTCCAGGTCGGCTCCCACTACCACTTCGCCGAGGCCAACCCGGGCCTGGAGTTCGACCGGAGCGCCGCGCGCGGCAAGCGGCTGAACGTCGCCGCCGGCACCGCCGTGCGCTTCGAGCCCGGCATCCCCGTCGACGTCGAACTCGTCCCGCTCGCCGGTGCCCGGGTCGTGCCCGGGCTGCGCGGGGAGACCGGAGGTGCCCTCGATGACTGAGATCTCCCGTGCCGCGTACGCCGATCTGTTCGGCCCGACCACCGGGGACCGGATCCGGCTCGCCGACACCGATCTGCTGATCGAGATCGAGGAGGACCGCAGCGGCGGCCCCGGACTCGCCGGGGACGAGGCCGTGTTCGGCGGCGGCAAGGTCATCCGCGAGTCCATGGGCCAGTCGCGTGCCACGCGCGCGGACGGCACCCCCGACACCGTCATCACCGGCGCCGTCGTCGTCGACCACTGGGGGATCGTCAAGGCCGACGTCGGCATCCGCGACGGGCGGATCACCGGGATCGGCAAGGCGGGCAACCCCGACACGATGGACGGGGTGCACCCGGAACTGGTCATCGGCCCGGAGACCGAGGTCGTCGCGGGCAACGGGCGCATCCTGACGGCGGGTGCCATCGATGCGCACGTCCACTTCATCTGCCCGCAGATCGCCGACGAGGCGCTGTCCTCGGGCGTCACGACACTGGTCGGCGGCGGCACCGGTCCGGCCGAGGGCTCCAAGGCGACCACCGTGACACCCGGTCCCTGGCATCTGGCCCGCATGCTGGAGGCGATGGAGGGCTATCCGCTCAACGTCGGCTTCCTCGGCAAGGGCAACACGGTCTCGCACGAGGCGATGCTGTCGCAGATCCGCGGCGGAGCAGTGGGCCTGAAGCTGCACGAGGACTGGGGCTCCACCCCGGCCGTCATCGACGCCGCGCTGACCGTCGCCGACCGGACGGGCATCCAAGTGGCCATCCACACGGACACGTTGAACGAGGCCGGGTTCGTGGGCGACACGCTCGCCGCGATCGCGGGCCGCGGCATCCACGCCTACCACACGGAGGGCGCGGGCGGCGGGCATGCGCCGGACATCATGACCGTGGTGTCCGAGCCGCACGTGCTGCCGAGCTCGACCAACCCGACGCGGCCGTTCACCGTGAACACCCCCGAGGAACACCTCGACATGCTGATGGTCTGCCACCATCTGAACCCGGCGGTGCCGGAGGACCTGGCCTTCGCCGAGTCCCGCATCCGGCCGTCGACGATCGGCGCCGAGGACATCCTGCACGACCTGGGCGCGATCTCCATCATCTCGTCCGACTCCCAGGCCATGGGGCGCGTGGGCGAGGTCGTCCTGCGGACCTGGCAGACGGCGCACGTGATGAAGCGGCGGCGGGGCGCCCTGCCGGGGGACGGGCGCGCGGACAACCATCGTGTACGGCGCTACGTCGCCAAGTACACGATCAACCCGGCGCTCGCGCAGGGACTCGCGAGGGAGGTCGGCTCCGTGGAGAGCGGCAAGCTCGCCGACCTGGTGCTGTGGGAGCCCGCGTTCTTCGGGGTCAAGCCGCAACTCGTCATCAAGGGCGGGCAGATCGCCTACGCGCAGATGGGCGACGCGAACGCGTCCATCCCGACCCCGCAGCCGATCCTCCCGCGCCCGATGTACGGAGCGATCGGGCGGGCTCCGGCGTCGAACTCGGTCAACTTCGTGGCGGCGCCGGCCGTCGAGGACGGGCTGCCGGAGCGGCTGCGGCTGGGCAAGCGCTTCGTCGCCATCGAGTCGACGCGCGGGGTGACCAAGGCGGACATGAAGGAGAACGACGCGCGGCCGCGGGTCCGGGTGGATCCCGACAGCTTCGCCGTGCACATCGACGGGGAGCTCGTCGAGGCGACTCCGGCCGCCGAACTGCCCATGGCCCAGCGGTATTTCCTCTTCTGACGGGACTGTGATGACACGGGCTGCGCTCCTCGTTCTGGCCGACGGCCGCTTTCCCGCCGGAGGGCACGCGCACTCCGGCGGGGCGGAGGCGGCCGTCAAGGCCGGGCGGATCACCGGGGCCACGAGCCTGGAGGACTTCTGCCGGGGGCGGTTGCAGACCGCGGGGCTGGTGGCGGCCTCGCTGGCCGCGGCTGCCGTACTCGGTGCGGACGTACGGGAGTTGGACGCGGCGGCCGATGCACGGTCGCCGTCGCCCGCGCTGCGCGGCGCTGCCCGTCGGCTGGGGCGGCAGCTGCTGCGGGCCGGCCGGGCGACCTGGCCGTGCGGTGAACTCGACGCCGTGGCACGGGATTTCCCCAAGGGAGCCCATCAGCCGGTGGTGTTGGGGCTCGTCGCCCGGGCGGCAGGGCTGGGGGCGGACGAAGCGGCCTACTGCGCGGCGTACGAGAGCGTGAGCGGGCCGGCGACGGCGACGGTGCGCCTGCTGAGCCTGGACCCCTTCGAGGCGACCGCAGTGCTGGCCCGGCTCGCGCCGGAGCTGGACCGGGTCGTCGACCGGGCGGTGGCGGCGGCGAACAGGTGCGCCGCCGAGGACACCGTCGATGCGCTGCCCGCGGCCTCGGCGCCCCTGCTGGAGATCGGCGCCGAGGCACACGCGGCATGGCCCGTCCGCCTCTTCGCCTCCTGACCGGCGAAGCCACTCATCGCATCCTGACCGACCGAGCCGACCGACCCACAGGAGCCGACCATGCACCTCGACCACACCGACCCGCACGGTCCCTCCGCCGTGAGCGCGGACGCGCATCGCACCGACGGCTCGCGCCGTGCGCTGCGGGTGGGGCTCGGCGGCCCCGTCGGGTCAGGGAAGACCGCCACCGTCGCCGCGCTGTGCCGGGCGCTGCGGGACCAGTGGTCGCTCGCCGTCGTCACCAACGACATCTACACGCGCGAGGACGCCGCATTCCTGTTGCGCGAGGCCGTGTTGCCGCCCGAGCGGATCACGGCCGTGGAGACGGGAGCCTGCCCGCACACCGCCATCCGCGACGACATCTCCGCCAACCTCGAAGCGGTCGAGGACCTGGAGGACGAGGCGGGGCCGCTGGACCTCGTCCTCGTCGAGTCGGGCGGGGACAACCTCACGGCCACCTTCTCCAAGGGCCTCGTGGACGCGCAGATCTTCGTGATCGACGTGGCCGGCGGCGACGACATCCCGCGCAAGGGCGGTCCCGGCGTCACCACGGCCGACCTGCTCGTCGTCAACAAGACCGACCTCGCGCCGCACGTCGGCTCCGACCTGGCGCGGATGGCCGCCGACGCGAAGGCCCAGCGCGCCGAACTCCCCGTGGTCTTCCAGTCGTTGCGCAGCGAGGCCGGAGTCGCGGACGTGGCCGACTGGGTGCGTGCGCGACTCGCCGAGTGGAGGGCGTGAGCGTGAGCGGAGTGCGGGCCACCGCGCGGATCGTCGCCCGGAACGACGGGCGAGGGGGCACCGCGCTGCCCGTGCTGGAGGGCGAGGGGCCGCTGGCGCTGCGACGCACGCGCGCCGCCGGGACCGAGGCGCGCGTCATGCTCGTCGGGGCGATGAGCGCACCGCTCGGCGGCGACCGCCTCGCCGTGGAGGCGCGGGTGGGGGAGGGGGCCCGGCTGGACGTTCGGTCGGCCGCCGCGACCATCGCGCTGCCCGGGCAGGTCAAGGACGCGGCGCGCTACGACGTACGGCTCGACGTCGCCGACGGGGGTGAACTTCGCTGGCTCCCCGAGCAGTTGATCTCGGCCGGCGGGAGCGAGCTGTGCGTCACCACGGTGGCCGAGCTCGGTCGCGAGGCGCGGCTCGTGCTGCGCGAGGAGCAGGTGCTGGGGCGTGTCGGGGAAGATCCCGGAACACTGAGCAGCCGTCTCACGGTGCGCGTCGCCGGGCGGACCGTTCTCGACCAGGAGCTGGCCTGCGGCCCGGGAGCGCCGGGCGGCTGGGACGGGCCCGCCGTGCTGGCGCGACATCGCGCCGTGGGGCAACTCGTCATCGTGCGGCCCGAGTTCCGCGACGAACCGGTGGCGCCGCGCATGCTGGGGGAGTCCGCGGTGATCGCCCCGCTCGCCGGGCCCGCCGTACTGGTGAGCGCCGTCGCGTCCGACGGGCTGCGGCTCAGGCGGCTGCTGGACGAGGCGCTGACCCTGCTCGGCTGAGAGCCGTACACCGGTGCCCGGGCTGCGGGGTCAACCCAGGGGAGCCCGCGGGAACTTGCGCTCCTTCACGCCCTTCGCCGCCGCTTCCTTCTCCTTGACGACGGCCGCGTACTCGTCGACGTACTCCTGCCCGGACAGCGACAGGATCGCGTACATGATCTCGTCGGCGACGGCGCGGATGACGGCCTTCTCGTTCTCCATGCCGGCGTAGCGGGAGAAGTCGAGGGGCTCGCCGAAGCGGATGACGACGGGGTGGATCTTCGGGACGACCTTGCCCGGCGGCTGGGCCTCGAAGGTGCCGATCATCGCGCAGGGCACGACCGGGACGCCCGCCTTGAGCGCCATCACGGCGACGCCGACCTTGCCCTTGTACAGGCGGCCGTCGTGCGAGCGGGTGCCCTCCGGGTAGATGCCGAGCAGCTGGCCCTTGCTCAGCACCCCGAGTCCCTCACGGATCGCGGCCTGACCCGCCTCCTTGCCGGAGCGGTCCACCGGGATCTGGCCGATGCTGTGGAAGAAGAACGCGGTCAGGCGGCCCTTGATGCCGGGCCCGGTGAAGTACTCGGCCTTGGCGAGGAACGTGATGCGCCGCTTGAGCATGACCGGCATCAGGAAGTGGTCCGCGAACGACAGGTGGTTGCCGGCGATGATGGCCGGGCCCGACGCCGGGACGTTGTCCAGTCCCTCGATCCGGGGCCGGAAGACCAGTTTCAGCAGGGGCCCCAACAGCACGTATTTGAGCACGTAATAGAACAAGAGGGGTCGCTCCTCACTCTGGCGGGATCGCGTGGCACCGTGTTTTTGCAGGTCAACCGGCGTGTGATGGGGGTGTAAGTGTAAGCGCAGGTGTCGTCGCGGGGAACGGGTCGGGCGGTAACGCGGGTGCGGGTGACCGCCGGAACAGCGTGCGCCGCCCGACCGTGTGCATCAACCCGATCACGCAGGGTGGCGCAATCGTGAGGGTGAGGCGGTGGGTGGCCGCCGCCCGTATTCCGCCATGTGCGCGCCCCGGCCTGCGGGCCTCCGGAGCGGCCTCATAGGGTGAGCCCGATGAAGCGATCCGAGCAGTGCGCTGCGCGACCGCCCTTGGGGCGGTGGCGACTGCTGCTCGTGCTGGGGCTGCTGTCCGGGTTGCTCGGCATGCACGCCCTGGCTCCCGGCGGAGCCATGGGGCACCGGGAGCACGCTGCCGCCCCGCACATGGCGGCCGCCGGCGCCCTCACCGCCGTCGCCGTCACCCCCGGTGGCGACTGCCCGGACGAGGGCCACTGCGGTGGACATCATGCCCGGCACGCCGATCCCACCTGCGCCTCGGGAGCCGTGAGCGAAGGGCCCGTCCTGCCGGCGCTCGCTCCCGACCCGGTGGCCGCCGCCGTACGGGCCGACTCCGGCGGCTCCCACCCGGCCACGGCACCGGACGGCGCCCGTGCGCCACCTTCCCTGGCGGAACTCCAACTCCTGCGGATCTAGAGGCACCAACGCCGCGTCCGGCCCACCGGCCGATGCGGTCCTCAGCGTGCCCGACATCCGTTCCGTGCCGCATGCGCAGCGCATGCGTGCCGCGTCCGTACCGCATGCGTACGGCATTCGCACAGCAGGAGTCATCGCATGACCGACCGTCGTTTCCGTCTTCGTCCTGCGGCGCGCCGCGCCGCCCTCGTCGCGGCGACCGCCACCGCCGCTCTCGTCCTCGCCGCCTGTGGCGGCAACGGAGCAGGCAGCCACCACGAGGGGCATGGCGCCTCGTCGTCCGGGAGCGCGTCCGCCGCCGTCGGCGGGCACGACGCCCAGGACGTCTCCTTCGCGCAGGGGATGATCCCGCATCACCAGCAGGCCCTGGCGATGGCGGCACTCGCCCCCGACCGCGCCTCCTCCGCCCGCGTCAGGGACCTGGCCTCCCGCATCGAGAAGGCCCAGGACCCGGAGATCACCAGGATGAGCGGCTGGCTGAAGTCCTGGGGCCAGGACGTGCCGATGCAGGGGATGCCCGGCATGGACCACTCCGGCCACGCGGGCTCCCCCGGCAAGGCCGGCATGCCCGGGATGATGCCCGCCAAGGACATGGACCGGCTGAAGAAGGCGACCGGCAAGGACTTCGACACGATGTTCCTGACCATGATGGTCGACCACCACCAGGGCGCCGTCGAAATGGCCACCCAGGAGAAGGCCAAGGGCTCCTACGGCCCGGCCAAGACCCTGGCCGACGGCATCGTCACCGCCCAGAACGCCGAGATCAAGGAGATGCGGCAACTGCTGCAGGAGCGCTGACCGGCAGCGAACCCGCCGGTGACCTGGCGGCCTCGGTGTCTCCCCTGCGTCCTTCGTGCCCTTGCACGGGAGACACCGAGGCCCGCCGGTTCAGCTGCCCTGCGTCAGTACCTTCTCCAACGACCCCAGCGCGGACTGGAGTTCCTCGCCCGTGATGGTCAGCGGTGGCGCCAGCCGGATCGTGGAGCCGTGCGTGTCCTTGACCAGGATGCCCTCTCGCATGAGGCGCTCGCTGACCTCGCGGCCGGTGCCGATGGTGGGGTCGACGTCGACGCCGGCCCACAGCCCGCGCGCGCGGAAGCCGACGACGCCCTTGCCGACCAGCGCCTGAAGTCCGTCCCGCAGGATCACGCCCAACTCGGCGGCCCGGCGCTGGAACTCGCCCGTCTCCAGCAGTTCGACCACGGCCGTGCCGACCGCCGCGGCGAGGGGGTTGCCGCCGAACGTCGAGCCGTGCTCGCCGGGGCGCAGCACGCTCATCACCTCGCGCCGGGCCACCACCGCCGACACCGGCACGATGCCGCCGCCCAGCGCCTTGCCGAGGAGCAGCACGTCCGGGACGACCGACTCGTGCTCGACCGCGAGCGTACGGCCGGTGCGGCCCAGGCCCGACTGGATCTCGTCCGCGAGGAACAGACAGCCCTTGCGCCGGGTCAGCTCCCGGACCCCGGCGAGGTAGCCGTCGTCCGGGATGACGACCCCGGCCTCGCCCTGGATGGGCTCGATCAGCACGGCCGCCGTGTTCTCGTCGACCGCCCCCTCCAGCGCGGCCAGGTCGTTGTACGGCACGACCTTGAAGCCCGGCGTGAAGGGGCCGAAGCCCGTACGCGCCGTCTCGTCGGTGGAGAAGCTGACGATGGTCGTCGTACGGCCGTGGAAGTTGTCCGCCGCGACGACGATCGTGGCCCGGTCGGCGGGGACGCCCTTCACGTCGTACGCCCACTTGCGGGCCAGCTTGATGCCGCTCTCGACCGCTTCGGCGCCGGTGTTCATCGGCAGCACCATGTCCAGGCCGGTCAACGCGGCCAGGCGCTCGGCGAATTCGGCGAGCCGGTCGTTGTGGAAGGCGCGCGAGGTGAGGGTCAGCTGGTCGAGCTGGCGGTGGGCCGCCTCGGTCAGCGCGGGGTGGCGGTGGCCGAAGTTGAGGGCCGAGTAACCGGCCAGCATGTCGAGGTAGCGGCGGCCCTCGACGTCCTCCACCCAGGTGCCCTCGGCGCGGGCGACGACGACCGGCAGCGGGTGGTAGTTGTGCGCGAGGACCGGCTCCTCCGCACGGATCAGGTCGGCCGACGTACGGGTGCGGGCGGGTGCATGGACGGGCGCTGTCATGAACGGATCTCCTGGGTGCAGCACTTGATGCCGCCGCCGGCCTTGTGGAACTCCGACAGGTCGACGGGGACGGGGACGTAACCGTGGTCGGCGAGGCGCGAGGCGAGGGCCTCGGCCTGGGGCGCGATGAAGACATGGCGGCCGTCGGAGAGGGAGTTGAGGCCCCAGGCCATCGCGTCCTCGCGGGTGGCGAGCACCGCGTCCGGGTACAGGCGCTCCAGGACGGCGCGGCTGCCCGGCGAGAACGCCTCCGGGTAGTACACGATGTTGCCGCCGTGGGTGTCGTCGCCGTCGTCCAGGACGAACAGCGCCGTGTCCAGGTGGTAGAAGTACGGATCCACCAGCGTCAGGCTGATCACGGGCACGCCGAAGAACTCCTGCGCCTCGCGATGCGCCTCGCGCGTCGTCCGGAAGCCGGTACCGGCCAGGACGTAACGGCCCGTCGGGACCAGGTCGCCCTCGCCCTCGGACACCGAACCGGGCCGATGGACCTCATAGCCGGCCTTCTTGAACCACAGGTCGTAGTGGCCCGACTCGGGGCGGCGCTCGGGCGCGTGGAAGAGGGAGCCGAAGACGCGGCCGCCGACGACGACGGCCGAGTTCGCGGCGAAGACCATGTCCGGGAGGCCGGGGACCGGCTCCACGCTGTCGACGGTGTGGCCGTGGGTGCGGTAGGCGTCGATCAGCGCCTGCCACTGCTCCTGGGCCAGGTCCACGTCGACACGGGTGTCGGGATGCATCCAGGGATTGATCGCGTACTGCACGGCGAAGTGTCTGGGTTCGCAGACAAGGAAGCGCCTTAGGCGCGGCACACGGCTGTCGGGCACAGAGGGGTTCCTCCGCATTCCTGCGATGACGACTCAGGGGTGAGACCAAGGTAGGAAGCGACACAGACGGGCGACAAGGAACAACTGCTGCGTGTCCGCGCACGAATGCTGCGTTGTCAGCGGCGCAAACGCAGGACCGCTGCGCGCCGGTAGGTTTATTCCGGCGCCGGGTGGGTGGCGCCCGCCTCCGGGCTGTCGGGGAGAAGGTGGGACAGCACCATCACGCTGATCGTCTTCCGGATGAACGGCACCGTGCGGATCCGCTCCAGCACCTCCTCGAAGTGCTCGACGTCCCGCGCCCGCACATGCAACAGCGCGTCCGCGCCGCCCGTCACCGTCATCGCCGCAGCGATCTCCGGGTGGTTGCGGACCACCTCCGTCAGCCGCCTGGGCGGCGCCGCGCCGTCGCAGTACACCTCGACGTACGCCTCCGTGCGCCAGCCCAGCGCCGACGGTTTCACCGTGGCCGTGTACCCGGTGATCACGCCGGTGTCGCGCAGCCGGTCGGCGCGCCGCTTGACCGCGGTGGCCGACAGGCCGATCGCCGCGCCGATCTCGGCGAAGCTGGTCCTGGCGTTCGCCATCAACGCGGTGATGATCTTCCGGTCGAGCTCGTCGAACTGGGCCGCCCTGCTGTTCATGCGGGCACTGTAGGGCACCGTATCCAGCGGGTACGTCCACGCCCGCGACATGTCCAGTGGTCCGGATTCCTCCTACACTCCACGTTCATGCTGCGCGCCCTCGCCGTCGACGACGAACGACCCTCGCTGGAGGAGCTCCTCTACCTGCTGAGCGCCGATCCGCGCGTCAGCAGCGTCGAGGGAGCCGGCGACGCGACCGAGGCGCTGCGCCGCATCACCCGCGCCCTGGAGTCCGGCCCGGACGGCCCCGAGGCCATCGACGTGGTCTTCCTCGACGTGCAGATGCCCGGCCTCGACGGACTGGAGATGGCGCGGCTGCTCACCGGGTTCGCCCGGCCCCCGCTGGTCGTGTTCGTCACCGCCCACGAGGACTTCGCCGTCCGCGCCTTCGACCTCGACGCCGTCGACTACGTCCTCAAGCCCGTCCGCAAGGAACGCCTCGCCGAGGCCGTGCGCCGGGCCGCCGAACTGCGCGGCGCCGCACCGCGGATCCCCGTGCACGAACCCGACCCCGACCACATACCCGTCGAACTCGGCGGCGTGACCCGCTTCGTGGCCGTCGCCGACATCACCCACGTCGAGGCCCGGGGCGACTACGCCCGCCTGCACACCGACCGCGGCAGCCACCTCGTGCGCATCCCCCTGTCCACCCTGGAGGACCGCTGGCGCTCCCGCGGCTTCGTCCGCATCCACCGCCGCCACCTCGTCGCGCTGCGCCACGTCGGCGAACTCCGCCTGGACGCGGGCACCGTGAGCGTCCTGGTCGGCACCGCGGAACTCCAGGTCAGCCGCCGCCACGCCCGCGAGCTGCGGGACCTGCTGATGCGCCGGACCGCGGGACAGGGGTAGCCCCAGTGGAGCCCACCGAGCGCCGCGTCGTCGTCACCGGACCGCCCCGCCGCATCCGGCGGACCTCCGGCTACTACCGGCCGCGCACCGAGATCGACGAACAGACCACCCTCGGCCACACCTACGTCCGCTCCCTCATGCGCACCCAACTGCGCGCCGCCCTGGCCGCGTTCGCGGTCCTCGTCCTCCTCGTCGGCCCGCTGCCGCTGGTGTTCGCGGCCGCCCCCGAGGCCCGCCGCCTCGAATGGCTGGTCCTCGGCTTCTGCCTGTACGCGCCCCTCGTCCTGCTCGCCCGCTGGTACGTGCGCCGCGCCGAGCGCAACGAACGGGACTTCGTGCACCTCGTCGAGGACCGATGAACTCCGGCTACGCGGTCCCCGCCGTCGCGCTCGTCGTCGTCGTGACCGTCCTCGTCGGCGCCTTCGGGCTGCGCATCTCCCGCACCACCTCCGACTTCTACGTCGCCTCCCGCACCGTCGGCCCCCGCCTCAACGCGGCGGCCATCAGCGGCGAATACCTCTCCGCCGCCTCCTTCCTCGGCATCGCCGGCCTGGTCCTCGTCCAGGGCCCCGACATGCTCTGGTACCCGGTCGGCTACACCGCCGGATACCTGGTCCTGCTGCTGTTCGTCGCCGCCCCGCTGCGCCGCTCCGGCGCCTACACGCTCCCCGACTTCGCCGAGGCCCGGCTCGCCTCGCAGTCGGTACGACGGCTCGCCGGGGCCTTCGTCGTCGGCGTCGGCTGGCTCTACCTGCTGCCCCAACTCCAGGGCGCGGGGCTCACGTTGTCGGTGCTCACCGGTGCGCCCGAGGCGCTCGGCGGGTTCATCGTGGCCGCGGTCGTGGTGGCCACCGTCGCCGCGGGCGGCATGCGCAGCATCACCTTCGTCCAGGCCTTCCAGTACTGGCTCAAGCTCACCGCCCTCCTCGTCCCCGCCCTCTTCCTGACCCTCGCCTGGCAGGGCGACGGCGCCCCCCACCACCCCTTCGACGAACCGGCCGCCTTCCGCCGGCAGCGCTCCGTCCACGTCCAGGACACCGTCGAACTCGCCCTGGACCGGCCGTTGACGGTCACCGTGACCGGCACGGTCGACGGCCGCCCGCGCGAGGCCGCCCGGGTCAGGCTCCCGGCCGGCACGCACCGCATCGAGCGCGGCACCCATCTGACCTTCGCCCCCGGCGCCCGCGTCCCCACCGCCGCCCGGGGCGCTGACGACGGCATGTCCACCTCGCTCGCCGCCGGCCGCGAGGAGCGCCCGCTGTACGCGACGTACGGACTGATCCTCGCCACCTTCCTCGGCACCATGGGCCTGCCGCACGTCGTCGTCCGCTTCTACACCAGCCCGCACGGCGGCGCCGCTCGCCGCACCACCGTCGCCGTCCTCGCCCTGATCGGCGGCTTCTACCTGCTGCCGCCCGTGTACGGCGCCCTCGGCCGGCTCTACGCCCCCGAACTGACCCTCACCGGCCAGGCGGACGCGGCGGTCCTGCTGCTGCCCGACCGGATGATCGGCGGCCTGGGCGGCGACCTGCTCGGCGCGCTGGTCGCGGGCGGCGCCTTCGCCGCGTTCCTGTCCACGGCGTCGGGGCTGACCATGGCCGTGGCGGGCGTCCTCACCCAGGACGTCCTCCCGGCGCGCGGCGTACGGCACTTCAGGCTCGGCACGGTGCTCGCCATGGCCGTACCGCTGGCCGCGAGCGTGCTGGTGGGCGGCCTCCCGGTCGCCGACGCGGTGGGACTCGCCTTCGCGGTGTCGGCGTCGTCGTTCTGCCCGCTGCTCGTCCTCGGCATCTGGTGGCGGAGGCTGACCCCGCCCGGGGCGGCCGCGGGAATGGTGGTGGGAGGCGGCTCCGCACTGGTCGCCGTGGCCGCGACCATGGCGGGCTTCCCCGGCACGGGGCCGCTGCACGCCCTGCTTGCCTGGCCCGCGCTGTGGTCGGTGCCGCTCGCCTTCTTCACGATGGTGCTGGTGTCCCTGGCCACCGCGGCACGCGTGCCGCCCGGAACGGCGGCGATCCTGGCCAGGTTCCACCTGCCGGAGGAACTGCGGGCGGAGGCGAAGGCGTGAGCGGTGTGCCGGAAGGGCCGGGGGCCGGGGCGTGAGCGGTGTGCAGGTCAAGGGGTGCGTGGAGGCGACGGCGTGAGTGGTTTCCTGGCGGGGCTGTGCGTCGCCGTGCTTCCGCTGCTCGCCGGCGGCTTCTGGCTCGGGCGGCGCACGGCACGGCCGGAGAGTCTCGGCGGGCTCGGGACGCCCGTCGAACACGCCACCTTCCAGACCCTGCACACCGCCTCCCTCGCCACACCCCCGCTGCGCGCCGGGCTCACCGAGGAGACGGCGCGCCGCTCGGCCCGCAGGCTGCGCACGCTGCTCGGCACGGACGCGCTGTGCCTGGCCGACCATCATGCGGTGCTGGCCTGGGACGGCGTCGGCGGCCATCACCGCGGCGAGATCATGGCGCGGTTGGCGGGCCCCCTGGAGACCGGCCGCGGCGAGGCGTTCCGGCTCGCCTGCGAGATCGCCGACTGCCCGGTCCGCTGGGCCGTGGTCGCGCCGCTCACCGTCGACGACCGGGTGCACGGCGCGCTCGTGGCCTGCGCGCCGCGCGAGTCCGCCGTCCTCGTCCGGGCGGCCGGCGAGGTGGCCCGGTGGGTGAGCGTCCAGCTGGAGCTGGCCGACCTCGACCAGTCCCGTACGCGGCTCATCGAGGCCGAGATCAAGGCCCTGCGCGCCCAGATATCCCCGCACTTCATCTTCAACTCGCTCGCGGTGATCGCCTCGTTCGTCCGCACCGACCCCGAGCGCGCCCGCGAACTGCTCCTCGAGTTCGCCGACTTCACCCGCTACTCGTTCCGCAGGCACGGCGACTTCACCACCCTCGCCGACGAGCTCCACGCCATCGACCACTACTTGGCCCTCGTCCGCGCCCGCTTCGGCGACCGTCTCTCCGTCACCCTGCAGATCGCCCCCGAGGTGCTGCCGGTCGCGCTGCCGTTCCTGTGCCTGCAGCCCCTCGTCGAGAACGCCGTCAAACACGGGCTGGAGGGCAAGGCCGACGCCTGCCACATCCAGATCACCGCGCAGGACGCCGGTGCCGAGGCCCTGGTCGTCATCGAGGACGACGGCGTCGGCATGGACCCCGAGCAGCTGCGCCGCATCCTCGCCGGCGAGATCAGCCCCTCGGGCGGCATCGGCCTGTCCAATGTCGACGACCGGCTCCGCCAGGTGTACGGCGACGACCACGGCCTCGTCATCGAGACCGCGGCCGGAGCGGGCATGAAGATCACCGCCCGGCTGCCGAAGTACCAGCCAGGGGTGCACTCGGCGGGGCGCCTCAGGACCGAGTGAGCGCCCGCGGCTCGGATCCCGGTGCGCCGGCGGACGGGTTCACGCGTCCCGCGTGACGACCATGGTGAGCGTGAGCAGAACCAGGACGACCCAGCCGAACCACAGCCAGCCGTTGCCGCCGAGCGCCACCGTGTAGGCCGTCACCACGACGAGTCCGCCGACCGTGAGCACTCCCATCGCCTTCGTGGAACCGTTCGAAGAACCGGGCATCGCGACCCTCCTCATGGTTCGTGTCCCTCCATGGTGCCCCGTTCTGCCTCCGAACGGCGCAGACGACGACATGGGTGTCCGATTTCCAGGGGTCCTCGACGGTCCACGAGGTCGCGCGGTCCCGCCGCGTGCCGGGCCTCCGCGCCGGCCCGCGCCACCCGGGCCGTGCGGGTCCTCGCCGGGCGCTTCAGAGCGCGCTTGCGGTGGGGCGCTCCGACGCGGGCGAGCCGCCGCCCGGGGCGCTCCTCGCGGGTTCGCCACGGGCGCGCTGGGGGTGAGCGGGGCGGCCCTCAGCCCTTGCGTGCGTTCAGTGAGGCCAAATAGGCGTTGTAAGCCTGGAGTTCCTTGTCGCCGTCCCGGTCGGCCGCCCGGTCCTTGCGCCTGGCCTGCCGTTGCTCGGAGCCGTACCACTGGAACAGCAGGGCGACCAGCACCAGGACGGACGGGATCTCGCTGAACGCCCAGGCGATGCCGCCCGCCGAGCTCTGGTCGGTGAGCGCGTCGATGCCGAGCGAGGCCGGCGGGTTGCGGAACGTCTCGACCATCGGCGTCGACGCCATCATCAGCGCGATACCGAAGAACGCGTGGAACGGCATGCCCGCGAACAGCTCCAGCATCCGCATGAGATAACCCGGCCGGTGCGGACCGGGGTCGACACCGATGATGGGCCAGAAGAACACCACGCCCACGGCGAGGAAGTGCACCATCATCACGATGTGCCCGCCCCTCGACCCCATCAGGAAGTCGAACAGCGGGGAGAAGTAGAGCGCGTACAGACTCGCGATGAACAGCGGGATCGTGAACGCGGGGTGGGTGATGATCCGCATGTAGCGGCTGTGCAGCAGGGCCAGCAGCAGCTCGCGCGGACCCTTGCGCCCCCGCGCCGCGACGGGCAGCGCACGCAGCGCCAGCGTGACCGGGGCGCCCAGCAGGATGAGGATCGGCGACAGCATGCTGATCACCATGTGCTGCACCATGTGCACGCTGAACATGACCATGCCGTAGTCGTTCAGCCGGGTGCACATCATCAGCCCGATGGTCAGCACGCCGAGGGCGTACGACACCGTCCGCCCGGCCGGCCACGCGTCACCGCGCCGCCGCAGTCGTACGACACCCCATCCGTACAGCCCGAGCCCCACCAGACAGGCGACGAGGAAGAACGGGTCCGCCGACCACTCGAGACCGCGTCCCAGCGTGAACGGCGGCAGATCCATCGTCATGCCGTGCCCGCTGTGATCCATCCGCCGGCTCCTGAATTCGTGGGGGTTGTGCGCCTGTGGGGGGTTGGGCGCCTCTGTCCGCACCAGGGTAGAACCGCCCCCGGCCACGTCCGTGACCGGGGGCGGTTTCGCTGGGGCGGCTCAGCGGCGTCCTACAGGACGCACTCGGCCTCCTCGTAGCGGTCCTGGGGCACCGTCTTCAGCGTCTCGACCGCCTCGGCCAGCGGCACCATCACGATGTCGGTCCCGCGCAGCGCGGTCATGTGGCCGAATTCCCCGCGGTGGACGGCCTCCACCGCATGCCAGCCGAAGCGCGTCGCCAGCACCCGGTCGTACGCCGTGGGCGTCCCGCCGCGCTGGACGTGCCCGAGGATGACCGGTCGGGCCTCCTTGCCGAGGCGCCGCTCCAGCTCCAGGGAGAGCTGCCGGGCGATCCCGGCGAAGCGCTCGTGGCCGTAGACGTCCTTGCCGCCCTCGTCGAAGTCCATCGAGCCGGGGCGTGGCTTGGCCCCCTCGGCGGCCACCACGATGGCGAAGCGCTTGCCCGCCTCGAAGCGCCGGCCGACCGTGCGGGTCAACTCCTCGATGTCGAAGGGCCGCTCCGGTACGACGATGGCGTGGGCGCCGGCCGCCATGCCGGAGTGCAGCGCGATCCAGCCGGTGTGGCGGCCCATGACCTCCACGATCAGCACGCGCTGGTGGGACTCGGCCGTGGTCTTCAGCCGGTCCAGGGCCTCGGTGGCGACGGTCACGGCCGTGTCGAAGCCGAAGGTGACGTCCGTGACCGCGATGTCGTTGTCGATGGTCTTGGGCACGCCCACGATGGGCAGGCCGCTGTCGGACAGCAGCCGGGCCGCCTTCAGCGTGCCCTCGCCGCCGATCGGGATGATCGCGTCCAGGCCCAGTTCCTCGACATGGCCCCTGGCCCGCTCCACCCCGTCCCGCAGCTGCTCCGGGCGGACCCGGGACGAACCGAGGATGGTGCCGCCGCGGGTCAGGATGCCGCCCACGGCGTCGAGGTCGAGCTTGACGTGGTCGGCCTCCAGGAGACCCTTCCAGCCGTCCCGGAAACCGATGACCTCGTCGCCGTGGTCGGCGACCGCACGGTGCACGACGGACCGGATGACGGCGTTGAGTCCGGGGCAGTCGCCGCCGGACGTGAGGACACCAATGCGCATAGGCCGAAATACCTTCTCCACGTGGTCCTGTCGACCGGACCACGCTGTCCGGCTTGTCTCTTCCGGCCACCCTACCGGCGCCGGGGGGAGGCCCCGCAGCGGGCGTCCGCCTGCTGGACGCGCCCGCCCATGTGAGCGGACGGCCTGTCAGGCGGACCCATGAGCCCCGGGCTGCTAGGCGGACTGCTCCGCGGCCGCGATGCGCTCGCCCCGCAGCGCCTCGTACCAGCGGTCGTCGGTCGGCGGCAGCGCGTTCACGTCGAGCGCCAGCTTCAGCAGCAGGTCGGCGATCTGCGGGTTGCGGGCGAGCACCGGGCCGTGCATGTACGTACCGAAGACGGTGTCGTTGTACGCGCCCTCCGTGCCGTCTCCCGTGCCGTTGCCCCGGCCGAACCGGACCTGGGCCAAGGGTCGGGCGGTGGGGCCGAGGTGGGTGACGCCCTGGTGGTTCTCGAAGCCGGTCAGCGGGGGCAGGCCGAGGCGCGGGTCGATGTCCCCGAGGACGTCGCCGACGCAGCGCTCGCCCTCGCCGCGCGTCGAGATCACGTCGAGCAGGCCGAGGCCCGGCTCGCGCTGGCCGAGGTCGTTGATGAACTCGTGGCCGAGGATCTGGTAGCCGGCGCACACGGAGAAGAGGATCGCGCCGTTCTCCACGGCCTTGTACAGACCCTGGTCGCGGCGCAGCCGCTCGGCCGCGAGTCGCTGCGGCCGGTCCTCGCCGCCGCCGATGAGGTAGATGTCACCGGACGTCGGGATCGGCTGGTCACTGCGCACGTCGAGTCGTGCCACGTCCAGGCCGCGCTGCCGGGCCCGGCGCTCCACGACGAGCGCGTTGCCCTGGTCGCCGTAGGTGCTGAGCAGGTCCGGGTAGATCCACACCAGCCGCAGTTGGTTGTCGCTCATGAAGGGATCGTCACTCCGTTGAAAGATGCGGTCAGTTGCCGACGCGGCGGCGAAGGTCCTGGAACGCGGTGTAGTTCGCGATGACCTCGATCCGGCCGGCCGGGGCCAGCTGCACGGCCTGGTCGAGGTTGTCGCAGACCTGGAAGTGCTGGCCTGCGACCTCCAGACGCACGGCGAGGTCCAGCTTGCGGTCACCGATGACGAAGATCGGGTGGCCGGTCAGGCGCGTGTAGTCCACGTCCCACAGCCAGGAGGTGTCGGTGCCGTCGGCGCCGCGCGCGTTCACGGAGAGGACCACCGGGGCCGGCGGCGGGTCGATCAGGGAGAACGTCTCGAGCCAGCCGGCCGGGTTCTTCGCCAGCAGCAGGCGCAGGTCGCGGCCCTCGAACTGGACGACGTCGTAGCGGCCCGCGACCGCCTGCACCTGGTACATGCGCTCCAGGGCGACCTGCGGGGGCACCCCGAAGACGGCGGCGACGGCCGCGGAGCTGGCCGCGTTGGCCTTGTTGGCGCGGCCCGGCAGTTGGAGGTGGATCGGCCACGCCGAGCCGTGCGGGTCGAGGACGTGGTCGCCGGAGAGCGCCCAGGCGGGGGTCGGGCGGCGGAAGCCGCACTCACCGCAGAACCAGTCGTCGCCGGGGCGCTGCATCACGCCGCCGCAGGCCGGGCACGACCAGGCGTCGTCCTTCCACATCTGGCCGGCCGCGACCCAGATCACATTGGGGGAGGAGGACGCGGCCCACACCACCAGCGGGTCGTCGCAGTTGGCGATGACGACGGCCTTGGACCCGGCCAGGCCCTCGCGCCAGTTCTCGGCGAGCATCCGGGTCTCGGCGGCGCGGTCGAGCTGGTCGCGGGAGAGGTTGAGCAGCGCGATGCACTTGGGGTCGGTGTCCCGGGCCACACCCGCGAGGTACTTCTCGTCGACCTCGATCACGGCGAACCGGGAGTCCGAGTCGCCCGCGAGCGCCGAGGTGATGCCGGCCGGCATGTTGGCGCCCAGCGCGTTGGAGACGACCGGGCCCGCGGCGCGCAGCGCCTCCGCGATGAGCCGCGTGGTCGTGGTCTTGCCGTTGGTCGCCGAGACCAGGATCACATCCAGGTTCTGGGCGAGCCGGGCGAGCAGGTCGGGGTCGAGTTTCAGGGCGACCCGGCCGCCGATCACCGATCCGCTGCCGCGCCCCGCGGCGCGTGATGCCGCCGCGACCGCCTTGCCCGCCGTCACGGCCAGCTTGGCCCGCGGCGAGAGCGGGTCCGAGTTGCCTGCCATCAGTCCTCGATCCTCCTTGCGTACGCGCCGCGCCTGAGCCGTTTGGCAACGTGGCGTGGCCCTCAGCCTATCGAGATCCACTCACGTGCCCGAATCGTGGCACCGTCTTGGCGTCCGCGCGCCCTTCGCGCGGCTGGGAGGACCGTACCCTTGCCGCCATGCGACACGGCTCGATCCCGGGCGCCCGCGGGCGCGTCCGGCCGCTTTCCCTGCTCGGCGACCCCGCACTGCATGCACCGTGCGCCGAGGTCACCGACTTCGGCCCCGAACTGGCGGAACTTGTGGAGGACTTGTACGCGACGATGTACGCCGCGCAGGGGGTCGGCCTGGCCGCGAACCAGGTCGGCGAGAGCCTGCGGGTGTTCGTGTTCGACTGCCCGGACGACGAGGACGTGCGTCACCTGGGACACCTCGTGAACCCGCGGCTGGTGGAGGCGGACGGTGTGGTGATCCGGGGTCCCGAGGGCTGTCTGTCCCTGCCCGGCCTGGAGGCGGGGACGGAGCGGTACGATCACGCGGTCGTCGAGGGCTTCACGGTGACCGGCGAGCCGGTCACGGTGCACGGCACCGGCTTCTTCGCCAGGTGCCTGCAGCACGAGTACGACCACCTCGAGGGCCGCGTCTACGCGGATCGGCTCGCGGGGTGGCGCAAGCGGAAGGTGCTGCGGCAGGCCGCGCGGGCGCCGTGGGGCCGGTGCCCCGCATGACCTGCCCGAGGCCGTGAACGGCGACCGGTACACCACAGGCGCGACCGCGGGTGCGGCCGCGCTCCCGGATCGTGTGAGGAGGCCTCGGGCGAGGTCCGGGGCGAGGCGGTCAGAAGCCCGGGCCGCCCATCCTGTCGCCCGCCGCCGCCAGGCGGCCCCACAGCAGGTCGGCAAGCCCGCGCACCAAGTCCGCGCGGGAACAGGGCCGTTCGCCCAGCCACCAGTCGCCCGCCGCGTGCATCATGCCGACGATGCCGTGCCCCCAGACACGTGCCAGCTGCTGGCTGCCCGGCCCGAGGTCGACCCGGTCCTCGATGACCTGCGCCAGCTCCTCGCCCATCCTGCGCAGCACCGGCACGCTGTGCCTGCCGACGTCGAAGCCCTGCTCGTTCGGGGAGCCCTCCGCCGGATGCATGAGGAAGCGGTACACCTGGGGCCGGGCCTCGATCGCCGCGAGGTAGGTGTCCAGGGTCGACTCGACGCGCTCACGCCGGGCCGCCGGCGCGTCCAGTGCCGCGCGCAGCGAGTCGAGCAGGGCGTCGGTGTGCCGCTTGGCCAGGGCCGCGTACAGGCCGCCCTTGTCGCCGAAGTGGCGGTAGAGGATCGGCTTGGTGATGCCGGCCTCCGCCGCGATGGCGTTCATCGAGGCCTTGGGGCCGTCGCGCAGCACCACTCGGTCGGCGGCCTCCAGCAGCTCGCGCCGTCGGTGGTCGGCGGACCGCTGTTGGTCGGTCCGCTGCGTGGTGTCCATGAGTTCTCCCCACCCGTGCTGTTTCGGTGACGCCTGCGCAAACTAACACCCGGCGGGCCCCCGGTATCGAACGGGATGCCGACGGGGCACAGGGAATTGACTTTTCCTACCCGTCGGTAACACACTCGGGTTACCGTAAGTAACACGCACGTGCGCCGCTGGAGGGGACATGGCCGAGTTCACCATGGAGCTCAACGACGAGCAGAAGGAAGTCCGGGACTGGCTGCACGGCTTCGCCGCCGACGTCATCCGCCCCGCGGCCGCCGAATGGGACGAGCGCGAGGAGACTCCCTGGCCGGTCATCCAGGAGGCGGCCAAGGTCGGCATCTACTCCCTCGACTTCTACGCCCAGCAGTACTTCGACCCCACCGGCCTCGGCATACCGATGGCCATGGAGGAGCTGTTCTGGGGCGACGCGGGCATCGCCCTGTCCATCGTGGGCACCGGTCTCGCCGCGGTGGGCGTCCTCGCCAACGGCACCGAGGAGCAGATCGGCACCTGGATCCCGCAGATGTACGGCGACGTCAACGACGTCAAGGTCGCCGCGTTCTGCTCCTCCGAGCCCGACGCCGGCTCCGACGTGGCATCCATGCGCACGCGGGCCGTCTACGACGAGGCCAAGGACGAGTGGGTGCTCAACGGCACCAAGACCTGGGCGACCAACGGCGGCATCGCGAACGTCCATGTCGTCGTCGCCGTGGTCGACCCGGAGCTGGGCTCCAAGGGGCACGCCTCCTTCATCGTCCCGCCGGGCACGCCGGGCCTCGCCCAGGGTCAGAAGTTCAAGAAGCACGGCATCCGCGCCTCGCACACGGCCGAGGTCGTCCTCGACGACGTCCGCGTGCCCGGCTCCTGCCTGCTCGGCGGCAAGGAGAAGCTGGACGAGCGCCTCGCCCGGGCCCGGGAGCGGGCCAGGGCGGGCGGCGGCGAGCGCGTGAAGAACGCGGCGATGGCCACCTTCGAGGCCAGCCGCCCCGCGGTGGGGGCCATGGCGGTGGGCACCGCCCGGGCCGCCTACGAGGTCGCCCTCGACTACGCGAAGACCCGTGAGCAGTTCGGCCGGCCGATCATCGACAACCAGGGCGTGGCCTTCCAGCTCGCGGACATGCGCACCTCCGTCGACGCGGCCCGGCTGCTGGTCTGGCGCGCCTCCTGGATGGCGGTGAACGGCAAGCCGTTCACCGCGGCCGAGGGCTCGATGTCCAAGCTGTTCGCCAGCGAGACCGCGAAGAAGGTCACCGCGCAGGCCGTCCAGATCCTGGGCGGCAACGGGTACACGCGGGAGTACCCGGTGGAGCGCATGCATCGCGACAGCGCGATCTACACGATCTTCGAGGGCACGAGCGAGATCCAGCGGCTGGTCATCGCGCGTACGTTGTCGGGCATGCCGATCCGGTAGCGCCGCGGGGCCACGGGGGCCGCGACGCCTACCGGTGCCTCAAGGGCGTCAGCTGCTCGATGTCGTACCGCTTCCGCAGTGCCTCGATGGCCTCGTGGTCCGGTGGGCCCCCGTTGCCCAGGATCTCCAGCAACTCCTCGAAGTAGCGCTCGTGGTCGGGCGGGGGAGACGCCTGGAAGAACATCCTCGCCGGGGTGTCCGTCGCGTTGGCGAACGCGTGCGGGCAGCCCGGCGGTACGACGATCACCGTGCCGGGGGTGGCCCGCACCACGCGGTTGCCCGAAATCGACTCCCACTTCTGCCAGTTGTCGGGTGTCCGTATCTTCGGCTCGAAGGCGAGCACGTCCAGCTCGCCCTCGAGTACGTAGAACAACTCCTCGCTGCGCGAGTGCACATGGGCGCCGACGTCGAAGCCCGGCGGGACCTCCACCTCGAAGGTGGAGGCCATCCGCGAGTGCGTGCCGGTCACCTTGAACGTCACGCGCTGGGCGGGCGTCTGCACCACGCGGCCATGGCCCGGGGGCACGAGCAGCCCCTCGGCCGACGCCAGTCCTTCGGTCGTGGTCATGGTCGCTCACCACATCACGGGCGGGGCCGCGGGCCGGCGAATCAACGTGTCCCTCCTGAAGGGCACTTGGTCGGACTTCTCGCCGATCATGGCGACCCCTGGTCCGTCCGCTGCCAGCGGCCCACGGTCATCTCGGCGGTGATGCCGGGGCCGAAGCCGGCCAGCAGCCCGCGCGCCCGGTCATCGGGTCCGCCCTCGTCGAACAGCCGGCGCAGCGCGTCCAGGACGACGCCGCTGGCGATGTTGCCGTACTCGGTGAGCGTGGCCCGGCTGAACCGGAACGCGTGCGGGTCGACCTGCAGGAACTTGCTGAGGTCGTCGAGTATTCGGGGGCCGCCCGCGTGGATGATGTAGAAGTCCAGGTCGGACGCGTCCCAGCCGTGCTGCCCCGCGAGGTCGTGGAGCGCCGGGGCGAGCGGCTCCATCGTGGTGGGCACCCGCTTGTCCAGCAGGAAGTGGAAGCCGGTCGCGCGGACGTCGTAGGCGATCCAGTCCTCGGTCTTGGGGATCAGATACGACCCGTTGCGCTCCAGGTGGACACCCGTGCCGCCCTCGCCGCGCACCACGGCCGCGGCGACGCCGTCGCCGAACAGGCCGTTGGACAGCAGCGAACCGACGCCCAGGTCGGTCGGCTGGTAGCACAGCGAGCAGAACTCGCAGGCGACGATGAGGGCGTTGGCGTCCGGGTAGGCCGTGCAGAAGTCGTGGGCCCGGTTGATCGCCGCACCGCCGGCCGCGCAGCCCAGCTGGGCTATGGGCAGCTGCCGGGTGGTGCTCGGGAAGTCCATCTCGTTGATCAGCCACGCGGTCAGCGAGGGCATCATGAAGCCCGTGCACGACACGTAGATGATGACATCGATGTCCGAGGTCAGGAGCTCGGCGTCGTCGAGCGCCCGCTGGATCACCGCGGGCACGCGGGCCTTCGCCTCCGCCTCGTAGAGCTTGTTGCGGTCCTCGAAGCCGGGGTGCTTCAGGGTCTCCTCGATGGGCTGCACGATGTGCCGGGTGCGTACGCCCGTGTTCTCGATCAGCCGGAGAGCCAGCGCCAGCTGTGGATGGTCCGCATGGCGGGAGCGCGCGAGCTCGAGCGTGTCTTCCATCGTGATCACGTGCTCGGGTACGGACACCGAGGGTCTGCACAATGTAGCCATCAGCCGTCCCTGCTTTCGCCGTCCGGCAGGCTCGCGCCCGCCGGTCAGTGGGTGGTCCACCCAGGTTCACCCGACGGGGCGATGATCTCTCGCCGGGTTACTCCGAATCGGGGACAAACAGTGCGTGACGGGCAGGGGGTTGCGGGCCTGGATCGCCCTGTGACCTGCCCGATCAGTGGGCCGGGATCGGCGCGTCAACAGGGCTGCTACGGAGCCCCGCTGCTGTGTGCGATGCATGCGACGTCGATCCGGTCGGCCAGCTTCGCGAGCTCGATGGTCAACGCGGCCACCGTGCTCTCGTCGAGCCCCTCCTCGCCGGTCTCGACGAGATGCAGCCACCGACCGCCCACCATGCGCAGCAGCTTGCTCACATCGGCCGCGGCCACCTGCAAGGTGCCGCGGTCGTCGACGATCAGAGGCAGAGTCACTTCGCCGTTCACAGACCGGATCGTAGCGGCGGAAACCTCACGCACCCTGCCACAGCGTGGTGATGTTGCAGAACTCGTGCATCCCGTGCCCGGACAGCTCCCGCCCGTACCCGGACCGCTTGATCCCGCCGAAGGGGAACGCCGGATGAGAGGCGGTCATGCCGTTGAAGTAGACGCCTCCCGCCTCGATGTCCCGTGCGAACCGGTCGACCTCGGCCTCGTCCCGTGTCCACACATTCGAACTCAGCCCGAACGGCGAGTCGTTGGCGATCAGCACGGCCTCGTCCAGGTCGTCCGCGCGGTACACCGTGGCCACCGGACCGAACGCCTCCTCGCGGTGGATGCGCATCTCCCGGTCGATGTCGGCGAGCACGGTCGGCGGGTAGTACCAGCCCGGCCCCTCCGGCCGTTCGCCGCCGCACAGCACCGTCGCCCCGCTGCGCCTGGCGTCGTCGACCAGCTCCTCCAGGTCCGCCCGTCCGCGCTCGCTGGCGAGCGGCCCGACGTCCGTGTCCTCCTCCATCGGGTCGCCGACCCTCAGCGCCTTCATGCCCTCGACGAACTTCTCCATGAAGGCGTCGTAGACGTCCGTGTGCACGATGAACCGCTTGGCGGCGATGCACGACTGCCCGTTGTTCTGCACCCGCGCGGTCACCGCGACCTGCGCGGCCCGGTCGATGTCGGCGGACGGCATCACGATGAACGGGTCGCTGCCGCCCAGCTCCAGCACCGTCTTCTTCACCATCTCCCCGGCGGTGGAGGCGACCGCACGCCCCGCGGGTTCGCTGCCGGTGAGCGTGGCCGCCCTGACCCGCTCGTCGCGCAGGATCTCGTCGACCGCGCCGGAACCGATCAGCAGCGTCTGGAAGCAGCCCTCGGGAAGGCCCGCCCGATGGAACAGGTCCTCCAGATACAGGGCGGTCTGCGGGACGTTGGAGGCGTGCTTGAGCAGGCCCACGTTGCCCGCCATCAGGGCCGGCGCGGCGAAGCGGATCACCTGCCACAGCGGGAAGTTCCACGGCATCACGGCGAGGACGGGCCCGAGAGGCCGGTAGCGCACCCGCACGCGCGACGCCCCGGAGTCCTTCACGTCGGCCTCGGCGGGCTCCTCGTCGGCCAGCAGTTCCTCACCGTGCTCGGCGTACCAGCGCATCGCCCTGGCGCATTTCGCGGCCTCCGCGCGCGCCTGCGCCAGCGGCTTGCCCATCTCGGTCGTCATGACGCGGGCGACGTCCTCCCGCTCCGCGTCCAGGAGGTCGGCGGCCCGGTTCAGCAGCCGGGCGCGCTCGGCGATCGGCGTCGTCCGGTAGGTGCGGAACGTGGCCTCGGCGAGCTCGAGCCGGCGCTCGATCTCGTCGTCGTCCATGGCCTCGAACGTCTCGAGCGTCTCGCCGGTCGCCGGGTTCACCGTGGCGATGGGCATGGCTGACCTCCCTGGGGCGGACTGTGGTTCGACCTTCGCGCGCGAGGGTGGGAAGCGCAATGCGGGGTACGGCTGTTCAGCCCAACTGCACCGGCTGCCGGTCGAGTCAGCCACTCCGCTCGGCCGGCGGGCCGCTGCGGCCCACGTGCTCCGCGAGCCGGTCGAGGAACGCGGCCTGCGCCTTCACGATCACGTCCCGGGCCCGGTCGAGGCCGAACCAGCCGACCCGGTCCAGCTCGGGGAACTCCCGGACCTTTCCCGACCTCGGCGGCCACTCCATCCGGAACGTGCCGGGGTCGATCGCCGCCGGGTCGAGGTCCGCCTCGACCGCCCACACCGTGACGGTCTTGCCGCCGGTCTGCCGGACCTCGCCCAGTGCCACGGCCTCCCCGTCGGGCGGCGGCAGGCCGAGCTCCTCCCGGAACTCGCGGCGGGCCGCGTCCCAGGCGGGCTCGTCGGGCTCGTACTCGCCCTTGGGGACGGTCCACGCCCCGGCGTCCTTCCTGGCGAAGAAGGGCCCGCCCATATGCCCCAGCAACACCTCCAGCCCGTCGCCGGTGTGCCGGAACAACAGCAGGCCCGCGCTGCGCCGGTGCGGCGGCGACGTCATGGCCGGACCTCCGGGTGTGCGGCGAGAAGCGTCTCGACCGTGTCCGCCTCCTCCGGCCGCTTGTCCTCGCGGTAGCGGACGACCCTGGCGAAGCGGAGCGTGACGCCGGCCGGATAGCGGGAGGACCGCTGCAGTCCGTCGTAGGCGATCTCGACGACGAGTTCGGGCCGTACGGTCACCACGTGGCCGGTGTCCTCGACGGCCAGCTCCCGCAGCCGCTCGGTCTGCCAGGTGAGCATCGCGTCGGTCATGCCCTTGAAGGTCTTGCCCAGCATGACGAAGCCGCCGTCCGCGGTGCGGGCGCCGAGATGGAGGTTGGACAGCTTGCCGGTGCGCCGGCCGTGGCCCCACTCCGCGGCCAGCACGACCAGGTCGAGGGTGTGCACGGGCTTGACCTTCAGCCAGGACGCGCCGCGCCGGCCCGCGCTGTAGGGGGCGTCCAGGGCCTTGACGACCACGCCCTCGTGGCCACGGGCCAGCGTGTCCGCCAGGAACCGGTCCGCCTCCGCGACCTCCTGCGGCCCCGACACCAGCGCCCTGCGCACCCGCATCGGCTCGGGCACCAGCCGGGCCAGCTCCGCGTGCCGCTCGGCGAACGGCAGGTCGAGCAGATCGCGTCCGCCGACGGAGAGGACGTCGAAGAAGACCGGGGAGACGGGCACCTCCCGGGCGGCCCTCGCCACGTCCACGCGCGAGCCCACCCGCCCGGCCGTCTCCTGGAAGGAGCGGGGCCGCCCGTCCGCGTCGAACGACAGCACCTCGCCGTCCAGGATGAACTGCTCCTCGCCCAACTCCCGGGCGACCGCGACCACTTCGGGCAGCCGGTCGGTGATGTCATCAAGGGTGCGGGTGTGGATCCGTACCGTGTCGCCGTCCCGGTGGACCTGTACGCGGATGCCGTCCAGCTTCTCCTCGACCGCGCCGGCGCCCAGCTTGCCGACCGCCTCGGCGACCGAGGAGGCGGACTGCGCCAGCATCGGCAGGACCGGGCGCCCGACGGTGAGCCGGAACCGCTCCAGCGCCCCCACTCCGTCGGCGAGCAGCGCCGCGGCCACCGCCTGCAGCGAACCGGCGAGCATCACCGCCCGCCGTACGTCCGCCGCGTCCGCGCCGGTCGCCTGGGCCAGCCCCTCCACGGCGACCGCGTCCAGGGCACCCTGCCGCACCTCGCCGGTGATCAGCCCGAACAGGAAGCGCTGCTCGTCCTCGGTGGCCGCGCCCATCAACTCGGCCACCAGCCGGGCCCGCTGCGCCTGTGAGCCCGGTCCGGCGAGCTTGCCGAGCTCCGTGAGCCGGGCGTCGACCTCGCGGACGGTGAGGCGGGGCTCGGCGGCCGGCGGTACGGGTCTGCCGAGCACCTTCCAGCCGACGCCCAGGCGTCCCTGGGGCAGCCGTCCCGCCAGGTACGGGATGGCGATCGGTGCGTCGTCCGCCTCCGCGTCCCGGAACAGGTCCGCGAGCAGGGCGGTCTTCCGGGACCGGGCCGCCGTGTCGGCGACCTCCCGGGACACGCGCGCGAGCCGGGCCAGCAGCATGCAGCCATGGTGCAACGAGCGCGCCCGACCCACCATGGCGTCCGGTGCGCCATGGTTGACAAAGGGGTTTGCCGATTCTGCAATACGGCCATGACCACCGACGACGTTCTCGCGGGCGTGGGCCCGAGGCTGCGCCGCATCCGCAAGGAGCGGGAGGTGACGCTCGCGGCGCTGTCCGAGGCGACCGGCATCTCTGTCAGCACCCTGTCGCGGCTGGAGTCCGGCCTGCGCAGGCCCGCCCTGGAGCTGCTGCTGCCGATCGCGCGGGCGCACCGGGTCCCGCTGGACGAGCTGGTCGGCGCCCCACCGGTCGACGACCCCCGCGTGCGGGCAAAACCCCTGGAACGGGGCGGCCGTACCTTCTGGCCGCTGACCCGTCGGCCCGGCGGCCTCCAGGCCTTCAAGGTCCTCGAACCCCGGCGCAGACAGGAGCCCGACCCGCGCATACACGAGGGCTACGAATGGCTGTATGTGCTGTCGGGGCGGCTGCGCCTGGTGCTCGGCGAGCACGACGTGGTGCTGTCGGCGGGGGAGGCGGCCGAGTTCGACACGCGGGTGCCGCACTGGTTCGGGTCGACGGGGGAGGGGCCCGTGGAGTTCCTGAGTCTCTTCGGTCCGCAGGGGGAGCGGATGCACGTACGGGCGCGGCCCGCGGCGCGCGGCCAGGTCGACTGACGTCCGCTGTTCCCTGATGAGCAAGCGACCGCTTAGTATGCGGTCAGCCCCGGCCCAGCTCCGGCCAGATGAAGCACTCCCGTGGAGGCCCCGCATGCAGGCATGGCAAGTACACGAGAACGGCGAGCCGAGCGAGGTGATGCGGCTGCAGGAGGTGGAGCGGCCCACGCCCGGTCACGGCCAGGTCCTGCTGCGGGTGCGCGCCGCCAACGTCAACTTCCCCGACGCGCTGATGTGCCGGGGTCACTACCAGGTGCGGCCTCCGCTGCCCTTCACGCCCGGCGTCGAGATCTGCGGGGAGACCGAGGACGGGCGGCGGGTGATCGCCAACCCGGCGCTGCCGCACGGCGGTTTCGCCGAGTACGCCGTCGCCGATGCCGCCGCCCTGCTGCCCGCGCCCGACTCGCTGGACGACGCCGAGGCCGCCGCGCTGCACATCGGGTACCAGACGGGCTGGTTCGGCCTGCACCGCCGGGCGCACCTGGAAGCCGGCGAGACGCTGCTCGTCCACGCCGCCGCCGGAGGGGTCGGCAGCGCGGCCGTGCAGCTCGGCAAGGCGGCCGGGGCCACGGTGATCGGCGTCGTGGGTGGCACCGACAAGGCGGCCGTCGCCCGTGATCTGGGCTGCGACGTGGTGATCGACCGGCGGAGCGAGGACGTCGTCACCGCGGTGAAGCAGGCCACCGGCGGCCGGGGCGCCGACGTGATCTACGACCCGGTCGGCGGCGACGCCTACGCCCAGTCCGCCAAGACCGTCGCCTTCGAGGGCCGGATCGTCGTCGTGGGGTTCGCGAGCGGCACCATCCCGAGCCCGGCGCTCAATCACGCCCTGGTGAAGAACTACTCGATCCTCGGCCTGCACTGGGGCCTGTACAACACCAAGAACCCGAAGCTGGTCCAGCACTGCAACGAGCAGCTGACCGAGCTGGCCGCCCGGGGTGCGATCAAGCCGCTGGTGAGCGAGCGGGTGCCACTGGACGAGGCGGCGGCCGCGGTGCAGCGCGTCGCCGACGGCGTCAGCACCGGCCGTATCACGGTCGTACCGTCGCTGGGGAACGGAGCGGGCGCATGACCATCGATGCAGCCGAACTGAGGCGTCGCACCGCCGAGTTGCTGGCGGCGCACCCTCCGGCGACCACCGACCGGCTGGACTTCCTCAAGGCCCGCTTCGACGCGGGGCTCGCCTGGGTGCACTTCCCGGAGGGTCTCGGCGGCCTCGGCGCCCCGCGCACCCTCCAGGCCGTCGTCGACGCCGAGTTGGCGGCCGCGGGCGCCCCCGACAACGACCCGCGCCGCATCGGCATCGGCCTCGGCATGGCGGCTCCGACCATCCTGACCTACGGCACCGAGGAGCAGAAGCAGCGGTTCCTGCGGCCCCTGTGGGTCGGCGAGGAGGTCTGGTGCCAGCTGTTCAGCGAGCCGGGCGCCGGGTCCGACCTGGCCGCGCTGGGCACGCGGGCGGTGCGGGAGGACGGGGGTGCCTCCCGCTCGGGCGCGGCCGAGAGCGGGGGAGACTGGGTGGTCAACGGGCAGAAGGTGTGGACCTCCAGCGCCCATCTCGCCCGCTGGGCCATCCTCATCGCCCGCACCGACCCGGACGTGCCCAAGCACCAGGGCATCACCTACTTCATCTGCGACATGACCGACCCCGGCGTCGAGGTGCGGCCGCTGCGCCAGATCACCGGCGAGGCCGAGTTCAACGAGGTCTTCCTCACGGACGTCCGCATCCCCGACTCCCGCCGCCTCGGCGAGGTCGGCGACGGCTGGCGGGTCGCCCAGACCACGCTCATGAACGAGCGCGTCTCCATCGGCGGCATGCGGCTGCCCCGCGAGGGCGGCATGATCGGTCCCGTCTCCCGGACCTGGCGCGAACGCCCCGAGCTGCGCACCCACGACCTGCACCAGCGGCTGCTGGGGCTCTGGGTCGAGGCCGAGGTCGCCCGGCTCGCCGGCGAGCGCCTGCGCCAGCAACTCGCCGTCGGCGCGCCCGGCTTCGAGGGCTCCGGCATGAAGCTCGGGTTCGCCCGCCTCGCCCAGGAGATCAGCGGTCTGGAGGTCGAACTCCGCGGCGAGGAAGGCCTGTTGTACGACGACTGGACCATGCGCCGCCCGGAACTGGTCGACTTCACCGGCCGTGACGCCGGTTACCGCTACCTCCGCGCCAAGGGCAACAGCATCGAGGGCGGGACCAGCGAGGTGCTGCTGAACATCGTCGCCGAGCGCGTCCTGGGCCTGCCCGCCGAGCCGCGCACCGACAAGGACGTCGCCTGGAAGGACCTGGCCCGATGAGCGCACAGCCCGATCTGCTCTACTCGCAGGAGGAAGAGGCGCTGCGTGCCGCCGTCCGCGACCTCCTCACGGACCACTGCGACGCGCCGGGCGTGATCGCCCGCACCGAGTCCGACGCCCCGCACGACCTCGCCCTGTGGAAGCTGCTCGCGGACGGCATGGGCCTCGCCGGTCTCCTGGTGCCCGAGGCACAGGGCGGCCACGGCGCCACCCACCGTGAAGCCGCCGTCGTACTGGAGGAGTTGGGGCGGGCCGTCGCGCCCGTGCCGTATCTGACGAGCGCGGTGGTGGCCACGGAGGCCCTGCTGGCCTGCGCGGACGACGAACTGCTCGGCCGCCTCGCCGCCGGCCGGGCGATCGGCGCGCTGGCCGTCGGACTGCACGTCGCCCCGGGCGCCGCCTTCCCGGCCGTACGGCAGGAAAGCGGCGCCCTGTACGGCGAGTTGACCGGCATCGCGGACGCCGCCGTCGCGGACGTCCTGCTCGTCCCGGCCGACGACGGCGACCTGTACGCCGTGGCCGCCGACGCCGTGACCGTGACCCCCCAGGTGTCCCTCGACCTGACACGCCCCCTGGCGACCGTCACCCTCGACGGTGCTCCGGGCCGCCGCCTGGGCGCCGCCGAACCCGCGGTACGCCGGGCCCTGCGCGCCGCCGCCGGGCTGCTCGCCTCCGAGCAACTGGGTCTGGCCGACTGGGCGTTGACCGGGACCGTCGGCTATCTGAAGGAGCGCAAGCAGTTCAACCGGCCGGTCGGCGGCTTCCAGGCGCTCAAGCACCGGCTCGCCCAGCTGTGGCTTCAGGTCGTCAACCTCCGGGCCGCCGCACGCAACGCGGCCGACGCCCTGGCCACCGGCGAGGACACCGCCGTGGCGGTCGCCGTCGCCCAGGCCTACGCGGCGCCGGTCGCCGTCCGCGCCGCCGAGGAGGCGCTGCAACTGCACGGCGGGATCGGCATGACCTGGGAGCACCCGGTCCACCTGTGTCTCAAGCGGGCCAAGGCGGACTCCATCGCCTACGGCACGGCGGGCGCCCATCGCGCGGCACTGGCCGAACTGGTCGACCTCCAGGCCCCCTGACGTTCATCCGGCCAACCCGGCGTGAAGCCCGTCCCACCTGGGGCGGGCCTTTCCGTGCGAGCCGCGCGCACGAAATGAACAGTGCACGCCGGTCCGGCCAACTCCCCGCACGCACGGGTCTTTTGTGCTCGGTTCGCGCCCATACTCCCTTCGGCCCCATCCGGACCTTCCAGGGAGGCAGAGCATGACCCCCACCACCCGACGCAGAGCCCTCACGACCTTCGGCGCCGTCCTCGCGGGCGCGGTTGCGCTGCCCGCCCCGCAGGCCTGGGCGGACGGCGGCCGCCCCGGGCCGCGCCCGCTGTGGCGCGCCCACGCCCACAACGACTACGAGCACACGCACCCCCTGTTCGACGCCCTCGATCACCGCTTCGGCAGCGTCGAGGCCGACATCTTCCTCGTCGGCGACCAGCTCCTCGTCGGCCACGAGGCCTCCGACCTCGACCCGACCCGCACCCTCGAATCCCTCTACCTCGACCCGCTCGCCGCCCGTGTCCACGCCAACGGGGGCTCGGTGTACCGGGGTTGGCGCAGGCCGCTGCAGCTTCTCATCGACATCAAGACCGAGGGCTCCTCCACGTACCTCGAACTCGACCGCCATCTCCGGCGCCACGCCGACCTCTTCACGACGTACGCGCACGGGCAGGTGCGGCAGGGCCCGGTCACCGCCGTCATATCCGGCGACCGCGCCGCCCGTACCCCCATGGAGGCCCAGACCGTGCGACGGGCCTTCTACGACGGCAGGCTCAGCGACCTCGGGAGCGCGGCGCCGGCCTCCTTCATCTCGCTGATCAGCGACAACTGGACGCTGAACTTCACATGGTCGGGCGAGGGACCCTTCCCCGACGCCGAGCGGCAGCGGCTGCGGAGCATCGTCCAGGAGGCGCACGCGCACGGGCAGCAGGTCCGGTTCTGGGCGACCCCGGACACGCCCGGCCAGGCGCGGGACGCACTGTGGACGGAACTCCTCGCCGCCGGCGTCGACTACCTCAACACGGACGATCTCGCGGGCCTGGAGGCGTTCCTGGACGCCCACCCGTCGGCCTAGGCATTCCGCGGCCGGCGGGCGGACATCACTCGATCAGGGGACATGTCAGTCGCCCGGACGGCCCCTCCGCTACGCCACACTTGCGGCCGTACGCCGCGAACCGGGCGTGGCGGAGGAGGTACGCAATGGCCGTTTCCATCTCTGTGGTGCTGCTGCTCCTGATCCTGGCCGTGGTCTTCATGCGCAACGGTGCGCTGAAGATCTCCCACGCCCTGGTCTGCATGCTGCTCGGCTTCTACCTGGCCAGCACGAGCATGGCGCCCACCATCCACAACGGACTCACCGCGACCGCGGACCTCGTGAGCGGTCTGCGGCCCTGAGTCCTTGGGTCTCAGATTCCCCGAGCCCGTTGAGGCCCGGCGGAGTCACGGCGCCGAGAAGACCCCGATGCCGTTGGGCACGGGGCGCTCGGCGCCGCCGCTGGGATGGTTCCGTACCGTGACCGCGCTCGTGCCCGGCTCACGGGCGACCAGCGTCGTCGAACCGCCCCCGTCCAGGCTGAAGGCGTCCACCGCACCCAACTTCCGCATCTCGGACGCCACTTCGGCGATGGTCAGTCCGCTGCGGTAGGCGGGGGCGCCGTCCAGGGCGAGCAGCAGCACGCGCCGTCCGCCGTCCGTGATGCCCACGGCGGTGCGCACGGCCGCCGTGGCGCCGTCGAGGCCGGGCAGCGGCTGTCCGCCGCGCAGGACCGGGTAGCCGCCGAGAGCGAAGCGGTACGGGGTCGCGGGCGTGGACGCCACGAGCCGGTGCCCCACCGTCACCGGCGCGCCCACGGACAGCTTCCGCAGCCACTGCGCGCCCGTCTCCCGGCCCACCAGGACGGTGGCGTCGGCGGCAATGGGGCCGCTGCCGGGGGTGTCGGAGGCGGACACGACCCGCCCCTGGCGCACCGTCACCTCGTACGTGTCCGTACTGCACGGGGCGGCCCGGTCGGTGTCCGTGCCGCACGTCGCGCGCACCCGGGAGACGCTGCCCCACCGCGCGGTGAAGGCGCCGACCGCGTTCTCGGGCAGCGCGTACTGGTTGAACCCGCGAAGCGGCAGCAGGCTCTCGCGTGTGTGGACGAACCCGTCGAGAGCGAGCCGGTCCAGGCGGGCCCGGCCGTCCGCGCCCACGCCGAACACGTCCTCGGTCGTGGTGTCGGGCGGCAACGCCGGGCCGAACCGCTGGCCGTCCGGCACGGCCGCCTTGAGCACCTGCCCCTGTGCGATCGTCGGTCCGTCTGCCGAGCCCGTCGCCTCGACGCCCGGGTGCTGGGTCTCGGTGATGTTGAAGAAATCGCCGTTGACACCCCCGATCGCGCCCGCGGAGCCGGCGAGTTGGGAGACCGGGGCGCGGGCGGCCACCGCGCCCGGGTGCAGCAGGTCCAGGTGCACGTGCGGATCGCCCAGGTCGACGTCGAGCACATGGGCGTGCGTCACGCCCTTGGCCGCGGGGATGTCGAACTGCTGGTACACCACACCCGGCGCGATCTGCGTGCCGCCCTGCACGGCGCCGGCCGGTGCCGCCCCCGTCAGGGCCGCACCGGCCAGCACACCGAACGCCGAGACAACCGTCAGTACCGTTCTGCCCACCGGCAACCGCACTCGTCGATACGTCACTTCGCCCCCTGATGTCACGTCCACTCTCCCGGGTCCCGGGACTTGGGAGAAGTGCACCAGAAGGCGGAATGTCCCGCGGTGACTATGCGTCGACTACACGAGAACGGGTGAGGAAACGGACCCCCTCGGGCGCCTCCAGCGAGAAGCCGCTGCCCCGGCCGGGCACGACGTCCACGATCAGCCGGGTGTGACGCCACGCCTCGTACTGGCTGCGTGACATCCAGAAGGTGACCGGCGCGTCGACACCCTCCACGGCCAGTTCGGCCAGCAGCACGTCCGAGCCCCCGGTGCGGAACTCGCCGTCCGGGTAGCACATGGGTGCGCTCCCGTCGCAGCAGCCGCCCGACTGATGGAACATCAGCGGACCGTGCGAGGCGTGTAGTCGGCGGACCAACTCGGCTGCTTGCGAGGTGAGTTCGACGCGCGGGACTTCTTCCTCATCCATGGTCACCGTCCTGGGCGGATGCGTCTGCTGTGAAGCGGTCTCACAGTCTTACGGCTCGTCGCGGAGGCGTCCACCCCGCGCGGGACTCGATGTCCGGGGTCAGGCGGTCACCTTGGCGATGAACGCCGCGACGTTGTCCACGGTCCGCCGGATCTTCTCGTCCAGCGTGAGCGACTCCTGGAGCCGCGCGCCCACACCCGCGTCCTTCTTGCCCCGCACGTACAGCGAGCAGGCGAGGTCACTGCACAGATAGGCGCCCACCGAATTGCCCTGCTGTCCCGCCTTCCCGGCCTTCGGCGCGACCATCAGGGAGACGCCGCCGGTGTGGGTGGTCAGGCACATCGAGCACATGCTGCGCCGCATCGACCAGGCGGCGGGGCTGGGGCAGCGCAGCCCGATGCCCTTCAAGCGGCCGTCCAACTCGATGACCAGGTAGGCGCGGTCCGGCGCCTGGGGATCCCGCCAGCCGAGATAGTCCAGGTCGTCCCAGGGGCGGTCGGTCAGATCGCGCGGGACGGACAGGCGCTTCGCCTCGCCCTTGGTGCAGTTCACGAACGCGGCACGGATCTCTTGCTCGGTCAGCGGCTTCATGGATGCCAAGCTAATTTGCCTAATAGCTTTAGGCAAATGGATAATCTCTTCAGGGCTACGAAGGGATGGGTATGGCACGAGTGGGACTGACCACGGAACGTCTGGTGCGGGCGGGAGCGGAGCTGGCCGACGAGGTCGGCTTCGATCAGGTGACCGTCTCGGCCCTGGCCCGGCGCTTCGACGTCAAGGTCGCCAGCCTGTACTCGCACGTGAGGAACTCCCAGGACCTCAGGACCAGGATCGCCCTGCTGGCACTGGAGGAACTCGCCGACCGCGCCGCCGACGCCCTGGCCGGACGGGCCGGCAAGGACGCCCTCGCCGCCTTCGCCGGCGTCTACCGCGACTACGCCCGCGAACACCCCGGCCGCTACAGCGCGGCACAGCTCCGGCTCGACCCCGAGACCGCGGCCGCGAGCGCCGGGGTCAGACATGCGCAGCTGACGCGGGCGATCCTGCGCGGCTACGACCTGACGGAACCGGACCAGACACATGCCGTACGGATGCTGGGCAGCGTCTTCCACGGTTACGTCAGCCTGGAGACGGCCGGAGGCTTCAGCCACAGCGCCCCCGACGCCGAGCAGACCTGGGCATGGATTCTGGACCGACTCGACGCCATGCTGCGGCACTGGCCCGGCCCCTGAGCGGGGCTCGGTTCACGGGGACCCGCACGACGCGCGCGTGCGGGGGAAAGCTGGGATGGTGAAAGTGGTGGGGAGCGCTGCGCATGGCATGACGGACAGTGGTGGTGAGCGCTTTGGCCACGATCGGCGAGGAGGAGCGGCCGGGCCCGTTCATACCCGGCGTCGATCTCACTCCCCGCGTCGATCCCACGGGAGTTCCGCTCCTCGACCCCACGGGAGACCCGTTCCTCCGGACCCGGTTCGCGCTGCCGGCGCGGCCCGTCACGTTCCTGCGGCGCGAGCGCCTGGCCAGGCACCTCGACGAGGCCCTGGTGACGCCGTTGACGATGGTCAACGGGCCCGCGGGCTCGGGCAAGACCCTCCTGGTCGCCGACTGGGCGGCGAGCCTGGGGCAGCAGGTCGCCTGGCTCACCACCGACGCGGTGGATCAGCGGCGCGGGTTGTTCTGGGCGTACCTGCTCCAGGCCCTGCGCGTCACCGGCGCACCGTTGCCCGGCGACGTCGGCTTCCCCGTCGACCCGGGCCGGGTCGACCCCAGGCTGCCGGCCCGGCTCGCCGCGGAGCTGAGCGGGCGTGAGCGGCCCGTGGTCGTCGTCCTCGACGAGTACGACCACGTGACGGACCCGGAGATCGCGGAGCAGCTGGAGTTCGTCCTCCACCACGCGGGCCACGGCCTGCGCCTGATCATCGTCACCCGCACCGAACCGCCGCTGCCGCTGCACCGCTACCGGGCGGCCGGCGACCTCACCGAGATCCGGGCCGCCGAGCTGGCCTTCACGCCCGAGGAGGCGGCAGAACTGCTGGAGGCGCACGGGTTGCGCCTTCCCGCGCCCGTGATCCGCGCGCTCGTGGACCGCACCCGGGGGTGGGCCGCGGGGCTGCGGCTGTGCGCCCTCGCCGCCCGAGCACAGCCCGACCCGGAGACGTATCTGAAGGAGTTCGAAGCGGGGCGCAGCACGGTCGCCGACTACCTGCTGGCCGAAGTGCTCAAGCGGCAGCCGGACGAGACCCAGGACCTCCTGCTGCGGGTCAGCGTCCTCGACCGGTTCTGCCCCGACCTGGCGAACTCCCTGACCGGGCGGAGCGACGCCGGGCACCTTCTGGCCGAACTGCACGGCGAGAACGCCTTCGTCGAGGACCTCGGGCACTCCTGGTACCGCCTCCACCCCCTGTTCGGGGAGATCCTCCGCGCCCATCTGCAGATGCGTGCGCCCGGCCTCGAGCCCCGGCTCCACCGGAAGGCCGCGCGATGGCTGCGGCGTTCGGGACACCTGCCGGAGACCCTCACGCATGGCGCTGCCGCGGGCGACTGGGAGTTCACGGCTCGTGCCTTCGTCGACGACCTGGCCGTCGGGCAGCTCTTCACCGGCCTGCGCCGCGACGAACTGGCCGAGCTGTTCTCTCCCATGGGACCGGAGCCCACCGGCTCCACGACGAACCTCGTACGGGCGGCCTGTGACCTGGCCCGGGGCGACCTCGACCGGGGCGTCGCCCAACTGCGCCGCGCCGCAGACGGGTTGGACCGGCAGCAGCACGTCGTGCGCGGCGCGGCCCGTCGGCGGGGGTACGGCGCCGGGAGTCCCGCGGTCGCCGCGCCCGACCGGGCGGCGGCTCAGGTGAGCCGTGCGCTGTTGGAGTCGCTGGTGGCCCGGCTGACGGGTTCACCCGGACTGGCGGAGAGGGCGGCCGCGAGGGCCGGGAAGTGGCAGCGCGAAGTCCCCGCCGACCTCGTGGTCAAGCACCCGGAGATGACTGCCCTGTTGCTGACACATCTGGGCGCCACACGCCTGTGGGCGGGGCGCTTCGGGGACGCGCGTGCCGCCCTGTCCATGGTGACCGGCCGAGCCGACTCCGCCTCGACGGCGCTCCCCGAGACGGAGGCCCTGTGCCACCTGGCGCTGATCGACTACCTGGAGGGGTGGATCGGCCGAGCGGAGCGCACGGCAAGGGAGGCCGCGACCGGCACGGAGCGGTTCGCCCTGCCCCGGGGATTCGGCTCCGGCCTGGGGCGGCTGGTCCTGGCTGCCGTGGCCGTCGACCGCGACGAACTGGACCAGGCCCGGGCCCTCCTCGACGAGTCGGCCGCCGCACGCGCCGAGCGGGAGGACCCGGTGACGGCGGCGGCCCGATGCGTGGTCACGGCCCAGCTGCTGCTGGCCCAGGGGCACCTGCACGCGGCCCGGCGAGCGGCGAGACCGGCCGACTCGACCGACGCGGCGTCACCCTGGGCCGAGGGCCACGCCGCGTCGGTCGCCTCCGCCGTACATCTGGCCGAGGACCGGCCGGAGGCGGCGGCCGAGGTGCTGCGGTGGGCACCCGACGACCAGCCGGCCTGCGTGGTGCAGGCGGCGCGCGTGCAACTCGCTCTGGGCGACCCCGGTGCGGCGACCGACATGCTCGACGGTCTGCGCACCGATCGCGGGATGGGTCCGGCGATCGCCGTCCGTGCCGCGCTGGTGCGGGCCCAGGCCGCGGCGGAGACGGGGGACCTCGCGACCGCCCGCAGACTCGTGGCCCTGGCGCTGTCCAGGGCCCGGCGCGAACGGCTGCGGCGCCCATTCGCCGAGGCCGGACCCTGGCTCCGGCGCCTCGTCGACACGGATCCCCTGCGCGAACTGGCCGCGGGCTGGCTCACCGTCGTACCGCCGCGGACCGCCGCGCTGCCGCGGCCCGGTCCCGGTGCGGCGGCGACGCCCGTGGTCGAGAAGCTGAGCGGACGCGAGCGTGACGTGCTGGAGCGGCTGGCACGGATGATGTCGACGGAGGAGATCGCCGCCGACCTCCATGTGTCCGTCAACACGGTCAAGACCCATCTCAAGAGCGCGTACCGCAAGCTCGCGGTGAACCGGCGCGGCGACGCCGTGCGGCGCGCACGCGAGTTGCGGATGCTGTGAGGCGAAATCGGACAGCCCAGCAGACTCCACTTCCCTGCATAGCCGTACCGCCGACGGGTACCCGCGGCCGGAACCACGCCCGGCCGCGGGAGGGAAGGCACCGTGAGCGACCGCCGTCCGAAGGGTCCAGGGGACGACAGAGCACAGAAGGCCAGACCCACCTACGGGGACGAAGTGTCCGACGAACTGCCCGACACCCACCAACGCCGCCGGGCATTCCGTCCGCCGAAAGGACACACCATGGGTGTGCGCACGTGGATCAGCGACTGGCCAGCCTTCCGCCAGCTCACCGGAAGTGACCCGCTGGGCCGCGGCCGGGCCGCCGTGTCGGCGCGCACCGAGCACCTCAGGCCGCGCACGGACACCGCCGACCGGCTGGTGCGTTCCGTGTGCCCCTACTGTGCGGTGGGCTGCGGACAGCAGGTCTACGTCAAGGACGACGAGGTCGTCCAGATCGAGGGCGATCCGGACTCGCCCATCAGCCGAGGGCGCCTGTGCCCCAAGGGTTCGGCCACGCTCCAGCTCACCACCGGCCCGGCCCGTAGGCACGAGGTGCTGTACCGGCGGCCGTATGCCACCGACTGGGAGCCCCTCGACCTGGAGACCGCCATGGACATGGTGGCCGAGCGGGTGATCGAGACACGGCGCCGGACCTGGGAGTGGGAGTCCGAGGGACTGCGCACCGCCCGCACCCTCGGCATCGCCAGTCTCGGCGGTGCGACCCTCGACAACGAGGAGAACTACCTCATCAAGAAGCTGCTGACCGGCCTCGGGGTCGTCCAGGTGGAGAACCAGGCCCGGGTCTGCCACAGCTCCACGGTCGCCGGGCTCGGCACCTCCTTCGGGCGGGGCGGTGCCACCACCTTCATGCAGGACCTCCAGCACGCCGACTGCATCGTCATCCAGGGCTCCAACTTCGCCGAGGCCCACCCCGTCGGCTTCCAGTGGGTGATGGAGGCGAAGGCACGCGGCGCCCGGATCATCCACGTCGACCCGCGGTTCACCCGCACCAGCGCCCTCGCCGACCTGCACGTCCCGATCCGGGCCGGCAGCGACGTCGCGTTCCTCGGCGCGATCATCAACCATGTCCTGACCGAGGAGAAGGACTTCCGCGAGTACGTCCTCGCCTACACCAACGCCGCCACCCTGGTGAGCGAGGACTTCCGCGACACCGAGGACCTCGACGGTGTCTTCTCCGGTCTGGACGAGGACAAGCACCACTACGACCCTTCGAGCTGGCAGTACGAGGGCGTCGAGGTGCAGCAGCCCACCGGTGAGGTCGACGAGCAGTACGAGGCGCGCGTCCACGGCTCCGGCGGCCCCGAGGCACACGGCTCGGGCGGCGCACAGACCACGAGTCGGCCACCCCGCGACGAGACGCTGCGGCATCCGCGCTGCGTCTACCAGATCCTCAAGCGCCACTACGCCCGCTACACCCCGGAGTTGGTCGAGGAGGTGTGCGGAGTACCGCGCGCGACGTTCCTTCAGGTGTGCGAGGACCTGACCGCCAACTCGGGCCGCGAGCGGACGAGCGCGTTCGTGTACGCGGTCGGCTGGACCCAGCACTCCGTCGGTGCCCAGTACATCCGCGCCGCGAGCGTGCTCCAGCTGCTGCTCGGCAACATCGGCCGGCCCGGCGGCGGCATCCAGGCCCTGCGCGGCCACGCCTCCATCCAGGGCTCCAGCGACATCCCGACCCTGTTCAACCTGCTGCCCGGCTATCTCCCCATGCCGCACGCCCACGCGCACGAGGACATGGACGCGTTCATCGGGGCCAGCCGCACCGACAAGGGCTTCTGGGGCAACATGCGGGCCTACTTCGTGAGCCTCCTCAAGGCGTACTACGGCGACGCGGCCACCGCCGCGAACGACTTCTGCTTCGACCACCTGCCGCGCCTGACCGGCTCCCACTCCACCTACGACACGGTGATGGCCCAGCTGGACGGCGTGTGCAAGGGCTACTTCCTGATGGGCGAGAACCCGGCGGTGGGCTCCGCCAACACACGGCTTCAACGGCTCGGCATGGCCAACCTGGAGTGGCTCGTCGTCCGCGACTTCTCCCTCATCGAGTCGGCGACCTGGTGGCAGGACGGACCGGAGATCGAGACCGGGGAACTGCGCACCGAGGAGATCGGCACCGAGGTGTTCTTCTTCCCCGCCGCCGCGCACACCGAGAAGAACGGCTCCTTCACCAACACCAACCGCTGGCTGCAGTGGCACCACGCGGCCGTCGAGCCCGAGGGCGACGCCCGCAGCGACCTGTGGTTCATGTACCACCTGGGCCGCCGAATCAAGGAGAGGCTGGCCGCCTCGACCGACCCGATGGACCGGCCCGTACAAGATCTGACCTGGGACTACCCCGTCGACGGCCCGCTGACCGAACCGGATGCCGCCGCCGTGCTCGCCGAGATCAACGGCCACGGCCCGGACGGTGTACCCCTCTCGGCGTACACCGAACTCAAGGACGACGGCTCGACGAGGTGCGGCTGCTGGATCTACTGCGGGGTGTACGCGGACGGCGTCAACCAGGCCGCCCGCCGCAGGCCCGGAAGCGAACAGGACTGGGTGGCCGCCGAATGGGCCTGGGCGTGGCCCGCCAACCGCCGCGTCCTCTACAACCGGGCGTCGGCCGCCCCGGACGGCACTCCGTGGAGTGAACGCAAGGCGTACGTGTGGTGGGACGAGGCCGAGGGGAAGTGGAGCGGGTACGACGTCCCGGACTTCGTGCCCGACCGCGCCCCAGACTTCGTACCGGACGAGGACGCGACCGGCCCCGACGCGCTGCGCGGCGACGACCCGTTCATCATGCAGGCCGACGGCAAGGGCTGGCTGTACGCGCCCGCGGGTCTGGAGGACGGCCCGCTCCCGACCCACTACGAACCGCAGGACTCCCCCTTCGCCAACGCCCTCCACCCTTCAGCGCCCCGCTCCCCCGTACGCCAGTTGATGCCCCGGGAGGGCAACCGCTACCACCCGAGCGGCGACGAGAAGGGGGCCGAGGTCTTCCCGTACGTCGTCACCACGCACCGCCTCACCGAGCACTTCACGGCGGGCGGCATGAGCCGCTGGTCGCCCTGTCTCTCCGAACTCCAGCCGGAGTTCTTCTGCGAGGTCTCCCCGCAGCTGGCCGCCGAACGCGGACTCGAGCACCTGGGATGGGCCACCATCGTCACGGCCCGCAACGCCGTCGAGGCCCGCGTCATGGTCACCGCCCGGATCACACCCCTCACGGTGCACGGCCGGACGATCCACCAGATCGGACTGCCGTTCCACTGGGGACCCAACGGCGTGGCCACCGGCGACGCGGCCAACGAACTCGTCGCGATCGCCCTCGATCCCAACGCCCATATCCAGGAGGACAAGGCGCTGACCGCCGACATCCGCCCGGGCCGTCGGCCACGCGGCCCCGACCTGCCGACGCTGGTCGCCGAATACCGCAGGCGTGCGGGCATCACCGCCGACACAGGGACGGAGACCCTGAAATGATCAACCGTCACCTGCTCAGCGGCACGGAACCCGACCCCGCACGCGACGCCGGGCACACCGAACCCCCGCCCCGTGTCGGCTTCTTCACCGACACCTCCGTCTGTATCGGTTGCAAAGCCTGCGAGGTCGCGTGCAAGGAATGGAACGCCATCCCGGAGGACGGCCTCTCCCTCACCGGCATGAGCTACGACAACACACAGGGCCTCGGTGCCTCCACCTGGCGCCATGTCGCCTTCATCGAACAGCAGGTCCCGGCGCCGGACGGACGCACCCAACTCCCCCTCGCCGAAGCCGAGTCCGCCCCTCCCGCCGAGACCGGGGAGCTGCGCTGGCTGATGTCGTCCGACGTGTGCAAGCACTGCACCCACGCGGCCTGCCTCGACGTCTGCCCCACGGGCTCCCTCTTCCGGACCGAGTTCGGCACGGTCGTCGTCCAGGAGGACATCTGCAACGGCTGCGGCTACTGCGTACCCGCCTGCCCGTACGGCGTCATCGAGCAACGCCCCGACGACGGAAGGGCGTTCAAGTGCACGATGTGCTACGACCGGCTGGGTGCCGGACAGGAACCCGCCTGCGCCAAAGCATGCCCGACCGAGTCCATCCAGTTCGGCCCGCTGGACGAACTGCGCGAACGAGCCGCGCTGCGCGTGGACCAATTGCACACGGCGGGCGTGGACGGCGCGCGGCTGTACGGCCACGAGCCCGACGACGGGGTCGGCGGCGACGGCGCGTTCTTCCTGCTCCTCGACGAACCCGAGGTCTACGGGCTGCCCCCCGACCCGGTCGTCACCACCCGCGACCTCCCCACGATGTGGAAGCACGCCGGTGCGGCAGCCCTCTCCCTGGCCGGTGCCTTCGCCGTCTCGTTCGCGCTGCCCGGTCTGCTACGCAGGAAGGCCACACGATGAGCGACTCCGCCAGCAGCTTCGGGCAGCGCGCGCGTCAGGGGCGTCGTAAGCGCCGAGGCGAGCAACTCATGGTTCCCCGAACCGAGTTCGAGTCCTACTACGGACGTCCGGTCATCAAGGCACCGTCCTGGCGTGCCCGGGACATCGCCGGGTACTTCTTCCTGGGCGGTCTCGCCGGCGCGGGCTCCGTGCTGGCGGCGGGCGCCCAGCTCACGGGGCGTACGACGACCGCCACAGCGATGAAAGTGTCCTCCCTCGCCGCGGTCTCGCTGTCCGCCGCCGCACTCGTGCACGACCTCGGGGTGCCGAGCCGGTTCCCCAACATGCTCCGCGTGCTCAAACCCACCTCACCCATGAGTGTGGGCTCGTGGCTCCTCGCCGGTTACGGACCGGCCGCGGGCGCAGCGGCCGTCACCGCCGTCACCGGGCGGCTGCCCCGGGTCGGGGCCACGGCGACCGCGGCGGCGGCGCTGCTCGGACCGGCCATCGCCTCGTACACGGCCGTCCTGGCGGCGGACACCGCCGTTCCCGCCTGGCACGGCGCGCACCGCGAGCTGCCCTACCTGTTCGCCGCCTCCGCGACGGCCGCCGCCTCCGGCATGGCCCTGCTCCTCGGTCCGGTGCACGAGTCGGCACCCGCACGCTGCGCCGCGGTGCTCGCCGCCGGCGCCGAGGAGGTCGCGACCCGGGCGGCCGAGCGGCGCCTCGGCATGGTCGCGGAAACCTACCGCCAGGGCCGTGCCGGAACCCTGCTGCGCGCTGCCCGTCTGCTCACCGCGACAGGAGCCGCCACCGGCCCGCTGCTCGGTCACCGCAGCCGCCCGGCGGCCGTCCTCGCGGGCCTCGCCCTCCTCGCGGGCTCGGCGTGCACCCGCTTCGGCGTCTTCGCGGCAGGAGTCGCCTCGGCCGAGGACCCGAAGTACACGGTCGCACCCCAACGCGCCGCCGCGAACTCGTCCGACGGGACCGAGAACTGACGGCACACGGCGCCGGGATCGCCCCGCGCCCGACCCGGTCGTCACCTCCTCGCCGTGGACGCCCGGCCGCAGAGGCGGTTCCAGCGGAGTGTCCGGGTAATCCGGGGGCAGCGCCGCCGGCCCGTCTCGGACCACCTGCTCGTGGGCGACGGCCTTTCCCAAGAGGGAACGGCAATGCCGCCACGTGGACGGACGACGTTCCCGACCCGACGCCGGGAGGCAGACCCGCGATCGTTGCCGGGCTTCGGCCGCCTGAAAGGACAGGAGATGGGTACGCGTACGGGGGCCGGTGACCGGCCCGTCTGCTGATGACGGGAGTCACCCGCTCACGGCGCGCGACCGTGCCGCACAGTCCGTGCGTCCTCGGTAGCTCGGTGCAGCATGTCGAAATCGCTGACCGGGAATCCGAGCCCTGCTACGGGCATCGCCCCCGCCCCACCCAAGGAGTGCCACCGATGGCCACCGTGTCCCTCACCGGAGCGTCCAAGGAGGACGCCGCCACTGTCTTCGGTGTTCTGCGGACCGTATTTCCCACCGACCGTCCTGCCGACGACGTGCCCAAGGAGCAGCCCGGCGATCACTCGACCGTGTGGAGCGTGGAGTTCGAGCCGACGCAGGAGTGGAGCGCGCCCGATCCGGTCTCCTTGGAGGGATCGGTCTCCGCCACCCTGCAGGGCGACTACATCACTGTCGATCAATTGTTCGAGGCCCTGAGCGCCGCGTTCGCCGTACACCAGCGGGGCGCGGCGTCGGGAGACCAGGAGAAGGAGGTCGACCTGCGGCTCGGGACGAAGGGGTGACAGGCGGGCGACCGTACGCGTGTGGTCGAACCACGAGGAGATGAGCGGCATGGTGCAGATCGGATACACGATGATGACCGAGCAGGCCGGTCCGCGGGAGCTGGTGGGCCATGTGGTGCGCGCCGAGCGTGCCGGCTTCGACTTCTCGGTCACGTCCGACCACTACTTTCCCTGGTTGGAGTCCCAGGGCCATGCACCCTACGCGTGGAGTGTGCTGGGTGCCGCCGCACAGGCCACCGAACGCGTTCCTCTGATGACGTACGTGACGTGCCCGACGACCCGCTACAACCCGACGGTCGTCGCCCAGAAGGCCGCCACGATGCAGCTTCTTTCCCAGGGGCGGTTCCGGCTGGGGCTGGGCTCCGGGGAAAACCTCAACGAGCATGTGATGGGCGGGGGTTGGCCCGCTGCGCACATCCGGCTGGAGAAGCTGGAGGAGGCCGTAGAGGTCATCCGCTCGCTCTTCACAGGACGGAATGTCAACCACCACGGTGTTCACTTCGACGTGGCGAACGCCATGTTGTGGGATCTGCCTGACGTGCCCCCGCCGATCGGTGTCGCCGTCTCGGGTGACCGCTCGTGTGAACTCGCCGGTCACCTCGCGGATTTGATGATCGCCACGGAACCCAGGCCGGAACTGATCTCCGCCTTCGAGCGCCACGGCGGCGCGGGCAAGCCGAAGGTCGGCCAGCTGCCCGTCTGTTACGACACCGACCGCGACGCGGCTATCGCCCGCGCCCACGAGCAGTTCCGCTGGTTCGGCGGCGGCTGGCCGGTCAACTCCGAACTGCCCGGACCCGCCGCGTTCGCGCGTGCCACCGAGTTCGTACGGCCCGGGGATGTGGCCGAGTCCATTCCCTGCGGCCACGACGTGCAGGCGGTGGTCGAGGCCGTACGCCCCTATGTCGACGCAGGGTTCACCGAGGTCGCGCTCGTCCAGATCGGCGGCGACCACCAGGAGCCGTATCTGGAATGGGCCGAGCAGAAGCTGCTGCCCGCCCTCCGCGAACTGTGAGAGGGCGAGGGCACCCGAGGCATCGACATCATGAGCGCTCCCCAACTGCCGGCAGCACGCCGTGCGTTGTCCTGCGAGCGCCCCTCACGCGTACGGTGAGGACGTCCGGCTCGCCTCCGCCTCCTCCAAGAGCCCCACCGCCGGGGCTTCGAAGGCGTGCACGACGATCTGCGAGCGGGACCCCGGTCTACCGGCCCTCCCCGTCGTCAGGTGCGTGACGCTCCGCCGAAGAGCCTGGCGAGCGCCCTGAACGGCAGGGACACCACGTCGGCGAGCGTGCTGCCGACGGCGTGGAATACATCGCCGATGGCACGGAACATGGCAAGCCTCCTCAGGTCGTTTGCCGGTACTGGCCCACGAGTACCCGCGGGCGTCGGCGTCAACTCGGCGAAGGCCCGCGAGTGTCTCAGCGTCACGGGGTACTCGCACGGGGCGACTGCGCCAAGCAGTGGGATGTGACCACCTCAGGAGAAGGAGAGATGACCATGGGCATGGTGAGGGAATCGGTCGAGGTCGAGGTTCCGCTTCGGGCCGCGTACAACCAGTGGACCCAGTTCGAGGAGTTTCCGAACTTCATGGAGGGCGTGGAGGAGGTCGAGCAGATCGACGACAGCCACAACCACTGGACCACCAAGATCGCGGGCGTACGGCGGGACTTCGACACCGAGATCGTGGACCAGCTCGCGGACGACAGGATCACCTGGCGGACGATCAGCGGTGACACCCGGCAGAGCGGCACCGTCCTCTTCGAGAGCCTGGGCGACAACCGTACCCGCGTGGAGCTCGTCATGGACGTCGAGCCGAGTGGCCCGGCGGAGACGCTGGCCGACTGGATCGGAACCTTCGACCGCCGCGTCAAGGGCGACATGCGGCGCTTCAAGGAGTTCATCGAGGCGCGCGGCGGCCATGAGTCGGGTTCGTGGCGCGGCCGGATCACTCCGGGCTGAGCGCCGCCACGCTGCCTCACTCGCCCCGTCGGCCTCTGGCCGCTCGATGGTGACCAGAGGCCCGGCCGGGCACGCCGCCGGGTCGACGCGGGTCTCCAGCAGAGGCTGGAAGCAGGTGACCTCGTTGGTCTAGTTGGCCAAAGGCGGGCGGGATCGGCGATGACGCGTCGGCAGGCACGGTTCATTCGCCCACGGTGTCCTCGGCCTCCCAGCGCAGCAGGTCACCCGGCTGGCACTTGAGCACCTCGCAGAGCGCGGCGAGCGTCGCGAAGCGCACCGCCTTGGCGCGGCCGTTCTTGAGTACCGCCAGATTGGCGGGAGTGATCCCTACGCGGTCCGCGAGCTCGCCCACGGACATCTTCCGCCTGGCCAGCATCACGTCGATGTCGACGGTGATCGTCATCAGATCACCTCGTCCAACTCGGCCTGCATCTGCGCCGCTTCGGCCTCGCGCGCGACGGCCTGGGCGAGCAGCATCCGCAGTACGAGCACGATAAGGGCGACCCCCAGGATGGCCACGCCGATCCCGCCCATGATCACGGTGACGCCCGGGTCGTCCCGCTGGCCCGGTGCATTGAGGGCCGTGACCGCGAACCACACGAGGGCAGCCGCCACGATCGCGCCGATCACGCCGTCCACGTACCGGAAGGCGGCGTGGGAGAACACGGTCCCGCGTCGCACCATCGTCACCAGTCGCCATACGCAGACCAGGGCGACCTGGGCCGACACCATGCCCAGGATCGTGATCACACGCAGCGGGGTCAGCGGGAGCGACCCGTCCTCCGGATCGGTGGCCAACGCCCACACCATCAACGCCTGTACGAACACGGTGCCGGCGAGCACCACCACGAGCACAGCGCGCAGCGCACCCACGGTCAGCTTTCCCATGTCCCACCCCTCCATCGAGTTACGATGGGAATCTATCGACTTTCGATAGGTGAAGCAAGGGTCGGGGCGGAGGGTGGGCGGCGGCCCCCAGGAGTTCCGCCGCTCTACCTTCGTGATCCGGAGAAGGTGCACGGCTCCGGCGATCCAGCCTGCGAACAGCAGCCCAGACGCGGACTCAAGCATGGCGACGTAGCGGTCCCCTTCTGCGATCAACTCGGCGAGGTAAATCCCCGCGTCAAAGCTCCCCAGCACGAAGAGACAGACCGAGGCGCTGCCAAGCGATCCCCATGCCTTGCCGGTTCTTGCTTCCGCCTGAACACTCTGCATGCCGCTCATGATGAGTGTGGTCAGGTCGCATGGCTATATCCCCATAGCTGTCGTGGCGATGGGACGACGCCGGCACTCGCTCACACGGCAGTGGAGTCTCAATGGGCGTCGCAAGCACCGGTAAATCGGAACTCCCCAGATTCCCCCCCGGGCTGATCGTGATCGACTCCCGGCGCGGTGCGCCGGGCACGCGTGCTGCGGTTGCTGTGACCTGTTCACGGCTTCGCCGGTCCGTGGACATGGCCGCGCGGTAGCAGGCTCGCCCGTGGCGGGTGAGGCACCGGGCGGGCCTCTGAGCTGCGATGGAGGTGGCAGCCGGTCGGTGGCGGTTGCTGTCGGGCGCCGCCTTCTCTGGCGTCCCGGGCCGACTCGGCGAGGTGGACGACGTGAAACGCTGGCGCGCGCTGTTCGTGCTGGGAACGGCCCAGTTCCTGATGGTCCTGGACACCTCCGTCATGAACGTCTCCATCAGCCAGTTGGTCGACGACTTCGACACCGAGGTCACCGCCATCCAGGCCGTCATCACGCTCTACGCCCTGGTCATGGCCGCCTTCATGATCATCGGTGGCAGGTTCGGGGACATCCTGGGACGCCGTCGCCTGTTCTTCGCCGGCCTCGCCGTGTACGGCACCGGATCCGCCCTGACCGCCGTGGCCCCCACCCTCTGGGTCCTCGCACTGGGCTGGTCGGTCATCGAGGGCCTTGGCGCCGCCATGGTGCTGCCTGCCATGGCCGCCCTCGTCGCGGCGTCCTACCGCGGGCGCGACAGGGCCGTCGCCTATGGCGTCATCGGCGGCCTCGCCGGCGCGGGGATCGCGGTCGGCCCGCTGCTGGGCGGCTGGGTGACGACGTACCTCACCTGGCGACTGGTGTTCGCCGGAGAGGTCGTGGTCGTCGTGGTCGTGCTCTGCTGCCACGGGGTGATCACCGAGCCCGCCCGCACCGGCCGGCGCCCGCGGCTCGACCTCGTCGGCGCCGTCCTCTCGGCGGCCGGGCTGGCGTTGGGCGTGCTGGGGGTGCTGCAGAGCAGTTCCTGGGGCTGGGTGCAGCCCCGGAACCCGCCCTTCACCGTCCTGGGTTTCGCCCCGACGCTGTTCGTCATCGGCGCCGGAGTGGCCGTACTGGCCGCCTTCGCCCACTGGGAACGGCGGTGCGACGCCCGCGGTGCCGATCCGCTGCTCCACCTGTCGCTGCTGCGCAGGCCCGTACTGCGCTCCGGTCTGCTGACGCTGCTGAGCCAGAACCTCATCCTGCTGGGGCTGTTCTTCACCATCCCGCTGTACCTGCAAGTGGTGCAGGGCTTCGACGCGTTCCAGACGGGACTGCGCCTGCTCCCGGTGTCCGCCACCATGCTCGCGACCTCGCTGTGCGCCTCACCCCTGTCTCGGATCGCGGGACCGCGCCTGGTGATCCGGCTGGCGCTGACGACGCTGGCGGCGGCCATCGTCTGGCTGCTGGCCACCATCGACCCGGTCATCGACGACACGCAGTTCGCCTGGGCGATGGCCCTGCTGGGCGTGGGGATGGGCCTGCTCGCCTCGCAACTGGGGAACGTCGTCCAGTCCGGCGTCACGGAGGAGGAACGCAGCGAGGTCGGCGGCCTGCAGTTCACGGCGCAGAACCTCGGCTCCGCGCTGGGGACCGCCCTCATCGGTTCGATCCTCATCGGCGCCCTCGCCCACGCCTTCACCACACACATCGAGGCGAACCCGCGGGTGTCGGACGAAGCCCGCCGGCAGACCTCTGTCGCACTCGAAGCCGGGGTCAGCTTCGTCGCCACCGAACAGGTGCGCTCGGCGGCCGAACAGGCCGGGCTGCCGCCCTCCGAGGTGGACGCGCTCACGGATTCGTACGCGTCGGCCCAGCTGGACGGCCTGCGCGCGGCGATCCTCGCCACCGGGGGCATCACGCTCGCCGGCTTCCTGGTCACACCGCATCTGCCGACCGGTCGGCCCGGCCGATCCGGTCACGCGGACCGCCCCGGCCGCGACGCTTCGGACGACGACGCCCTCGGCTCCGCCGGCTGACCCGAGGGCCTTTCTTCCGGATCGGAGCCGTATCACCTGCGCCGGGTGATGCCGGGCGGCGCGCCGAGGCGGACCATGAGGGAGAAGGGCGCCGTTCGCCTGCCCCCAGGCCGCACGCGGGAGAGCAGTTCATGCGCTACGAGATCCGCGTCGAAGGACACATGTCGGAGACGCTGACCCGAGCCTTCCCCGAGCTGGACCATGTGGTGATGTCCGGTCAGACCGTCCTGTACGGCCCCGTGGTCGACGAAGCCCACCTGTACGCCCTGCTCGCCCGCTGTCAGTCACTGGGCCTGCGTGTGGTGGAGATGCGCCCGTTTCCCGAGTGAGGGGGATGCGAGGAGGAGCCATGACAGCGTCGCGTGACACGGAACCGCCCACCGGACCGGAACACAGGCAGGCCGGGGCGCCACTCGGGCCGATGGCGGCCCCCGCGGACCTGCTGCCGGGCATCGGTGGTTCGTGGCTGTGGATCCTGGGCTCGGCGATCTCCGCGCTGGTACCGGGCATCCTGATCCTGGTCTGGCCCGACGAGACCCTGCACGTGCTGGCCGTTCTCATCGGCCTCTACCTGCTCGTGGCCGGAGGCTTCCGCTTCGCGGCCACCTTCTCGCGGGACGCCCGCGGCGACCGGTTCCCCCGTCTGCTCGTCTCCGTGCTGTTCGTCCTGGCCGGGGTGCTGTGCCTGCGTCACCCGATGCAGACCATCGCCGCGCTCTCGCTCATCGTCGGGGTGGTCTGGATCCTGTCCGGCATGGCGACCGCCTACACGGCCCTCACGACCAAGGACATGCCGCATCGCGGCTTCGTCATCGGCGCCTCGTTCCTCGCCATCGTCGCGGGGATCGTGGTGCTGGCGCTGCCCAGCGAGTCGGCTCGGGCCCTGACCCGGCTGCTCGGCCTGTGGCTCGTGCTGCTCGGCGTGGCCGAGACGATCCTCGCACTCGCCTGGCGAGGAGCGCTGCGCAGCGCGGGCCTTGAGGGTGCGGGGGATTCGGGCGCACGAGATGCGGGTGCGCGCGATGCGGGTGCACGCGATCCGTCCGTGCCGGAGTGAGACCCGAGTGAGACCGGCCCCCGCCGGAGCAGACCCGATCACCCGCCAGGGGTGAAGCGGAGCCGTCCATGCCGTGGTCATGCTGAAAGCGGCACAGATCTCCTGCCGGGCGAAAGCCCGGAACGGAGGAGAGACGGAGGAGAGACATGAGTGCGCCGATGTATCTCGCGTACGACTATCCGCTGCTGAGCGCCTTCTGGACCATGCTGTGGTTCTTCCTGTGGATCATGTGGTTCATCCTGCTCTTCCGGATCATCTTCGACATCTTCCGGGACGACACCCTGGGTGGCTGGGCCAAGGCCGGGTGGCTGCTGTTCGTGATCCTCCTGCCGTTCCTCGGCGTCTTCGTGTACCTCATCGCCCGCGGCAAGGGCATGGGCAGCCGGGAGGTCGAGCAGGCGCGCGCCCAGCAGTCGGCCTTCGACGCGTACGTCCGGGAGACCGCGGGCCCGACCGGCCGCAGCAGTGTCGACGAACTCGCCAAGCTGTCCGAGATCCGCGCACGCGGAGACATCACGGAGGAAGAGTTCCGCAAGGCGAAGGAAATGGTCCTGAGCGGCCAGAGCCCGTCGGCCGCCTCCGGCTCCGCAGGGCCCGCTTCGGGCACCCCCGGATCCTCCGCGCCCGGTTCCGGCACCCCCCGGAAGTGATTGGACCGGACGGGACGAAGCGAGAGCGTCAGTCCGCGGAAGCGGAGCAGCCGCACGAATCCCGGTGCATGAAGGCGGGGTTGATGGCGACCCTGCGCGGGGGAAGCGACGGGGTGGCGATGCGGGACAGCGCCATCGACACCGCCTGCTCGCCGATGGACAGCGCGGGCTGGGCGATCGCGGTCAGCCGCGGATGGAAGAGGTCCGCCCACTCGAAGTCGTCGAAGGACACCAGGGCCATGTCCTCGGGAACGCGGAGACCGGCGTCGCGCAGCGCCCGCATCGCGCCGATGGTCATCCGGTTGTTGCCGGCGACCAGTGCCGTCGGCGGTGCGGGCAGGGACAGCAACCGGACGACGGCCGCCGACGCTCCCTCCTCGCTGGAGTCGCCGCAGGACTCGTAACGGGGGTCGGCGTCGATGCCGTTGCGGCGCAGGCCCCGCCGATAGCCGTCCGTTCGCTCGGCCGTGGTCGTGAGGCCCTCGCGGCCGGTGATCATGGCGATGCGGGTGTGCCCGATGGACGCCAGGTGGTCGACGAGGGCGGCCGTGGGCTCGGTGTTCTCGACGGCCACCTGGTCGACGGCGGCCGGAACGAAGCGGTCGATGACGACGACGGGGACATCGACCCGGCCGGCATAGCTGAGCGCCTGCGCCCCGTCGCCGGACGGAGCGAGGAGGACGGCGCTGACCCTTCGGCGCAGCAGTTCGCCGACGGCCTTGATCTCCGCGTCCCGCTCGTCGTGGGTGTCCGCGAGCACGAGGGAGTACCCCGCGGCCGAGGCGTGCCGGTCGATGCCGTGGACGACATTGCTGAAGTACGGGTTGGACAGGGCGGACATGGCCAGTCCGATGGTGCCGTACCCGGTGTTCTCCAGGGCGCGGGCGACCGGGTCCGGCACGTACCCGGTCTCGGCGACGGCGTCGAGGACTCCGCGCACCGTGGCGGGGGCAACGGGCCGGGTCTTGTTGAGCACATGGGAGACCGTGGACACGGACACGCCCGCCCGGCGCGCGACGTCCGACATGGTCGGCCTCTGTCGGGGTGCTCTGCCTGGCATGGCCGGAGCCTATCCGACCTCGCGGAGCGCCAGATCGGCACGTGAGGCGGTGCCGCGGATCAGTGCGCTGGTGTCCTCGTCGACGCCGCCGGCCTTCGCATGGGCCGCCTCGGGCGTGAAGCCGTACCGGATGTAGCGGCGGGCGAGCCGCTCGCGCCGGGCCCCCGCCGCGGCGTCCAGGAACCAGGTCTCGTCCAACTGCCCCTTCACATGCCGCCACGAACCCTGCGTGGAGAGCAGGAAGTTGCCGTCGACGATGACCAGACGGTGCCGCGCGGCGACCTCGATCGCGCCGGCCACGGGATCCTCCAGCTCGCGCGTGAACTCCGGCCACCACACGCTGTTGTCCGTCTCGAGACGGGTACGGCGCAGGAGCGCGAGGAAGCCGTCGGCGTCGAAGGTGTCGATGGTGCCCTTGCGGGCGGCCTGCCCCCGGGCTTCGATGACCTTCTGGGCCAGGTGGAAGCCGTCCATGGAGACCGCGACGGCGAGCCCGGGCCGCTCGTCCTCCAGGCGCGCCCACAGCTGTTCGGCGAGGGTCGACTTGCCCGCCCCGGGCTCTCCGACGATGCCGAGCAGCGCGCGCCGGGCCCCGGCCAGGCGCAGGGCCCGTGCGACGAGGGCGTCCATGGACGGGTGCCCGTAGAGCGACGTGCGGCACGGATCGCCCGTGGTGGCAGGGCGGTTGTCGCCCGTGATCGTCATTCAGCAGGCTCCGACGTGTGGTGGGGCGCGGTCCCGTCCGAGGGCATGGGCTGGGTGACGCTCTGCAGGAGGGTGCCGTCGTCGCCCATCCGCAGCGCGCCGGTCATCAGGCCCACCACGTCGGTCATCGTGCACGCATCGGGCGTGACCACGGCGGTCCGGCTGCCGAGGCGGTGGACGTGGATACGGTCGGCGATGTCGAAGACCTGGGGCATGTCATGGCTGATGAGGACGACCGGGACGCCGCGGTCGCGGATCCGGGCGATGAGGTTGAGGACCTGGCGCGACTCCCGCACGCCGAGTGCCGCGGTCGGCTCGTCCAGGATGATCAGGCGGGTGCCGAACATGGCGGCGCGCGCCACGGCCACGGCCTGGCGCTGGCCGCCGGACAGCGTCCCGACGAGCTGGGTGATGTCCTGGACGGTGGCGATGCCGAGCCGGTCCAGCTGTTCGGCGGCCAGCGTGCGCATCTTCTTGTGGTCGAGCATGCGCAGCGTCGAGCCCAGAAACCCCTCACGGCGCAGGGGGCGCCCGAGGAAGAGGTTGGCGGCGATGTCCATCTGCGGGGCGACGGCCAGGGTCTGGTAGACCGTCTCGATCCCGGCGGCGCGTGCGTCGCGCGGGCCGTGGAAGTGCACGGGGCGGCCGCCCAGTTCGATGGTTCCGGCGTCCGGGACGAGGGCTCCGGTGAGGGCCTTGATGAGGCTCGACTTGCCGGCGCCGTTGTCGCCGACGACGGCGAGGACCTCACCGGCGCGGATCTCGAAGTCGGACTCGCGGATGGCCACGACGTTGCCGTACCGCTTGACGAGGCCCGTCGCCCGCATCACCACGTCGCCGGTGGCCGCGTCCGCGGCTCCGGCGGAAGTCTGCGGCTCGGTCATACGGCCCTCCTGCGGACGACGCGGTCGACGGCGACGGCGGCGATGACGAGAATGCCGGTGGCGACCTGCTGGTAGAGGCTGTCGATGCCGGCCTGGGTCAGGCCGTTGGCCAGGACCGTGACGACCAGGGCGCCCAGCACGGTTCCGGGGACGCCGCCTCGTCCGCCGAAGAGGCTGGTGCCGCCGATCACCACGGCGGTGATGCTGTCCAGATTGCCGGTCTGGAAGGCGTTGGGGTCGGCGTTGGGGATGCGGCCGAGGGCCTGCCAGGCGCCGATCGCGTAGACGAATCCGGCCAGCACGTACACGCTCAGCAGGGTGCGGCGGGTGTTGATGCCGGTCAGCCGGGCGGCCTCCTCGTCGTCGCCGACGGCGTACACGTCGCGCCCCCAGGAGGTCTGGGTGAGCAGGAACCACAGGACGGCCCCGAGGACGAGCATGACGCCCATGCCGTAGGTGACTTCGATCCGGCCGAACAGGTAAGAGCGGGTGCCCAGGAAGGTCAGGACACCGGAGGGCGCGGAGAAGCTCTCGCCGCCGGCGAACAGCTGGCTCGTCGCCGTCAGCACACTGAGCACGCCGAGCGTGACGATGAACGGAGGCAGCCGCAGCCGGGTCACCAGGGCGCCCGCCACGCCCCCGGCGGCCGTGCACAGCAGGATGCCGACCAGGAGAGCCGCGCCCCCGGGCAGCGTGTGCTGCCCGAGGCGCGCGATGACGAGCGTGCCCAGCACCATGACGGCCGCGTTGGCCAGGTCGATGCCGGCCGTCAGGATGACGAGGGTCTGGCCCAGCGCGAGGGTGCCGATCACCAGGAACTGCTCGACGATCAGCGACCCGTTGTCGATGGTGAAGAACGTGTCGGTGGTCAGCGCGAACACGATCACGGCGATGACCAGCGCGGCCAGCGGGCCCGCCGCCGTGTTGCCCAGCGCGCGGACGAGAGCGCGTACGACGGCGGACGCGAGCGGCGGCCGCGTGGCGGCGGCCTCGGAAGCCGACGCGGGAGGCGTGTGCGTGGCGGTCACGGATCAGCCCCAGCAGTTCTTCAGGCCCCAGGCGGTGTCCTTGGACGGGAGGCCGGACATCGGCTTGTCGGTGATCAGTTGGGAGGGGGTCTCGATGAATCCCGTCGGCTTCTTCTTGTCGCCCTTGGCGTAGTCGACGACGGCGTCGACGCCCAACTGGGCCATCTTCTTGGGGAACTGCATGACGGTGGCGGCGAACTTCCCGCTCGCCACGTTGCGTACGCCCGCGCACGAGCCGTCGATGGAGCCGATCACCACGCCCTTCTTGCCGCCCAGGGCCTCGGACGCACCGGCGGCCGCGGGCTCGTTGAGTGTGTACACGGCGTTCACGTCGCGGTCGCGCTGGTAGAGGTTCTCCATCGCGGTCTGCGCCTTGGTCTGGTCGCCGTTGGTGACGGCCGTGCCCTTGATCTGGGGGGAGCCGTCCTTGAGCCCGAAGCCCTCCAGGAAGCCCGAGTGGCGTTGGGTGTTGACGGTGGAGCCCGGTGTGCCGTCCAGCATGACGACAGCGGGCTTCTTGTTCCCCAGGGCGCGCCGGACGTACGTGCCCTGCTTGACGCCGGCCGCCTTGTTGTCGGTGGCGATGGTCGCGTCCACGGCGTTCGCCGGATCGGTCGCGGTGTCCAGCGCGATCACGACGATGCCCTTGGCACGCGCCGCCTTGATGGCCCCGAGGACGCCGCTGGAGTTGCTCGGGGTGATCAGGATGCCCTTGACGTTCTGCGCGATCAGGTTGTTGATCGCGTCGACCTGTCCTTGGTTGTCGCCGTCGAACTTGCCCGCGAGGGCGATCAGTTGAGCTCCTCGCTTGTCCGCCTCGGACTTCGCCGAGTCGCGCAGCTTGACGAAGTAGGGGTTGCTGTTCGTCTTGGTGACCAGACCGACCCTGACCTTGCCGCCGGACTGCGCATCGCCGCCCGATCCGCCGCTTTTGGTCGACGTACATCCGGTGACCAGCAGGGTGAGGCCCGTCACGGTGATGACGGACACTCTGACAGGGAAACGCAGACGGCCCACGATCTGCCCCTTTCCTCGGCTCGCCTCGGCACAGGTCGCCCTCGACCTGCTTGGGTGCCCACAAGCTAGCGGTCGCGGCCGCGTTCGCATAGCCATTGCGCAAAGCTTTGCGGAGAACCGGGACGGCCGGGCGGGGCACGGCCGTCCCGGGTCAAGTGGAACCGGCTCAGCCCTTGTTGGAGCCCAGGGTGAGGCCGCTGACGAACTGCCGCTGGAGCACGAAGTACACGATCAGGGTGGGGATCGCGGTGAGCAGGGCGCCGGCGGCGACCAGGTTGGGGTCCGTGAAGTACTGGCCGGAGAGGTTGTTCAGTGCCGAGGTGATCGGCATGTTCTCGCCGGTCGAGATCAGCACGATGGCCCAGAAGAAGTCGTTGTAGATCCAGATCGACAGCAGGGTCGCCAGGGCCGCCATCGCCGGCCGGCACAGCGGGAGCGTGATCTGCCAGTACAGCCGCCACACCGAGGCGCCGTCGACGAGCGCGGCCTCGGTCAGCTCGTGCGGCAGCGAGCGCATGTAGTTGCTCAGCACGAAGGCGCAGAAGCCCGACTGGAACGCCACGTGGATGAGGACCAGGCCGAGCGCCGAGTCGTACAGCTTCCCGCTGACCGTGATGCCCGGCAGGTCCACCAGCAGGTAGAGCCGGTAGAGCGGGGTGATGATGACCTGCTGGGGCAGCAGGTTGCCGGCCGTGAAGACCAGCAGCAGCGCCAGGTTGAGCCGGAAGTCGAAGCGGGCGACGTAGAAGGCGACGCAGGACGAGAGGAACAGCGTCAGCAGTACGGCCGGTACGGCGATCAGCAGCGTGGTGCCGAGGTAGTGCGCCATGTCCGACTGCTGGAACGCCTGGGTGAAGTTCTCCAGGCTCAGCCGGTCGGGCCAGGAGACGTAGCCCTTGGCGCTGGTCTCGCCGTACGGCCGCAGGGCCGCGAACACCGCCCAGAGCAGCGGCGCGAGCCAGGCCAGGGCCGTACCGGCGAGGAACACGTGCAGCAGGACGCGGGCGGGGCGGACGGGGGTGCGCCTTTTGAACGCGACCGTGGTGCTCACGCGCGCCGCTCCTTCCGGAAGGTGGCCACCAGATACGGGATGATCACCGCGAGCGAGATCGTCAGCAGGACGACGGCGATCGCCGACCCGTATCCGATGCGGCTCGACTCGCCGATGATGTTGTTGGTCACCAGGATCGACAGCAACTCGGTGCCCTGGGCGCCCTTGTTGAAGACGAAGACGAGGTCGAAGGCGCGCAGGGACTCGATGATGGTGACGACCAGCACGATCGTGTTGGTGGGGCGAAGCGTCGGGAAGACGACGCTTCGGAACGTCTGCCACTCGCTCGCGCCGTCCAGCGCGGCGGCCTCGCGCAGGGTGGGGTCGACGCTCTTCAGGCCGGCCAGGTACAGGATCATCATGTAGCCGGTGTGCCGCCAGGACGCGGCGATGAGGACCGCCCACAGATTGAGCTTCGGGTTGCCGATCCAGTCGATGTAGTGGCCGGGCCTGTTGGCCCCCACCAGGCTGTTGATCAGGCCCGTGTCGGGGTTGTAGACGAGCTGCCAGACAAATCCGATGACGGCCAGCGACATCACCACCGGCAGGAAGAACGCCGTCTGGTAGACCCGGCTGAAGCGGATGTTCTTGTCCAACTGGAGGGCCAGGAACAGCCCGAGCGGGGTCGGGATCAGGATGAGCACGACGAACCAGATGACGTTGTGCTCGAGGGCGGGCCAGAACTGCGGGTTGTCGGTGAACAGTTGCCGGAAATTGCGCAGGCCCACCCAGCTGATCGCGTCGAGGCCGATCCCGTCCCAGGTGGTGAAGGCGAGCGCGATCGAGGCGAGGGCGGTGACCCAGACGAGGGCCACGTGCAGGAGCGTCGGCGCGCCCGCCATGACGGCGAGCGTGAACCGGTCGCGACGGGTGAGCAGGCTCCGGCGGCCGCGCGCGGCCCGCTTCCGGCCGGACGGGCCGCCCAGGGGCGGCGCGGCGGCCACCTCCGGGGTCTTCGCCGGTTCGGTGGTCATCCCGCCGCTCATGAGGACGCGAAGATCGTCTTCTTCTGGCGCTCGACCGAGGCCAGCAAGCCGTCCACGCCCTTGGGGTTCTGCACGAACTTCTGCAACGAGGGCTGCATCACCGTGGCGGTGAAGTCGGGCCGGCTGTCGCGGTCCATGAACTGGGTGAGGTTCTTGGCGCCGCTGATCATGTCGAACGCCTTCTTCTGCAGCGTCGTGTACGAGGAGGTGTCGGCCTTGGTGGAGGCGGCGACCACGCTCGGGTCGAACTTGAGATAGAGCTGCTCGGCCTCCGGTGAGCCCAGGTACTCCAGGAGCTTGAAGGCGCCCTTCTTGTTCTTCGGCGCCTTGCTCACCATGAAGCCGTCGGTGGGCGCCTCGACGGTTTCCTGGCCGTAGGCGGAGTTGATCTCGGGGAAGGCGAAGAAGTCCAGGTCCTCCACGTCGGCCTTGTTCGTGAACTGCTGGGCCACGAAGGAGCCCAGCAGATACATGCCCGCCTTCTTGGACACCAGCGTCTGGGCGGCGTCCTGCCAGGTGCGGCCCATGGCGCCGTCCTGGTGGTAGGGGAGGATCTCGGTCCAGTGGTCGAAGACGGCCTTCACCTTCGGGTCGGTCCAGGACGCCTTGCCCGCCATGAGCTGGACGTGGAAGTCGTAGCCGTTGAGGCGGAAGTTGATCTGGTCGAAAGTGCCCATCGCGGGCCAGGCGTCCTTGTCACCGAAGGCGATGGGGACCAGTCCGTCCTTCTTCATCTGCTTGCACAACGCGACGAACCCGTCCCAGGAGGTGGGGACTTGATAGCCGTGCTGCCGGAAGACGCTCTTGCGGTAGAAGATCGCCCACGGGTACGTCGTCACCGGCACGAAGTAGTAGTTGCCGTCCGCGCCCTTGCTGAGCGCCTTCATCGCCTCGGGGAAGTTGCCCTCGATCTTCTTCCACACGTCGTTGAGCGGGGTGGCGAGCCCCTTCGCCGCGAAGAACTGCATGCGGTAGCCCGCGAACCAGTTGAACACGTCGTCCGGCGTGCCCTGGAGGTAGGAGTTGATCTGCTCCTGGAAGGTGTTGTGGTCTTTGGTGTTCACCTGGACCGTGATGCCGGAGCGCTTCTTGAAGGCCGCGTAGATCTCGGCGAACGCCTTCTTCGGCACGGCGTCCGAGGCGTTGGAGCCGAGGGTGAGGGTCTTCGGGTCGGCGGCCGAGCCGCTGCCTCCGCAGGCGCTCAGCAGAGGCAGGCCGGCGGCGGCGAGGGCCGCCGTGCCGCCGGCTCCGCGGAGCAGGGAGCGGCGGCTGGGACCCGGGACGGCGAGACCGGAGGGCGTACGGCGCATAGCGGCTCCTGAGGACGGGGTTCGACCGATTCGACCAAGGGAGAGCGGTCCTGAAAGGTCTTCAGAAGGCCCTCAATTGGTCTTCGAAACCGATCAGAAGCCAACTCGACCGAACATTGTGGCGTAATCACAGACGCACGCCCTGTCGGCCGTCAATAGCTCTCGTCGCACTTGCCTGAAACGTAATCGACCTGACGGCGGCGGGACTTGAGCGAGGGGTATGCCGCACCGCAGCGGGTAGGGATGATCCGGCCGGAGGGATGCGCCCGGGCTTGTTCTTGCATGCTCACTTGAATTGCAATGATGTCTTGACAAAGTATTGACAGCGGGCGCGTCAGGGACTTGGATCCCCATGACCCGGGCCGTCCGGTCCGGGCCCCAGGATCCCCGCGATCCCCTCCCCTTTCCCCGGTAGCTCAGTGAGGTGCAGGAAAGATGGACCGCCCTTCTCGCCCCCGCTCCCGCAGACTGGCCCCCGTGGTGGCCGTCGCCGCCGCGGCAGCTCTGACCCTGGCCGGCTGTTCGAGCAGCTCCGGCGGAAAGAAGTCCGAGGAGGGGGAGGCGGGCGCCTCCGCGGGCAAGGCCGGCACCCCGCGCATGACGGTCGCCCTGGTGACCCATCAGGCGCCGGGCGACACCTTCTGGGACATCGTCCGCAAGGGTGCCGAGGCGGCCGCGGCCAAGGACAACATCAAGCTCATCTACTCCCACGACCCGAACGCCGGCAACCAGGCCAACCTGGTCCAGAACGCCGTGGACCAGAAGGTCGACGGCATCGCGATCACCCTGGCCAAGCCCGACGCCATGAAGGGCGTCGTCGGCAAGGCGCAGGCCGCGCACATCCCCGTGGTCGGCCTCAACTCCGGGGTGAGCGACTGGAAGAAGCTCGGACTGACGGAGTTCTTCGGCCAGGACGAGACGGTGGCCGGCGAGGCGCTCGGCAAGAAGCTGAACGAGGTCGGCGCCAAGAAGACCGTCTGCGTGATCCAGGAGCAGGGCAACATCGGCCTCACCCAGCGCTGCGACGGGGTGAAGAAGACGTTCTCCGGCACGACCGACACGCTCTACGTGAACGGCACCGACATGCCGTCCGTGAAGTCGACCATCACCGCCAAGCTCAAGAAGGACAGCGGGATCGATCACGTCGTCACCCTCGGCGCCCCGTTCGCCCTGGCCGCGGTCCAGTCGGTGAGCGACGCGGGCAGCAAGGCCGAGGTCGCGACCTTCGACCTCAACAAGGACCTGACGGGCGCGATCTCCAAGGGCACGATCCAGTTCGCGGTGGACCAGCAGCCGTATCTCCAGGGCTACTTGGCGATCGACTCCCTGTGGCTCTACAAGAACAACGGCAACTACAGCGGCGGCGGCGAGCAGCCGGTGCTCACCGGACCGGCCTTCGTCGACAAGTCCAACGTCGACAGCGTCGCCCGGTTCGCCGCGAAGGGCACCAGGTGAGCGACATGGCTCGGCAGGCCGAACCGGCGGTGGCGACACCGCCGGCCTCCGGCCCCCGGGGCACCGGCGGCCGCACCGCCGAACGCCCGCTGGCGCTCCGGCTGTTGGCCCGGCCGGACGTCGGTGTCCTCCTCGGCGCCGTGGCCGTCCTCGTCTTCTTCCTCGTCGCGGCTCCCTCGGTCCGGCAGGGCAGCTCGATGGCCACGGTGCTCTACCAGTCGTCGACCATCGGCATCATGGCCCTGCCGGTGGCCCTGCTGATGATCGGCGGCGAGTTCGACCTGTCCTCCGGCGTCGCCGTGATCACCTCGGCGCTGACCGCGAGCATGCTCAGCTATCAACTGACCCTGAACGTATGGATGGGCGTGATCGTCGCCCTCGTCGTGTCGCTCGGGGTCGGCGCGTTCAACGGCTGGCTGCTGGTGAAGACCGGCCTGCCGAGCTTCCTGGTCACGCTCGGCACCTTTCTGATCCTGCAGGGCGTCAATCTCGCGGTGACCAAACTGGTCACCGGCAACGTCGCCACCGACGACATCAGCGACATGGACGGCTTCGGCCAGGCGCGGGCGGTCTTCGCGTCGTCGTTCGACGTCGGCGGCGTCCAGGTGAAGATCACCGTCGTGTGGTGGCTGGTCTTCGCGGCCCTCGCCACCTGGGTCCTGCTGCGCACCAAGTACGGCAACTGGATCTTCGCCGTCGGCGGCAACCAGGAGAGCGCCCGCGCGGTCGGTGTCCCGGTGACCTTTACCAAGATCACCCTGTTCATGACCGTCGGCTTCGGCGCCTGGTTCTCCGGCATGCACCAGCTGTTCTCCTTCAACACCGTGCAGTCCGGCGAGGGCGTCGGCCAGGAGCTGATCTACATCGCGGCCGCGGTGATCGGCGGCTGTCTGCTCACCGGCGGCCAGGGCTCCGCGATCGGCCCGGTCTTCGGCGCCTTCATGTTCGGCATGGTGAACCAGGGCATCGTGTACGCGGGCTGGAACCCCGACTGGTTCAAGGCCTTCCTCGGCGTCATGCTGCTCGGCGCCGTCCTCATCAATCTGTGGGTCCGGCGCACGGCGACCCGGAGGTGACCCGATGACCAGCAACGGAACCGGAACCGAAGCCCACGGCGCCGTCCTCCAGGACACCGTGCCCGGCGGCGGCCCGATCGTCGAACTCCGTGGCGCGGGGAAGTCGTACGGCAACATCCGCGCCCTGCACGGCGTAGACCTCGCGGTCCACCCCCGTCAGGTGACCTGTGTCCTGGGTGACAACGGCGCCGGCAAGTCCACCCTGATCAAGATCATCTCGGGGCTGCACCGGCACACCGAGGGCGAGGTCCTCGTCGACGGTCGGCCGGTGCGCTTCGGCACTCCGCGCGAGGCGCTCGACCAGGGCATCGCCGCCGTCTACCAGGACCTGGCGACCGTGCCGCTGATGCCGGTGTGGCGGAACTTCTTCCTGGGCTCCGAACTGACCAGGGGCCCCTGGCCGGTCCGCCGCCTCGACATCGCCCGGATGAAGGAGACGGCGGACCGGGAGCTGCGCAACATGGGCATCGTCCTGGACGACCTGGAGCAGCCCATCGGCACGCTCTCCGGAGGCCAGCGCCAGTGCGTGGCGATCGCCCGCGCCGTCCACTTCGGCGCCCGCGTGCTGATCCTGGACGAGCCGACGGCCGCGCTCGGCGTCAAGCAGTCGGGCGTCGTGCTGAAGTACATCGCCGCCGCCCGTGACCGCGGCCTCGGCGTCATCTTCATCACCCACAACCCGCATCACGCCTACATGGTCGGCGACCACTTCAGCGTCCTGCGCCTCGGCACCCTCGAACTCAGCGCCGAACGCAGCGGGATCACCCTGGAGGAGCTCACCAACCACATGGCGGGCGGCGCCGAACTCGCGGCCCTCAAGCACGAGTTGGCGCAGGTGCGCGGCGTGGACGTGGACGAGCTCCCCGAGGAGGCGGATCTGGCCGTGACGGGGGAGTCCGCTGCGTCTTCCGGTCCCTCCGCGTCTTCCACGCCTTCCGGTGAGGGGAGTCCCTGACCTCCATCCTCGACAGGCGATGACGCGCGGGCGCTCCTATGCTTGTGGTATACGGGCCGTGCGGCACTGTCCCACGGCACGATGTGACCTGCGACGCGACGATCGACGCAGGTGGGAGCAAGGCCATGTCGCACGCGTCAGGACGACTGCGCAAGGGGGTTGTGGCCGCCACGGCGGTGGGGATGCTCGTGGTCCCGGCCGTGGGCGGGAGCGCCGTAGCCCTGCCGCCTGTCGCCGGTACGGCCGTGTCCGCGACCGAAACGCCGTCTGCCTCCCCAACGCCGTCTCCCTCGCCCTCGGGCAACGACGTGGTCGCCCTCACGCCCTTCGTGCAACGCCGGCTCGACAGCGCCGTGAAGCGGGTGATGCAACAGGCGCACGTCCCGGGGGTGACCGTCGGCATCTGGACCCCCGACAAGGGACAGTACGTGCAGTCCTTCGGCGTCGCGGACAAACGCACCGCCGAGCCGATGTACCCCGACCTGTACATGCGGATCGGCAGCGAGACCAAGACGTTCACGGTGACCGCGCTGCTCGAACTCGTCGACAGCGGCAAGGTCAGCCTCGACGACACGATCGGGCAGTACGTCAGCGGCGTACCGAACGGGGACAGGATCACGCTGCGCGAGCTCGCCGGCATGCGCAGCGGTCTCTTCAACTACAGCGAGGACAACGACTTCTACAAGGCGCTGACCTCGGATCCCCAGCGGTCGTTCACCCCGCACCAACTGCTCGACTACGCCTTCCGCCACCCCGTGGAGTTCCCGCCCGGTGCGAAGTTCTCGTACTCCAACACCAACCTCATCCTGCTCGGCCTGGTCGTCGAGCAGGCCAGCGGGCAGCCCATCGCGGACTACATCCAGCAGAACGTGCTCCGGCCGGCCGGCCTCAGGCACACCCTCTTCCCGAACGGCAACGAGTTTCCGACGCCGCACGCGCAGGGCTACACCGAACAGACCGCCACCGGCAAGGTCGAGAACGCGGCCGACTGGAACCCCTCCTGGGCCTGGGCGGCCGGCGCGATGATCTCCGACCTGGAGGACCTGCGCGTGTGGGCCCGCTCGGTGGCCACGGGTGAACTGCCCGGCGGCGGCCACCTGATCAGCCCCGCCACGCAGAAGCAGCGGCTCACCACGCCGGCGACGCCCATCCCGGGTGTGGGCTACGGTCTCGGTATCTTCAACGTCCAGGGCTGGATCGGGCACAACGGCTCCCTGCCGGGCTACGAGTCCCTGACCGTCTATCTCCCCTCGGCTCAGGCCACCTTGGTCGTTCTGCTGAACACCGACGTCAACTACAAGGGCACCGAGCCCAGCACGATCTTCGGCCAGGCGATCACGAGGATCATCTCCCCGAACCACATCTTCAACCTGCCTGCCGTCCCGGCGGCCAGGTGAACGGGGGCCGGTGACACGGAAGCTCGTGGCGGCGCATCAGGCGGTGCGCACCTCCGCGAGCGTCACCGGCCGGTGCTCGCGCAGGGACAGCGTGCATGCCTCCGCGATCCACCCCGCCTCCAGCGCGTCCGCGAGCGTGCACGGAGACGGCCGCGCGCCGGCCACCACCTCGGTGAACGCGGTGAGTTCGGCGCGGTAGGCGTCGGCGAAGCGGTCCATGAAGAACGCGTGCGCGGTCCCTGCCGGGAAGGTGACCGAGGGCTCGAGGGAGCGCAGCGGGAGCTGCTCGTCCAGGCCCACCGCGACCGAGTCCTGGAAGCCGTGCAGCTCCAGGCGGACGTCGTATCCCCGGGCGTTGTAACGGCTGTTGGACACCACGGCGATGGTGCCGTCATCGAGGGTGAGGACCGCGCCGGTGGTGTCGGAGTCGCCCGCGTCCTTGATGTACTCGGCGCCCCGGTTGCCGCCGGCGGCGTACACCTCGGTCACCTCGCGCCCGGTCACCCAGCGGATGATGTCGAAGTCGTGGACGGAACAGTCCCGGAAGATGCCTCCGGAGGAGGCGATGTACGCGGGCGGGGGAGGCGCGGGGTCCAGCGTCGTCGCGCGTACGGTGTGCAGCCGGCCCAGCTCGCCCGCCCGCACGGCCGCGCGGGCGGCGGCGAAGCCCGCGTCGAAGCGCCGGTTGTAGCCGATCTGGACGGGCACCTCACCACCCTCGACGGCCTTGAGCACCGCGACGCCTTCCCGCATGGTGCGGGCGACGGGCTTCTCGCAGAAGACGGGGACGCCGGCCGCGACGCCGGCCAGGATCAGCGCCGGGTGGGCGTCGGTGGCCGCCGCCACGACCAGGCCGTCCACTCCGGCGGCCAGCACCGCCTCGGGCGAGTCGGCGAACTCGGCCCCGAACCGCTCGGCGGCGGCCTTCGCCGCGTCCGCGAACGGGTCGGCGACGACGAGGGACTCGACGACGTCCAGTCCGGACAGGGTCTCGGCGTGAAAGGTCCCGATGCGGCCGAGGCCGAGGATTCCGATGCGCATGTGCTCCGCTGCTCCTTGTGGTGATCTGCTCCTTGGGGGCATCGCTGTCCGACGGCGCCTAGGACGTCCGCACGTCGACCCAGCCCCCGCCCTCGACGGACCGCGTCATCGCGTCGAGGGCGGCCGCGCTGTGCACGGCGTCCGCGAGGGTGGGGCCGCACGGGGTTCCCTCGGCGATCGAGCGCAGGAACCGGTACGCCTCGATGACCTTGAGGTCGTCGTAGCCCATGGCGTTGGCCGCGCCCGGCTGGAAGGCGCCGAACTCGCCGTGCTCCGGGCCGACGTACACCGTGCTCACCGGCTGGTCCTGGTAGGTGGTCCCGCGGCTGACCGCCAGCTCGTTCATCCTCCGGAAGTCCCAGAACACCGCGCCCTTGGTGCCGTGCACCGCGAAGCCGTACGTGTTCTGCTCGCCGACCGACACCCGGCAGGCCTCCAGGACGCCGCGGGCGCCGGAGGCGAAGCGCAGCAGGCAGCCGACGTAGTCCTCGTTCTCGACCGGTCCCGTCTCCCCGCCGGAGGCGAGCGCGTGGCCCGCGGTGGCGCCCGTCGGACGCGTCCGCTCCGGTACGAAGACCGCGGTGTCGGCGACGAGGGACGCGAGGTCGCCGACCAGGAAGCGGGCCAGGTCGACGCCGTGCGAGGCGAGGTCGCCGAGCACCCCGCTGCCGCCGCGTCCGCGCTCGTACCGCCAGGTCAGGGCGCCGTCGGGATGCGCCGCGTAGTCGCTGAACAACCGGATCCGGGCATGGGTCACCGAGCCGATCTCCCCGGAGGCGATCAGCTCGCGGGCCGCCTCGACGGCGGGCGCGCCCCGGTAGTTGAAGCCCACGGTGCCCTGCACCCCGGCCTTGGTGACCGCGTCGGCGACCGCGCGGGCGTCGTCGGCCGTCAGGCCCACCGGCTTCTCGATCCAGAGGTGCTTGCCGGCCTCGGCCATCGCGACGCCGATCTCCCGGTGCAGGAAGTTCGGGGCCGTGACGCTGACCGCCCCGACGCGCGGGTCCGCGGCCACCTCCCGCCAGTCGCGGCCCGCCGAGGCGAACCCGAACTGCGCGGCGGCCTCCTCGGCCCGTCCCGGCACCTCGTCGATGACCGTCACGAGCTGTGGGCGCAAGGGAAGGTGAGGATAGTGATGCGGGACGCGGGCGTACGCCCGGCTGTGCACCCGGCCCATCCAGCCGAACCCCACGACGGCGACACCGAGCGCATCGACCATGACAGCCCTTCTCCGGACCGGCCCCTTACCTGTCCAGGCCACCCTGTGCGGGAGGCCCCCCGCTGTCAACAACGCGGATACCCCGAGCCGCACCGCCCGACCGCAGCACCCGTACGCGTGCGGTAGGGTTGACCTGCGCGATCACGCGGAACACCGCATGGCGACGCAACGGGACGTGGCGCAGCTTGGTAGCGCACTTGACTGGGGGTCAAGGGGTCGCAGGTTCAAATCCTGTCGTCCCGACGGTGCGAAGGGTCTTCGCAGGCGAGAGCCTGTGGGGGCCCTTCTTCTGTGTGGGCCGTTTCCGGCTTCGAGGTTGAGCACGCCGCTCATCGGCACCTTTACTCGGAGGCCGGCGAAGATGCCGCTCTTGGACCTGAACAAGATCACTGCGGGGCTGTCGAAGACCTGGTCGGGGTTCCTGCGGGACTGGGACCGCGCGCTGCGGTCGGGGAACTATCCGGAGACGACCCGCTACAACTATCTGCTGTCGGCCGCGCAGCTGGCGCGCTACCTGGCGGAGTACTCACCGGACCCGGAGGCCGATGCGGCGGCCGAGGATCCGGTCGAGGTCGGCCGAGCACATGTGGAGGCGTTCCAGGCGTGGATGATCGAGACGCGGTCGGCGTCGACGGCGCTGAACAAGCACAAGGGACTGCAGCAGTTCTTCAAGTGGCTGATGCTCGATGAGGGGGAGATCGATCGGTCGCCGATGGAGCGGGTCCGGCAGCCGAAGCAGCCGCAGAAGCTGATCCCGGTCATCCGCGATGAGGAGACCGCCAAGGTCCTCGGAACCTGTAAGGGCAGGGAGTTCGCCCAGCTGCGGGACGAGGCGATCATCCGGCTGTACTGCAACACGGGGGCGCGGCTGTCCGAGGTCGGCAACCTGCTGCTGGAGGACATCGACCTGACCACCGAGTCGGTGCACTTCCACGGCAAGGGCAGCAGGGACCGGCGCGTTCGCTTCGGGCCCAGGACGGCGCGGGCGGTCAGCCGTTATTTGCGGGCCCGGGCCAAGCACAAGGCGGCTCATCTGCCGGATCTGTGGCTGGCGGAACGCGGGGTGCGGCGGCTGGCTCCCAACGGGATCAAGATCATGCTCAAGCGTCGGGGGGTTGCAGCGGGGCTGGTCAAGCTGCACGCGCACCGGTGGCGGCACACCTTCGCGCATGAGTGGAAGCGTGCCGGCGGCGATACCGGCGATCTGATGCTGCTGTTGGGCTGGACGTCGGAGGAGATGCCCCGCCGTTACGGGGCGAGTGCCGCTGCGGAGCGCGCCCAGGAGACCCATCAGCGGATCGGGGTCGGGGATCATGTCTGAGCTCGATGTCATGCCCGCGCAGGGGGAGGCTGTGCGCGAGCAGCAGGTGGTCTTCCGTGCGGTCACCGTGATCGCGGGTGTGGTGGTCGGCCTGGCCTTCTTCTTCGGCTTCGGTAATGTGTGGACGTTGGCTCTGCGGCTGGGAGTGTCCGGCTGGGTGGCACCGCTGGTCGCGCCCGCTGTGGACTTGTCAGTCCTGGCGCTGCTTTTGGCGATCCGCTACCTCGCCCTGTGCGCAACTCCCGCGGCGGTGCTACGTCCCGCTCGTAGACTGCTGCTCCTGGCCAGCTTTCTGACGCTCGCCCTCAATGTCACCGAGCCGCTGCTGGTCGGCGCGTACGGGCGGGCGGCCTTCGACGCGGTCGGTCCCGTACTGCTCATCGGCTGGGCCGAAGTCGGTCCCCACCTGCTGCAGGCCATCAGCGGTATTCGTGCCGGCACCGCTGATGCGCCGATGGCGCCATCGGGCGTGCCCGGGTCCGATGGAGGGCGACTGCGCAGCGCGCCAACGGACGATCCGACCGCCCGGGTCGGCGGCAACGATCTACTCGAGCGCGCTCGGGCGGAAGATGCCCTGCACTGGCAGATGCACCGGCGGCCGATCTCGGCGGAGACCCTCCGCAAGCGCCTCCATATCGGCGCCGCGCGAGCCCGTTCGCTGGTCGCCATCCTGCGCACGGTGCACACACCGGAGGCGAGGCCGGTGCTGCGGTCTCTGCCTCACCGCGGCACGGCAGCGTGCGGTGACTGACGGCAGCGTCCGAAGCTACGCGGGCCGGCCATCGCGGCCTCGTCCAGGAAGCGGACTTAAATCCGTAGGCCAGCAGCTACTAAAGGACTATTAAATGCGCCTTAAGGCCCGCCCCTGGCATGCTATGTCCTCGGCTTCCAGGGCGTGTCGCGATAGGGGCTTGCCAGAAAGGCGTCTTCACGATTCCGACCGTCCGCACGGCCCTGTGCTGGCTAGCGATAAGCCGTCGGCCTGAAAGGGAACGAGCGTGATCGGCCCACCCTCCGCTTCGTCGGCGCCGGCCGGCGGGGGAGGTGGTCCTGGGAGTGGACACGCACCGGGATGCCCATGTGGCCGCTGTGCTCTCCCCGATGGGGGAAGTGATCGGCACCTAGGAGTTCCCGGCCACCGCGGCTGGATACCGAAGACTTGCTGGGGTGAGCCAGGGCGTCGGGTACGGTGCGCTGGGCCGGAGTGGAAGGTACCGGTTCCTTCGGGGCGGCCCTGTCCCGCTACATGCTGGCCCAGGGCACGAACTGATAGACGACCGCCGCACCGACATCGCCATCCGTAGCGCCATCCACGCAGCTCAGAGCAGGTGAGTCACAGCCCGCCGACGGGGCAACAAGGTGGGGAGGGTCGCGAACACCCCGAGGAGTGACCCCGTGCCCGACACCCGCTGCCCGCGCTGTGCCGGCCCGCTTGGTAACCGGCCGGCGCGCTCTCGGCTGACCACCGACCGCGACGTCTTCGTCTGCACTACATGACGAGGCCGTACGCGAAGCCACCGGGCAGACGCCAGTGCCCTTCGGTGACTGGCCGGTGAAGTAGCAACTGCGCGAGGAGAGGTGCCTCCGCCCCTGCGTGGGTGGAGGCACCTCTCCCATGGGCGAGACGTTGTCGGATCAGAACCGCGGCCGAATCGGAATTCTCCGGGCTTCTTCCACGTCGTCGGGCTCGCTCGCCGGGGGCTCCGTGAGCAGGCTCGACAGCCGGCGTCGGAGCGAGGCGAACCTCAACTTCGAACACAAAACCCACGACCTGAAGCGCCGTCAGAGGTCCACTCGCGTTCGCCCGTCCAGCCTTCCCCTCGCCTGTGACTCCTCGATGGCCGAGGAGCCCTTGGGTTTGAACGCTCAGCTTCACACCCCGCCGTTGCCAGCGACGCACGTGAGCGCGGAGACGGGCCCTGGACACTGGCCCGAAGTTCAGCCGATCGATACCTCCTTCATGTGGCTGTCCGCGCTTACTTGGAGCGACCTCGTGCCGCACCTGATCAATTCAGAATGAGTTGAGCCGCGGGCCTTGTGTTCGACGATCTTGGTCGGCAGGGTGTCCGGAGTGCGTGCTGATCTTGTTCCCGGCGACCTGTGGGAGCGGGTGGCCCCGCTGCTGCCGCCCGCTCGCGAACGGCGCAGCCGCCACCCCTGGCGGCTGCGTGTTCCCGACCGGACGGACACTCGCTGGCGTCATGTACGTGCTGGGGACTGGTGTCGCGTGGCGCGGTAGTGGTGCCGCTGCCACTCCAGCCCACCGGGTGCCTTGCGGCCGCTTCGCGCGGTCCCCTGCAGTCGGTCTGTCCGCGGTGGCCGGCGCTTCAACGCGTGAGGGTCGTGCTCGGTTGCCCCGTGTTCTTGTTCTCGCTGGTGGACGGGGGCAGCGTGGTGAGTGCTTGCACTGTTGCGATCATTGCGGCACGGTGGATCTGCAGGCGCTCCCGATCCCAGGGCGGTTGGTCTGCCAGTGATCGCAGGGCTGGCGAGGCGTTGGCCCATGCGGTGGTCAGTCCGAGCAGGAGGGCGAGGATGTC
>NZ_JBEYYC010000014.1:0-195818 GCF_040645355.1 Streptomyces sp. NPDC046805 | reverse complement strand
GGCACCCGATCCGGCGACGGACGGCACCGCCCCGCGACGACCGGAGTGATCGTCGCGGGCATCGGACCGCCCAGACCGGACCAGGCACCCCAGGGACCCGCCCCCGCGTTCCCGGACCACGGACACGATCCGCTGGGACCGGACGCGGAGCGAACGCGGGAGACCAGCGTGCCCAAAACCGTTCGGGGCACACGACCGAGCACGAGTCCTGACAGCAGGACTCACTCCCGCTCAGTCTCTAGGAACGGTCCCGTAGGGCGTGAGCGTCGGTCAGACGTTGACGCCGAAGTCCTGGGCGATGCCCACCAGTCCGGACGCGTAGCCCTGGCCGACCGCGCGGAACTTCCACTCGGCGCCGTTGCGGTAGAGCTCGCCGAAGACCATGGCCGTCTCGGTCGCCGCGTCCTCGGACAGGTCGTAGCGCGCGATCTCGGCGCCGCCGGCCTGGTTGACGATGCGGATGTAGGCGTTGCGGACCTGGCCGAAGTTCTGGCCGCGGCTCTCGGCGTCGTAGATGGAGACCGGGAAGACGACCTTGTCGATGTCGGCCGGGAGCGCGGCCAGGTTGACGTTGATCGCCTCGTCGTCGCCGGAGCCCTCGCCGGTGCGGTTGTCGCCGGTGTGGACGATCGTGTTGTCCGGGGTCTGCTTGTTGTTGAAGAAGACGAAGTGGGCGTCCGAGTAGACCTTGCCCTGCGCGTCGACCGCGATGGCGGAGGCGTCCAGGTCGAAGTCCGTGCCGGTGGTGGTGCGGACGTCCCAGCCGAGGCCCACGGTGACGGCGGACAGGCCCGGAGCCTCCTTGGTGAGCGAGACGTTGCCACCCTTGGACAGGCTTACAGCCATTGTTTGGGAGTCCCTTCCCTCGTTGTGTACGCACGCAGTTGTGTCCGTACGGGCTTCGCACTGTGGACGAAGCTACCTTCACTCGGGACAACGCGGACGGTACCCCCTTCGGTTCCGGGGCCCTTTACCTTTTTTACCAACGGGGATATTCGGGCGACAGGGGCCATGGAGGTGCAGGACCATGGGAGGCATGTCCGGCAACCACGTCATACGCGGCTCCGTCTCGCTCCCCGAGGCCGAGCTCATGTGGCGTTTCTCGCGGTCCTCGGGTCCCGGCGGACAGCACGTCAACACCAGTGACTCGCAGGTGGAGCTGCGGTTCGACCTCGCGCGGACCGAGGCGCTGCCGGAGGTGTGGAAGCGGCGGGCGCTGGAGCGGCTGGCCGGGCGGCTCGTCGACGGTGTCGTCACCGTCCGCGCCTCCGAGCACCGCTCCCAGTGGCGCAACCGCGAGGCCGCCGCCGTACGCCTCGCCGCCCTGCTCGCGGAGGCCACCGCACCGCCGCCCAAGCCCCGCAGGCCCACCCGCATCCCGCGCGGCATCAACGAACGGCGGCTGCGCGAGAAGAAGCAGCGGTCCGACACCAAGAGGGGTCGGTCGGGCCGGGACTGGGGCTGACTCCCGCCGTACGGGGACGAGCCGTGTCCTACGGCAACTCCAGTACGCCGACGGTCTGGTCGCCGCTGGTCTCCCCGGTCCTGCGGAAGCCGAGCCCCAGGTAGAAGCCTTCGGGGCCGGTCGGGCCCGGGTGCCAGGTGACGTACAGCTCCTTGCCGCCGCGGCGGCGGATCTCGGCGGCGACGGACTCTACGGCGAAGCGGCCGTAGCCCCTGCCCTGCTGCGCGGCGGCGATGTTCAGGCGCCACAGGCCCGAGCGGAACACGGTGCCGTCGCCGTGCCAGTCGATGTCGAGGAAGGCCATCAGGAAGCCGACCGGGCGGGCGTCCTCGCCGTCCACGATCAGGCGCGGCCAGGCCACGCCGGCCGGGCGGACGTACGCCTCCGCCAGGGAGTGCGCGACGGGTTCGACCGCGTGTTCCTGGTCCGGGCGGACGCGGATGCCGAGGGCCGCGTCCAGGTTGCGCGGCGTGATCTCTTCGAGGCGGGGCCGGTTCATCGGGGCACCGTAGGCCCGTCGCCGGCGAGCGGGCCACGGGATTTTCGCGCGGCCCGGGTGGCCCGGTCAGTCCAACTGCCGGTAGCGGCCCCGGAAATGCAGCAGCGGACCCGCGTCCGCGCCGCCCCCGCTCGGCACCCGTGCCGTCAGGACGCGGCCGATCACCAGCGTGTGGTCCCCGGCCGGCACCCGCTGTTCGGTCCGGCACTCCAGGGTCGCCAGGGCGCCCTCCACCAGGGGTGCCCCGGAGGCCTCTCCGCGGATGTGCGGGAGGTCCGCGAACAGCAGGCGGTCGCTGATGCGGCCCTTCATGGCGAAGCGGCCCGCGATCTGACGCTGGGTCCCGGTGAGGACGGAGACGGCCCACAGGGGCTGTTCGGCGAGCAGGTCGTCCATGCGGGAACCCTCGCGCAGGCTGACCATGACCAGCGGCGGGTCCAGCGAGACCGACATGAAGGCGGTGGCGGTCATGCCGACGTCCTCGCCGCTCGGCGCCCGGGGGTCGTCCGGGTCGAGCGGTGGCTCCTGCGCGGTCACCAGGACCACGCCCGCGGCCAGCCGGGACATGGCGGCCCGGAACTCGTCGTTGCTCACCCCCACAGCATGCCCGGGGGCGGCCGGGGTGGCGGGGGAAGGCAGGGGAGCAGGAGTGTTCAGCACCCCGGAAACGCTAATCTCCGCGCTGCGCGGTCCGCATCGGGCCTCCGGCCGAGCCGGGTCCTAGGACCACGGAACGACAGGTCGGACGAGGGATCGGACGGCGATCGGAACGGTCACGTGCAGATTGCAATACCCGCAAAAAGTCCACACACGCGCAAAGTTTGTGTTCGGTGAACGTACAGGAAAATGCAGAAACTCGAGTCAATTGTTCATGTTCCCCTGTGACTTGAGTCACAAGGGCCATTAATTGTTGACCCTGTGTACCGAGTGGGCAGCGCGCTGTGATTCAGTGGCGGGAGAAACCGCAAGGGCACCACCGAAAAGAAGCGCCGAAGACATCCCTTGATTCGCTGCGAGGTCTCGGGGGGAGGGCGAACATGGAGACCGAGTCGGAGCCCTACGTCCGCCTTGCGTCCCTGCGGCAGCTGCACCAGGTCATGGCCGAGATGAACACGGCACGCAGCCTGGCGGACACACTGCAGACCGTCGCCGACGGCGTGGTCGAGGCTCTCGGGTACGAGATCGCCTGCGTCAACCTCGTGCGCGGCGACGGCGACCTCGTCGTCGCGGCGTTCTCGGGCAACTCCGCCGCCGAGTCCCTCATCACCGGCCGGGTCGGCCCCCGCGCCTCCTGGGAGCGCCGCCTGAGCATGGGCGAGGCCTGGGGCGACCTGCGGTTCATCCCGCACACCGAGGGCTGGGTCCTGGACGAGGACGACGTGCCGCAGTGGTACACCGACGGGCCCGCGCCCCGCTTCGAGGACGAGTGGCACCCCTGCGACCGCCTGTACGCGCCCATGTACGCGCCGGGCGGGCAGGGCGGCTCCTGCGGTGAGCTGCTCGGCGTCCTCTCTGTGGACCGGCCGCGCAACGGGCGGCACCCGGGCGCGTGGGGGCGCGAGGCGCTCCAGATGTACGCCTTCCAGGCCGCCATCGCGATCAGCAACGCGCGCCTGCGCGCGAACATGCAGCGCGCCCTGGTCCGCCTGGAGCGGGAGCAGCAGGCGCTGCGCGCCAGCGAGGAGAGCTTCCGGCAGGCCTTCGAGTACGCCCCCTCCGGCATGGCGGTCGCCGAGATGGGTGGCGACCAGCACGGCCGGATCCTGCGCACCAACGACGCCCTGTGCCGGCTGCTCGGCCGCCCGGCCGCCGCGATGCGCCGCTACTCCTTCTCCGACCTGGTCCACCCCGAGGACATCAGCACCCTGCTGCGTACCTCCGCCGAGGGCGGCCGCGCGGAGCTGCGGCTCGGGCGGCGGGACGGGACGTACGTCTGGGTCTCGCTGCGCAACAGCGTGGTCGCGGACGCCGCCGACGGGCCCCGCTTCCTGCTCACTCACGTCGAGGACATAGAGGAGCGCAAGCGCCGCGAGCTCCAGCTCGCCCACCGCGCCTCTCACGACTCCCTCACCGGCCTGCCGAACTCCGCCGAGCTGCGCTCGCGCCTGTCGGCCCGCATCTGCGGCCGCCCGACCTACGCCGACGCGATCGGGTCCCTGGACGCGGCCTACGGCCATCCCGCCCAGGGCGCCGACGGGCACGGCTTCGACTTCGCGGAGGGCCCGGCGGCGTACGACGCCTTCGACCACCATGTGCACGTCGTCGCCCCCGAGGGCGACCGCGACGAGGGCACCAAGGGCCTCGCGGTCCTCTTCTGCGACCTCGACGGCTTCAAGTCGATCAACGACCGGTTCGGGCACAACGCCGGTGACGCGGTCCTCATAGAGGTCGCCCGGCGGCTGTCGCGGGGCGTGCGGGACGGCGATACGGTGGCCCGGCTCGGCGGCGACGAGTTCGTGATCCTCGCCGACGGGCTCGGCAAGGCCGACGCCCAGGACCTCGCCGTGCGGCTGCGCGGCGAGATCATCCAGCCGATCCGGGCCGAGGGCCGGGCCGTCCGGGTGGGCGCCAGTTTCGGCATCGGCTGGGCTCATTGTGGAATGACCGCGGATGAAGTGTTGAAATCCGCTGACGAGCGGATGTACGTCGAGAAACGATCTCGTCCCAAACAACACCGTCGTGCCGGATGATCCCAGGTCAGTGCGTTGAAGCGGTCTGAGTCACCCGTTTGGGCCAGCGAGAGCGGGTAGGCTCGCACTTCCAAACGTGTACCCAAAACGTGTACCGCATCCGCCCGCACCTGTTGAGGAGTACCCAGGGATGACGCCCGGCGACAACGGCGCGAGCTCGCCCGAGGAGGACCCGTTCGGCTACCTGTACGCCGACGGTCAGGCCAGGGGAGCCCAGCCGCCGTCCGGTGGCTACGGCTACCCCAACGCGGTCAGCAGGGTGCGGACGGTCGGTGAGCGTCAGTACGGCCAGCAGGGTGTCCCGCAGCAGCAGGGCGGCGCCTACAACCAGCCGAACGCTCACTACCAGGCCCCGGAGACCCTCCCGGGCGGCGCCCCGACCACGCGGCAGCCGATGGAGGGCGGCGGGGCCGGCCGCGGTCGCGGTCCGAACACCAAGGGCCTGCTGATCGGTGCCATCGCGGTGGTCGCCGCGGTCGTCGTCGGCATCGGCATCGCCATGCTCAACGGCAACTCGAACGACGACTCGTCCGGCGACCAGGCGGACACGCCCCCGTCCCAGTCGCAGAGCACGCAGCCCAGCACGTCCGGCAAGCACTCGGCGGCGCCCGCCGAGCTGCCGAAGATCGACGCGAAGGCGCTGCGCCTCGACGGCGGCGCCACCACCGCCTCCGACGTCCCGGGCGCCAAGGCCGACGGCGGGGTCTACGTGGCGGGCCTCAACCAGGTGGGCGCGAAGGTCACCTGGACCGTCAACGGCATCCAGAAGGCGGGCGCCTACCGGCTGTACGTCCGCTATGGCATCCCCGGCGTGGACGCCAACGCGACCCTGGCGGTCAACGGCAAGCCCAACACCCAGCCGCTGGGCATGAAGAACTTCGGCGGCCTGCCCCAGGGCAAGTGGGAGGGCGACTGGCAGTCGACCTGGTCCACCGTGAACCTGACCGCGGGCACCAACTCGATCGAGATCTCCTGCGCCGCGGGCAATCAGTGCAACGCGAACCTCGACCAGGTGTGGCTCCAGAAGGGCTGAAATTCCGGAAAGGCCGAAAGGAAAGGCCGAAAAGGGACGGAAAGCGGTCCTGGAATCGGGTGGTGCCCCGTCCGGGAGATCAACAAGGCTTGACTGCGACCACAGCACCACCAAAAAAACGGGAGCAGTCCATCCATGAGGAAACGCCTCCTCGCGTTGGCCGGAGCAACGTTGATCGCCACCCTTCCACTCACGGCCCAGACGGCCTCGGCCTCGTCCACCTGCGCCAGTCGCGCGGTCTGTGACTGGACGAAGCCGAACTTCGGGGGAACCAAGCACACGCACCGCAACCCGTCGCCCGCGTGCAATCCATGGGGCGGCCGCACGGTGTCCAACCAGAGCGTCCACCGCATCACGCTCTACCGGAAACCCTCCTGCTACGGCGACCACTTCGACATCAAGCCGGGGCACTACGCGCAGAGCACGCCCTGGGAGGTCATGAGCATCGGGGTCTGGGGACCGTGACCGGAGCCTGATCCGGACGGGCCGTGGCGGCGTGTGTCCGCCGCGGCCCGCGTCTCGCTCACGCGGCCGTCGTCTCTCCGGCCACCGTCACCCGCCCCCTCAACTCCTCGTAGGCGATCCGGTCGAACTCGCCCGCCGTGGGCGCCAGTACGGTCGCCGCCGACAGCGCCACCGCGCGGCACAGGCGCTCCGGCCACGGCAGGTGTTCGACGAGGCCCGACAGCAGGCCCGCGACCGCCGAGTCGCCGGCACCGGTCGGGTTGCCGTGGACGCGGGCCGGCGGCACGGCGCGCCAGCGGCCCTCCGGGGTGTGGGCCACCAGTCCCTCCGCGCCCAGGGAGGCCACGACGGCGCGCGCGCCCCGGCGCCGCGCGTCCTGGGTCGCCCGCGACGGCTCGTGGGAGCCGGTGAGTTCGGCCAGTTCCCCGGCGTTCGGCTTGACGATGTCCGGGCGCGCCGCGACCCCGCGCCGCAGCGGCTCCCCGCCGGTGTCCAGCAGGACGGGAACGCCGGCGGCCCGCGCGGTCCGCACCAGCCCCGCGTACGCGCCGACCGGCACCCCCGGCGGCAGGCTGCCGCACAGCGCCACCGCCGAAGCCCCGCCGAGCAGGTCCGCGTACGCCTCCTGGAAGGCGGTCCACTCGACCGGGGCTATCTGCGGGCCGGGCTCGTTGAGCTGGGTGGTGTCGCCGGTCCGTTCGTCCACGACGGCCACGGTGCGCCGGGTCGCGCCCGCGACCGGGAGCAGCGCGTCCACCACGCCCGGGGTGTCCCGCAGCCGCTCCCGCACCGCCCGGCCGGTGCCGCCGCCCGTGAATCCGGTGACCGTCACCTCGTGGCCGAGCGCCGCGAGCACCCGGGCCACGTTGACGCCCTTGCCGCCCGGCCGCTCGACGACCTCCGAGACCCGGTGCGAGGCATGGGGCAGCAGGGCCCGCACGCGATAGGTGATGTCGAGAGCGGTGTTCAGTGTGACCGTGAGGATCACCCGGGCCAGCCTCCCTCGAATTCCTGCACATGTCGCCGAGTGTTCGGGCCCCGATCATGCCAAAGAGACGGCGACCGGCCCAGACCGCGGATCGGTCACCGTCTTTCGACGGGGGGACGGATCAGCCCAGTTGGGGATCGACCACCCAGGCGCCGCGCCGCATCACGCCCTTGAGGTCGAAGTTCTCGTCGAGGAGCACCAGGTCGGCGTGCTTGCCGGGCTCCAGGGAGCCCACGGTGTCGTCGATGCCCAGCAGCCGGGCCGGGGTGGCGGACAGGGCGGTCACCACGTCCTGCACCGGGAGCCGGTCGATCGTCACCGCCCGTTTGAAGGCGCGGTCCAGCGTCAGGGTCGAGCCCGCGATGGAGCCGCCGTGCACCAGACGCGCCACGCCCTCGCTGACCTCGACCTCCAGCGGGCCGAGCAGATAGCGGCCGTCGCCGGCGCCCGCCGCGTCCATCGCGTCCGTGATGAACGCGACCCGTCCCGCGCCCGCATGACGGAACGCCAGCTCCAGCGCGGCCGGATGCAGATGCGTACCGTCGTTGATCAGCTCGATCGTGACCCGCTCGTCCTGAAGCAGGGCCGCGACCGGACCGGGGGCGCGGTGGCCGAGGGCGGGCATGGCGTTGAAGAGGTGGGTGGCGACCGTCACGCCCGCGTCGATCGCCTCCACCGTCTGCTCGTACGTCGCGTCCGTGTGCCCGACGGCGGCGATGACACCGTGCTCCACCAGCAGCCGTACGGAGTCGATTCCGCCCGGCAGTTCGGTGGCGAGGGTGACCATCCGGGCCTTCCCGCGCGCCGCGTCGATCAGCGTGCGCATCTCCGCCGGGTCCGGGTCGCGCAGCAGCTCCTCGGAGTGCGCGCCCTTGCGGCACGGCGAGATGAACGGCCCCTCGAAGTGGATGCCCGCGATGTCGCCCTGCTCGGCCAGTTCGGACAGCAGCCCGGCCTGCTTGACCAGGAGGTCCGTCTCGTCGGTGACGGTCGAGGCGACCAGCGTGGTGGTGCCGTGCTCGCGGTGGGTGCGGATGCCGTGCAGGATCTCGCCGGCGGTCCCGGAGGAGAAGGAGGCGCCGCCCCCGCCGTGGTTGTGCAGATCGACGAAGCCGGGGACCAGCCAGTGGCCGCTGACGTCGACGACCTCGGCGTGCGCCGGGGCGGCGCCCGCGATCCGCGTGCCGTCGACGATCACCTGCCCGTCCGGCACGACTCCCGTGGGCAGCACCACTCGGGCACCGGTCAGAATCTTGGCCATCAGGCGGTTACCTCCGGAGTCGTCGCAGTGGTCGTCAGCAGGTCCTGGGCGAGCAGCCCCGCGCCCAGGCATCCGGCCAGGTCGCCGAGGGCGGCGGGGACGATGGACGGCAGTCGCTGGAAGGTGACGCGGCGTCGGACGGCGTCCCGCAGCGGTGTGAACAGGGTGTCGCCCGCCTCGGCCAGCCCGCCGCCGATGACGAGCCGGCCCGGGTCCAGCAGGGTGAGCGCGGTGACGAGCCCGTCGGCCAGCGCGTCCACCGCGTCCTGCCAGACCCGCGTCGCGTTCGGGTCGCCGGACGTGACGGCCTTCGCGCAGTCGGCCGCGCCCGCGTCCGGGTCGCCGCAGGCCGCCGCCCATGCCTCGCTCACCGCCGCCGCGGACGCGTACCGCTCCAGGCAGCCGCGCTGCCCGCACGGGCACGGGCTGCCCCCGGGCCGTACGACGACATGGCCGATCTCGCCCGCCGAGCCGTGCGCGCCCGCCTCCATCCGGCCGTCCAGGCCGATGGCCCCGGCGAGCCCGGTGCCGAGCGCGACGAACAGGAACCGGTCCGCGCCCCGGCCCGCCCCGAGCCGGGCCTCGGCGAGCCCGCCGGTGCGCACGTCGTGGCCGAGGGCCACCGGCACGCCGAGCCGCCGCGCGAGCAGGTCGCGCAGGGGTACGTCGCGCCAGCCGAGGTTGGCCGAGTAGACGGCGATGCCCCGCGCCTCGTCGACGACACCGGCGACGGCGACCCCGACGGCGGCGGCCGGGCCGCCGAGGTGCTCCGCGCCGTACGCGTGCAGCTCGGCGGCGAAGTCGAGGATGTTGCCGACCACGGCGTCGGACCCGCGCTCGCGCCCGGTCGCCCGCCGGGCGCGGTGCAGCGGCTCGCCCTCCGGACCGACCAGGGCGGCCTTCATCCCGGTGCCGCCCACGTCGAGCGCGATGACATGTCTCACCGGACCAGTGTGGACCGCCGACCCGAAAGAGGTCTAGTCCACTCACGTGATGTAGACCTTACGGGTCCATTGTTGAGAGATGAAACACCGGGTTGGGGCACTATCAGTGGGTCGGCGTAGAGCAGGAATGATCGCGGCCGTGTCCGCGCTGGGCATGACGGCGGCCCTCGGCGGCTGCAGCAGCGTGGACTCACCCGACGTGACCCTCAAGCTGGTCGCGGCCGACTACGGCGACTCGCCGGCCAACAGCTCCCGGAGGTACTGGGACAAGCTGGCCAAGGCGTACGAGGCCCGGCACCCCGATGTGAGGGTCGACGTCAGCGTCTACTCCTGGAACGACGTCGACCGCAAGGTCAAGGCGATGGTCGACGCCGGCCACGCGCCCGACCTCGCGCAGATCGGCGCCTACGCGGACTACGCGGCCAAGGGCAAGCTGTACCAGGCCTCCGACCTGCTCTCCATCCCCGTCCAGGCCGACCTGCTGCCCCAGCTCGCCGACGCGGGCCAGGTCAACCACGTGCAGTACGGCATCCCGTTCGCCGCCTCCACCCGCGTGCTCTTCTACAACAAGGACCTGTTCGCGAAGGCCGGCATCACCCCGCCCACCACCTGGAGCGCCCTGGCCTCCGACGCCGCCGCGCTCAAGGCCCAGGGCGTGAAGTACCCGTACGCGCTGCCGCTCGGGCCCGAGGAGGCCCAGGCCGAGACCATGCAGTGGCTGCTGAGCGGCGGCGACGGCTACACCAACTCCATCGGTACCTACACCCTCGACTCCACGCAGAACATCCAGACCTTCGACTGGATCAAGAACGACCTCGTGGCCAAGGGACTGACCGGACCGGTCGCGCCGGGCCGGCTCAACCGCGCCGACGCCTTCGCCGCCTTCGCCAAGGGTCAGGTCGGCATGCTCAACGGCCATCCCACGCTGATCCGCCAGGCCGCGCAGCAGGGCGTGAAGTTCGGCATGGTGCCGATGCCGGGGCGGACCGGGACGGCCAAGTCCGCGATGGGCGTCACCGACTGGATGATGGCCTTCAAGCAGAACGACCACGCCAAGGAGGTCGGTGACTTCCTGGACTTCGTCTACAGCGAGAAGAACGTCCTGGACTTCTCCCGCGAGTACGGACTGCTGCCGGTCACCACGTCGGCGTCCGACACGATGTCCACGGCCGGGCGGGACAAGGACCTCCACCCCTTCCTGAGCCAGCTCGCCAACTCCGAGCTCTACCCGGCCGGCAAGACCACCTGGGCCGAGACCAGCGCCGCCATCAAGAAGAACATCGGCCAGGCCGTCGCCCCCGGCGCCAGCCCGGCCACCGTCCTCAGCCGCCTCCAGGCGGACGCGGCCACGGCGGACAGCCGCGCCACGAACTGAGCCGCCGCTGTCGGTGCCCGGCGTTACGGTGCAGAACATGGAACGGGACAGGCCGGAAGAACTCCGCCCACCGCAGAAGGCGATCCTCGCCCTGGAGCGCCGCTCCTTCCCGGGCCCCGGCGCGAAGGAGCGGGCGATACGCGAGGAACTGGGCCTCGCCCCCGTCCGCTACTACCAGCTCCTGAACGCCCTCCTGGACGACGAGCGGGCCCTGGCCCACGACCCGGTCACGGTCAACCGCCTGCGCAGAGTCCGCGACACCCGCCGCTCGGAGCGCTGAGCCGGGCTCCCCGCTCCGCGTCGCCATGCGTGCACCGCCGCCCGCCTGGATAAGGTCGTTCGTATGGGTACCCATACGACGGACTCGACCGGATCCGAGGGCGCGCTGCCGGTGCCCGTGACCCAGGCCGGGCGGGAGGGGCTCGCGGCGCTGCTCGCACGGCCGGGCTCCGCCGTGATCGGGCTGGACTTCGACGGGACGCTGGCGCCGATCGTGGCCGACCCGGAGCAGGCCCGCGCCCACCCCGACGCCGTGTCCGCGCTCGCCGCCCTCGCCCCGAAGGTGGCCGCCGTCGCCGTGGTCACCGGACGGCCCGCCGGGGTCGCCGTACGGCACGGAGGCTTCGCCGGCGTGCCCGGGCTGGAGCACCTCGTCGTCCTCGGCCACTACGGCGCCGAACGCTGGGACGCGGTCACCGCCACGGTCAGCGCCCCCGCCCCGCACCCCGGCGTCGCCGCCGTACGGGCGGAACTGCCCGGCTTCCTCGACCGGATCGGCGCCTGGCACGGCACCTGGATCGAGGAGAAGGGGCGCGCCCTCGCCGTGCACACCCGCCGGGCCGAGGACCCGCAGGCCGCCTACGAGGCCCTCCGCGAACCCCTCGCCGACCTCGCCGCCCGGCACGGCCTGATCGTCGAGCCGGGCCGGCTGGTCCTCGAACTCCGCCCGCCCGGCATGGACAAGGGCGCCGCCCTCCTGGAGTACGCGCGCGAGATCGGCGCCGCGTCCGTCCTGTACGCCGGCGACGACCTCGGCGACCTGCCCGCCTACGCCGCCGTCGACAAGCTCCGCTCCGACGGCGTCCCCGGCCTGCTCGTGTGCAGCGGCAGCTCCGAGGTGACCGAACTCGCCGAGCGCGCCGACCTGGTGGTCGACGGCCCGGCAGGAGTCGTACGCCTGCTGAAGGCGCTGGCCGATCAGCTGGACTGATCGTCCTCCAGGGCGTGCAACTGGTCCAGGAACCACTGCGCCGGGGGAAGCGCCGTCGCCGCCGCGGCCAGCCGCTTCGTGCGTTCGGCCCGTTCGTCGTGCGGCATGGTGAGCGCCCGGTGCAGGGCCTGGGCCGTACCCACGACGTCGTACGGATTGACGGTCAGCGCGTCCTCGCCCAGCTCCTCGTACGCCCCCGCCTCCCGCGAGAGCACCAGCGCGCAGCCCTCGTCGGAGACGACCGGCACCTCCTTGGCGACCAGGTTCATGCCGTCCCGGATCGGGTTGACCAGCGCCACGTCCGCCAGCCGGTACGCGGCGAGCGAGCGCGCGAAGTCGTCCTTGACGTGCAGCACCACCGGCGTCCAACCCGGCGTCCCGTACTGGTCGTTGATCTCCGCGGCGAGCCGCTGGACCTCCGCCGTGTAGGCGCGGTACACGGCCAGGTCCTGCCGCGACGGGTAGGCGAAGGCCAGATGCACCACCCGCTCGCGCCACTCCGGGTGGTCCTCCAGCAGCTGCCGGTACGCCAGCAGTCCGCGCACGATGTTCTTGGACAGCTCGGTCCGGTCGACCCGGACGATCGCCTTGCGCCCCTCGCCGATCTCGGCCCGCAGCGCCGCCATCCGCTCGGTCACGTCCGGCCGGTGCGCCCGCGCCCGCAGGAAGTCCGCGTCCGCGCCGAGGCCGTGCACCCCGATCCGGGTGCCGGAGGGGATGCCGGGCCCGAGCACGGCATGGCAGCAGTCGGTGAACGCGTCCGCCCAGCGCTGCGTCAGGAAAGCCGCCCGGTCCGCGCCCAGGATTCCGCCGAGCAGCTCGGCCGCGATGTCGTCCGGCAGCAGCCGGAAGTACTCCGGCGGCGCCCAGGGCGTGTGTGAGAAGTGCCCGATGCGCAGGTCGGGACGGAGCTGGCGGAGCATCCGGGGCACCAGCGCCAGGTGGTAGTCCTGCACGAGGACCTCCGCACCGTCGGCGGCCTCCTCGGCCAGCGCCTCGGCGAACGCCCGGTTGTAGGCCTCGTACGACGCCCACTGCCGCCGGAACTCCGCGTCGAAGACGGGCTCCAGCGGGGTCTGGTAGAGCATGTGGTGGACGAACCACAGCACGGAGTTGGCGATCCCGTTGTATGCGTCGGCGTAGACCGTCGCGTCGATGTCGAGCATCCGCACCTGCTGCCCGCCGGTGACGTCCGCGGACAGCCGCCGCCCGCCGTGGGAGCGCCGTACGGCCTCCCGGTCGGCGTCGCTCAGCGCGGCGCACACCCACACCGCGTCCGTGTGCGGCCCGATGGCCGACAGCCCGGAGACCAGCCCGCCGCCACCCCGCTTGGCGTGCAGCGCGCCGTCCTCGCGCACCTCGTACGAAACCGGGCCGCGATTGGACGCGACCAGCACCTCGGCACCGTGCGTTGAAGCCATACGCGTCAACCTAGCCCGGCCCGTAAACCCTCAAACTCGTATACGGCCGCTCGACAGCCGCCGCGCGAACGATCAGGCCACCCGGCGCGAGGCGTACTCCGCGATCTCCACCATCGGCGGCCGCTCCTCGGTGTCCACCGAGTAGGTGCGCGGCTCGAAGCCCTCCTCGCCCCGCTCGAACTGGGTGAGCGCCGGGCGGACGAGATGCCCGCGGGCCAGCCGGAGCTGTGCGGTGCGATAGATCGCGGCTGCCATCCGGCCCAGTGCCTGCCCGTCCTGGTGCCGGTGCTTGCGCACGCCCACGTCGACCTGGGCCAGCGCGTCCAGGCCCACCAGGTGCAGGGCGTCGACCAGCATGCCCAGCTCGACGCCGTATCCGACGGGGAACGGCAGTTGCTCGAGGAGCGAGCGGCGCGCCGCGTACTCGCCGCCCAGCGGCTGCACGAACCCGGCCAGCTGCGGCCAGTGCATGTTCAGCAGCGGACGGGCCATCAGCTCGGTGACCCGGCCGCCCTGCCCGGCCGCCCCGCCGAGCGGACGGTCGTACATCGCCTTGACCAGGTCCACCTCCGGGTCGGTGAGCAGCGGGCCCACGATCCCGGAGACGAAGTCGGAGGAGAACTCCTTCAGGTCCGCGTCGATGAAGCAGACGATGTCCCCCGTGGTGACCAGCAGCGACCGCCACAGCACCTCGCCCTTGCCGGGCACGGCGGGTATGCGCGGCAGGATCTCGTCGCGGTGCACGACCCGCGCGCCCGCGGCGGCGGCCACCTCGGAGGTGCGGTCGGTGGATCCCGAGTCGACGACGACGATCTCGTCGACGAGCGGGGCCTGCTCCACGAGGTCGTGGCGGATCACGGTGACGATGTCGCCGACCGTCTCCTCCTCGTTGAGCGCGGGCAGCACGACGGAGACCGACTGCCCCGTGCGCTGCTTGGCCGCCAGGATCTGGTGGAGCGGCCGGTCGGTCACGGACCAGGAGCGGGTGCTCAGCCAGCGCTCGACTTCTTCCAGCACGGTCTGCGGATCCTCACTGTTCGTGATCACACCTGTGCCCCGTGTGATCCATCTCGCGGTTCGGACGTCTCTCTCAACTGTCCTGGCCTTCGGTTACAGTCTTGAACAACGCGGATGACCATCGCATGTCGGGGGTCACCGGCGTTCACAACCGCATACAGCTCATCCAGAGGGGCAGAGGGACACGGCCCGATGAAGCCCCGGCAACCCTCCGGCCGGTACTCGTCTTATCCAGCGAGGCTCCCGGCTTGGGAAGGTGCCAAATCCGTCTCACGGCGAGATGCGTCGTGAGGAAGATGAGGAGAAAGGGCCTCGCCTCACATGGCTGTGCAGACTGTCGTTTCCACCACTGCCAACCCCACGCGATCCCTCGATCATTCCGTCGACCTCGGCCCCGCCGCCGCCCTGAGCTGCCGCGAGTGCGGGCACCGCGTGCCGCTGGGTCCGGTCTTCGCCTGCGAGGAGTGCTTCGGCCCGCTCGAGATCGCGTACGACTTCTCGGCGTACGACACCGAGGAACTCCGCCGCCGCATCGAGTCGGGCCCCGCGAACATCTGGCGCTACGCGCCCCTGCTCCCCGTCCCGGCGGACGTGGCCGACAAGCCCAACATCAACCCCGGCTGGACCAAGCTCGTCCAGGCCGACAACCTGGCCCGTGAACTCGGCGTCACCGGCGGGTTGTATGTGAAGGACGACTCCGGCAACCCGACGCACTCCTTCAAGGACCGCGTCGTCGCCCAGGCCCTGGAGGCCGCCCGCGCCTTCGGCTTCACCACCCTCTCCTGCTCCTCGACCGGCAACCTGGCCGGTGCGGTGGGCGCCGCCGCGGCCCGGGCCGGCTTCCGCTCCTGCGTGTTCATCCCGCACGACCTGGAGCAGGGCAAGATCGTCATGGCCGCGGTCTACGGCGGCGACCTCGTCGGCATCGAGGGCAACTACGACGACGTGAACCGCTTCTGCTCCGAGCTGATCGGCGACCCGGCCGGCGAGGGCTGGGGCTTCGTCAACGTCAACCTCCGGCCGTACTACGCGGAGGGCTCCAAGACGCTCGCGTACGAGATCTGCGAGCAGCTCGGCTGGCGCCTGCCCGACCAGATCGTCGTCCCCATCGCCTCCGGCTCCCAGCTCACGAAGATCGACAAGGGGCTGAAGGAGCTCATCGAGCTCGGGCTGGTCGAGGACCGGCCGTACCGGATCTTCGGCGCGCAGGCCGAGGGCTGCTCGCCGGTGTCGACGGCCTTCAAGGCCGGTCACGACGTGGTCCGCCCGCAGAAGCCGGACACCATCGCCAAGTCCCTCGCCATCGGCAACCCGGCCGACGGCCCCTACGTCCTCGACATCGCGCGCCGCACCGGCGGCGGGGTGGAGGACGTGACGGACGAGCAGATCGTGGACGCCATCAGGCTGCTCGCCCGGACCGAGGGCATCTTCGCCGAGACGGCGGGCGGTGTGACGGTGGGCGTCACCCGCAAGCTGATCGACAGCGGCGTGCTCGACCCGACGAAGACGACCGTCGTCCTCAACACCGGCGACGGCCTCAAGACCCTGGACGCGGTGGCCGGCACCGGGCTGACCGCGACCATCCGCCCGAACCTCGACTCCTTCCGAGAGGCTGGCCTCGCATGAGCGTGACCGTCCGCATTCCCACCATCCTGCGCACCTACACCGGCGGCGAGGCCGAGGTGAACGCCGACGGCGCGACCCTCGCCGACGTCATCGCCGACCTGGAGAAGAACCACACCGGCATCGCCGCCCGGGTCCTCGACGACCAGGGCAAACTGCGCCGCTTCGTCAACGTGTACGTCAACGACGACGACGTCCGTTTCGAGCAGGGCCTTCAGACCGTGACCCCGGACGGCGCGGGAGTCTCCATCATTCCGGCGGTCGCCGGCGGTTGATCATTACCTTTGGTAACTCCGGTTACCGATGGTGCGTCGCATTGCCCCCTCCGTGAGAGAAACGGAGGGGGCAATTCAGCGTGATTGAGCGCGGTACAGTTGGGGAACGCGTTCCCGATCTCCGGGGCGCAAGCCATGGATTCTTGCCGCACACCTGACGAGAAGTAGCCAAACTGCGCGCGCTCTTCGCGGCATTTGTTCCTTTTGTGGGGCCCGACTTGCCCTGAATTTCGGTGAATTCTCGCCACATTCCGGATCGTACGCGTCCAGAATTCTCGTCCGATTGACCTGTTGCAGACGGCAGTTGGGCAGATACATTCAGCCGCGGTCGACGCGTTCCGGCGCACGCCCCCAAAGCGTGAGGGGTGAGGTCTGACCCGGATCCGCGAAGTGCGGATCTGTGCAAGGGCCAGTAATAGGGGAGTTAGGCATGGCTCAGGGCACCGTCAAGTGGTTCAACGCGGAGAAGGGGTACGGCTTCATCGCGGTCGACGGTGGTGCGGACGTCTTCGTCCACTACAGCGCGATTCAGATGGACGGCTACCGCACCCTGGAAGAGGGCCAGCGGGTCGAGTTCGAGATCTCGCAGGGCCAGAAGGGCCCGCAGGCCGACATGGTTCGCGTCACCGCCTGAACGTTCTTGTCGCGAAGGGCCCGTACCCGGCTGGGTGCGGGCCCTTCGTCATGCCGGGGGCCGGCCGCCGCGCCCGCCGCGCGTGGCTGAACCGCCCTCAAACCCTCATAGCCGCTTGCACTCGACCATGCCGAGTGCTAATCATTGGCGTTAGCACTCTGAAGGTGAGAGTGACAATGAAGGACCGGGTCGGTGAGGCCCGCAGGCCGGGTGGGGCAAGGAACCACAAGGCCGGCGAGCCGTCCGTCGCGGGCGCGGGCGCGGTCCGAAGTAATCACCCCCAGTCCTGGAGGGACCACTTCACATGGCCAAGATCATCGCGTTCGACGAGGAGGCGCGGCGCGGCCTCGAGCGCGGCATGAACCAGCTCGCGGACGCCGTCAAGGTGACGCTCGGTCCCAAGGGCCGCAACGTCGTCCTCGAGAAGAAGTGGGGCGCCCCCACGATCACCAACGATGGTGTCTCCATCGCCAAGGAGATCGAGCTCGAGGACCCGTACGAGAAGATCGGCGCCGAGCTGGTCAAGGAAGTCGCCAAGAAGACGGACGACGTCGCCGGTGACGGTACGACCACCGCGACCGTGCTCGCCCAGGCCCTGGTCAAGGAAGGCCTGCGCAACGTAGCCGCCGGCGCCAACCCGATGGCCCTCAAGCGCGGTATCGAGAAGGCCGTCGAGGCCGTCTCCGCCGCCCTGCTCGACCAGGCCAAGGACGTCGAGACCAAGGAGCAGATCGCCTCCACGGCCTCCATCTCCGCCGCCGACACCCAGATCGGTGACCTCATCGCCGAGGCCATGGACAAGGTCGGCAAGGAAGGCGTCATCACCGTCGAGGAGTCGCAGACCTTCGGTCTCGAGCTCGAGCTCACCGAGGGCATGCGCTTCGACAAGGGCTACATCTCGGCGTACTTCGCGACCGACATGGAGCGTATGGAGGCCGTCCTCGACGACCCGTACATCCTCATCTACAACGGCAAGATCTCCTCGGTGAAGGACCTGCTCCCGCTGCTGGAGAAGGTCATGCAGTCGGGCAAGCCGCTGCTGATCATCGCCGAGGACGTTGACGGCGAGGCCCTGTCGACCCTGGTCGTCAACAAGATCCGCGGCACCTTCAAGTCCGTCGCCGTCAAGGCCCCGGGCTTCGGTGACCGCCGCAAGGCCATGCTCGGCGACATCGCCATCCTCACGGGCGGCGAGGTCATCTCCGAGGAGGTCGGCCTCAAGCTGGAGAACGCCGGTCTCGACCTGCTGGGCCGCGCCCGCAAGGTCGTCGTCACCAAGGACGAGACCACCATCGTCGACGGCGCCGGCTCCGCCGAGCAGGTGCAGGGTCGCGTGAACCAGATCCGCGCCGAGATCGACGGCAGCGACTCGGACTACGACCGCGAGAAGCTGCAGGAGCGCCTGGCGAAGCTCGCCGGCGGTGTCGCGGTCATCAAGGCCGGTGCCGCCACCGAGGTGGAGCTCAAGGAGCGCAAGCACCGCATCGAGGACGCCGTCCGCAACGCCAAGGCGGCCGTCGAGGAGGGCATCGTCGCCGGCGGTGGCGTGGCCCTGCTCCAGACCTCCCCGGTCTTCGACAAGCTCGACCTGGAGGGTGACGAGGCGACCGGCGCCAACGCCGTGAAGCTCGCCCTGGAGGCCCCGCTCAAGCAGATCGCCGTCAACGGTGGCCTGGAGGGTGGCGTCGTCGTCGAGAAGGTGCGCAACCTGCCCGTCGGCAACGGCCTGAACGCCGCCACCGGCGAGTACGTCGACATGATCGCCGAGGGCATCATCGACCCGGCGAAGGTGACCCGTTCCGCGCTGCAGAACGCCGCCTCCATCGCCGCGCTGTTCCTCACCACCGAGGCCGTCATCGCCGACAAGCCGGAGAAGGCCGCCGCGGCCGCTCCGGGCGGCATGCCGGGCGGTGACATGGACTTCTGAGCCTGACGGCTCGGACCCGGTCCACTGCTGCCGAGGGCGGCACCCCCTGACGACAGGGGGTGCCGCCCTCGGCGCATTATTGCCTTGCCCATGACAACTGTCCTCTGTTGAATCACCAGTTCCGCTCATCCGCAACTGGACTCACGGAGATGACAGTGGTTCAACTACCCACCCGACACAGATGGTTGACGGCCTGCGCCCTCATCGCTCTCGCCGCCACCGGTCTCGCCTCGCCCGCGCACGCGGACGACCACACACCCAAGGCCCGGCACTCCTCCCACGCACCGCGGCACGGTCACAACAGCACCTGGACCCAGGAGCCCAAGCCCGACTACGCGGACCCGGGCACCGTCATGCACCCGCACACCTTCGGCGCTCCGGGCGGCTCCACCGACCCCGCCGACTTCCAGATGATCCAGGGCAGCGACCTCAGCGGCCGTATCGCGGACCTGGACGCCGCCCTCTACAAGCAGGGCGTGCAGGACCTGATGACCCAGGCCAACCGCACCGCCACCACCGGCATCGACTGCACCACCGACCCCTTCGGATCCGGCGACCGCGGCACCCCGCTCGCCCCCACCACGAAGTACTGCTGGCAGAGCGACGACGCCACCACCAAGGAGTGGATCCCGCAGGCGGTCAGCGGAGTCTCCGACGCGCAGGACGACGAGTACTGGGGCGTCAAGCGCCCGATCACCGTCGGGTCGTACGACGCCTGGAACCCGGGACGGGACAACGACTGGCCCGACGGCACCAAGGGCGACGGCGTCTGTCAGTCCAGCGAGCCGGACTCCTGCAACGAGAAGGGTGTCCGCATCACCTTCCTCGACCCGGACACCAACAAATACCGCCATGTCCTGCTGGTCTGGCCGTACTACAACAGCTTCAACCACATCTCCTTCGACGCGGTGCACGCCGACGAGGACCCGCTGCAGAAGGGCATCCACGCCGGCGGCATGGTCTGGTACGGCAACTACCTGTACGTCGCGGACACCATGGCGGGCATCCGGGTCTTCGACATGCGCGACATCATGGACCTCAACCCCGACCAGGACGCGACCGTCGACGACCCCACGCAGGACGGTCTCACCAGCAACGTCCAGGACACCCGCCAGGTCGGCCGGCAGAACAACGTCTGGTACAGCTACGGCTACCGCTATGTGATGCCTCAGGTCGCCACCTGGAAGTTCGCGCAGCCCCAGTACAACAAGAACAAGTACCAGGACGGCACGTCGATCACCTGGTGCGAGGACATCGGCGCCCCGAAGGACTCGTACCTCTCCCTGGACCGCAGCACCACCCCCGACGAGCTGGTCATGGGCGAGTACTGCCGACCCGGTCAGGACAAGGACCACAGCAACCAGTCCAAGCCCTCCACCGGCCGCATCGCCGGCATCCCGCTGAACGGCACGACGGGCGAGATCAGCAGCAGCGGCGGCATCAGTGACGTCTCCGCATGGGGCAACTTCCTGCCCAAGGACGGCAACCAGGGCGCCGCGAAGTACCAGGGCAAGTTCTATCTGAACCAGAGTCACCTCTACGACAGCGGCAGCCTCTGGCGCGCCACCATCACCGGCGGCTCGCTGCTCACCAACGGCAACGAGATCCCGACCGCCGTCGGTCCTGAGGACATGTACGTCGAGCACGGCACCGCCACCGGCGCCGCGCCGCTGCTGTGGTCGGTCACCGAGCACCGGGAGAACTTCGAGGACCCGAGCTGCTACGACGATCCCACCGACCCGTACGTGGGCGGCGGGTTCGTCGAACCGTCCCAGTGCGGCCGGGTGCTCTACGCCCACAAGCTGAGCAGCATCGCGGCACAGCCGTAGCCGTCCCCTTTTTCTCTCTTGCGAGGGCGGTACTCCCCGGCGACAGCGGGGGAGTACCGCCCTCGGACGTGGCCGGAGTCACAGGAGGGGATCGCGGGACGGCGGAATGTCATGCCAGAGGGTCCGGTTGATGCTGAGGGACGGTAAATGCGTGCGCACATACTGTCTGGAATGCCCGGCTGACCGAACCCTTCCCGAGGAGCCCCCTGCCGTGACTGCCCCCGCCGCGACCCGCGCAGCAGAGATCCTGTCCCGCCCGGTCTCCGTGAACGGCCTGACCGTTCCGAACCGCATCGTGATGGCCCCGATGACCCGCCAGTTCTCCCCGGGCGGCATCCCCGGCGAGGACGTGGTGTCGTACTACTCCCGCCGCTCCGCCGCGGGCGTCGGTCTGATCGTCACCGAGGGCACCTACGTCGGCCACGAGTCGGCGGGATTCAGCGGCCGCGTCCCGCGCTTCCACGGCGAGGAGCAGCTGGCAGGCTGGTCGAAGGTCGCCGAGGCCGTGCACGCGGCGGGCGGCACGATCGTGCCGCAGCTGTGGCACGTCGGCATCACGGACCGGGCGAGCGACACCTCGCCGTTCCCGGGCGCCCCCGCCGTCGGCCCGTCCGGCCTCGCCGCCGAGGGGGCGGAGCCCACCGGCAAGACCATGACCCAGCAGGACCTGGACGACGTGATCGCCGCCTTCGCGGAGGCCGCCGCCGCGGCGGAGCGCATCGGCATGGACGGCGTCGAGATCCACGGCGCCCACGGCTACCTCGTCGACCAGTTCCTGTGGGCGGGCACCAACCGCCGCACGGACGCGTACGGCGGCGACCCGGTGGCCCGTACGAAGTTCGCGGCGGAGATCGTGGCCGCGGTCCGCTCGGCGGTCTCCCCCGAGTTCCCGGTCCTCTTCCGCTACTCCCAGTGGAAGCAGCAGGACTACAAGGCCCGCCTCGCCGAGACCCCGGAGGAGCTGGACGCGCTCCTCTCCCCGCTCGCGGCGGCCGGCGTCGACGCCTTCCACGCCTCCACCCGCCGCTACTGGCTGCCCGAGTTCGAGGACTCGGACCTCAACCTCGCGGGCTGGACGAAGAAGCTGACGGGCAAGCCCACCATCACCGTCGGCTCGGTCGGCCTGGACGGCGACTTCATCCAGGCCTTCGCGGGCGAGGGCGCCCCGGCGGCCAACATCGACAACCTCCTGGACCGCCTGGAGCGCGACGAGTTCGACATGGTCGCCGTCGGCCGCGCCCTGCTCCAGGACCCGCAGTGGGCGGCGAAGGTCCTGGGCGGACGGTTCGACGAGCTGGCGGCCTACGACGCGGGGGCGCTGCGCTCGCTGAGCTGACGTCACTCGGTACGTGAGTCTGTACGTGGGCGGCACCCCGGGGTCGATGGGGTGCCACCCACGCGCTGTCCGGGGTCAGCCGCAGCAGCCCGAGCCGCCCGTGCCGGGTTCTTCGCCGTGGAGTTCGTCGTCGTGCCCGGCGGCGATCCGGGACCATTGCGCGGTCGGTCGTCCGTTCATACGGAACTGCTGGCCACGGGTTTCATACGGCTGCGGCCAGCCCGCCGGGGAGTCCTCCCAGGTCTCCTGCCGCCCGTGGACGGTCATGTCGAGGATGCCGTAGGACGGCGCCATGGGTTCGACCCCTCGGCCGGTGGTCCAGTACGTCTCGTAGACGCGGTCCCCGTCGCGCAGGTAGCACGCCTTCATTCCGAAGTGGCGGCCGGCGACGAGCCGTTCGTGCGACTCGACGGGCACGGAGTACCAGGGCATGTCCCACCCCATGAAGCGGCGGTAGCGGTCGGACTCCTCGAAGGGGCCCTGGCAGAAGGCGGCGAAAGTGACGTCGCGCTGGTGCAGACAGGACAGTTCGCGGACCGAGCCGGTGAAGAAGGTGCAGCCCTCGCACTGGTCGGCGGCGGGGCGGCCGTCGTGCCACATGTGATACGACGCGAACAGCTGGGTACGGCCCTCGAAGACGTCGATCAGGGGGACCTTCCCGTCGGCTCCGACGAGCGGAGTCGACGGGTCGACCTCGGTCATGGGCAGCCGTCGTCGTGCAGCGGCTATCGCATCGCCCTCCCGGGTGTGAGCCTTCTCCCGGGCGCGCAGGGAGTCGATCGAGGCCAGCCACTTGGAGCGGGCGACAACTGGCGGCTTGTTCATGGCAGTCATGCCCGTACTGACCTGGCGGTCGGCAGAAACTCATCGGGCAACGGTGTAGGCCGGACATGGTCGCCCTTGTCATGCTGTGCCTTGCCGACGCAGTGAGGGGACGTCATGCCGAGAGATCCGGGTGCCGAGGCCGTGATCGACGAGCGGTCGTGGTACGTCGCCAACGAACTGCTGGCGTTCCTGCTGGAGTTGGCGGCGCTGGGCTGCCTGGGGTGGTGGGGGTTCACCGTCGGCCGCGGTGCGGTCCTGCACGCTTTGCTCGGCCTGGGAATCCCCGCCCTGGCGATCGTCCTGTGGTCCTTGTTCGCGGCGCCGAGGGCGCGGTTGCGCCCGCGGCTGCCGCTCGTGCTCGTCGTCAAGGCGGTGGTGCTGGGCGGTGGGGCGGTGGCTCTGTACGGGGTCGATCATCCAGTGGCCGCAGTGGTCATGGCTGTTGTCGTGGTCGCGAACACGACGGTGGCCGAGGTCTTCCGCGGCACTCCGTCCACCTGACGGCCGACCTCTACAGGTTCCCCATCGGCTCGATGTCCACCCGCACCGGTGTGCCCCAGACGCGCAGCACCTCGTAGTCGGTGAACTCGTGGACCAGGCGGTAGGCCATGCCCGAGCGGGGGGCTCGGCGCTCGGCGGACAGGTAGCGCTCGGCCTCCTGGCGGTCGCGGCGTGGGGTGCCGCACAGCTGCCAGGACTGGCCGTTCCAGACCTCCGGGAGCCAGCGCTGCTGGGGCTGGGGGCGGTCGGCGCTGAGGCCGTAGCGGGACTGGGTGCGGTCGGGGGACTCGGCCGGGGTGCGGGGGCGGGCGTAGGTGTCGGCTACCGCGGTGCGGCGGGCCGTGCGGCGGCGGGTCTCGCAGAGCAGGCACAGGTCCGGGGCGTCCTTGTCCACCGGCCCGTTCGGGTGCTCGGGGCAGCGGGTCGCGGGCGCCGACGTCGCCACCGACTCGTCGAGCAGGTCCAGGGCACGCTTCAGGTCCGCCTTGACCTCGTGCAGCCTCGCGTCGGGCGTGTCGGCGGTCAGGGCTTCCCCGTGCTCGCCGAGCAGGCGCAGGGCCCGGCCCAGGGCGGTCAGCTGTGCGTGGTTCATGGGTCCAGCTTCGCACGGGGAGCCGACAGCCCTGCCAGGCCGTAGAAGAAGGTGGCCGCGAAGCCGACCACGTACCCCGTGAGCAGGCCGCCCGCGTAGATCGCCGCGGCAAGGGCCGGGCTCCGGTTGCCCGACAGGAGGGGGAACAGGGCCCAGCCCGACGGGCCGATGGCGGTGGAACCGACCTTGTCGCCGAGCATCGAGAAGAACCCGACGAAGGCACCGCCCGCCGCGCCGCCCGCGCAGGCCGTGAGGAAGGGGCGGCCCAGGGGGAGGGAGACGCCGTAGATCAGGGGCTCGCCGACGCCCAGCAACCCTGCGGGGAGCGCCGACTTGATCGTCGTACGCAGGGACGTGTCGTGGCGCAGGCGGACGTAGACGGCCAGGGCCGCGCCCACCTGGCCCGCGCCCGCCATCGCCAGGATGGGGAGCAGGACCGTGTAGCCCTGCTGCTCGATCAGGGTGGTGTGGATGGGGATGAGGGCCTGGTGCAGGCCCAGCATGACCAGGGGGAGGAAGAGCCCGCCCAGGATTAGTCCGGCGAGGACTCCTGTGTTGTCGAGCAGCCAGTTCGCCGCCGTGCCGATGGCCGCCGAGAGCTCGCCCGCCGCGTACATCAGGCCGTAGAGCGTGACGAGGCCCGTGAACAGGACGGTGAGGGTGGGGGTGACCAGGACGTCGAGGGCGTCCGGGAGACGGCCGCGGCACCACTTCTCCACGTACGTCCCCAGCAGCGCGGCCGCCAGTGCGCCGAGCGCGCCGCCCTGGCCGGGGGCCGCGGCCATGCCGAACACCGTCACCTTCGCCACCCCGGCGTACACGACGACCGCCGCGATCGCCCCGCCCAGGACGGGCGTTCCGCCGAACTCCTTCGCCGTGTTGTAGCCGACGAAGACCGGGATCAGCGCCATGAAACCGGAGGCGATGGAGGTGAGGGCCGGGGTGAGCCCCGGCAGCCAGCCGAGGTTGGTGAGGAGGCCGGCCAGACCCGCGATCACGCCGCAGCCGATGAGGGCGGGGATGAGGGGGACGAAGACGTTCGCGATGCGGCGCAGCAGGATCTTGCCGGGTGTCGCGTTGCGCCGACGCTGGACCGCCTTCAACTCCTCGCCCTTGGCCGCCAGTTGATCGGCGGCCGGGGCGGCGGCGGTCAGCAGCGCCTCGAAGGCGGGGGTGACGCGGGCGACCGTGCCCGGCCCGAGGACGATCTGGTACGTCTCGTCGTCCGCCACGACGCCGAGCACGGCGGGGAGTGCGCGCAGCGCCTCCTCCCGGACCAGGCCGCGGTCCCGCAGGCCCAGCCGGAGGCGGGTCATGCAGTGGGCGACGGAGACGACGTTCGCGGGGCCGCCCACGAGGGGGAGGATCGCCTCGGCGGCGATGCTGTCCGTGTTGTTCCTGCTGTCCGGTGTGCGCACTCCCCGAGGGTGCGGCTCAGCCGGTCGCCGCTGCCAGCGCGGCGCGCAGATGGCCGTCGCTCTCCTCCAGAAGGCGGGCGGCCGTCGGGCCGTCGACACCGGCCAGGATGGTGAGGATCGCGTTCTTCACCTCGCCGCCCGCCGCGCAGATGGCCGTCTCGATCTCGTCGTCCGTCGCGCCCGTGGCCAGGGCGACGATACGGCGGGAACGGGCGCGGAGCTTGTCGTTCGAGGCGCGGACGTCGACCATCAGGTTCCCGTACGTCTTGCCCAGGCGGATCATCGTGATCGTCGACAGCATGTTGAGGACCAGCTTCTGGGCCGTGCCGGCCTTCAGGCGGGTGGAGCCGGTGAGCAGTTCCGGGCCGACGACGACCTCGATGCCGTGCTCGGCCGCCGCCGCGAGGGCGCTGTCCGCGTTGCAGGCCAGACCGACGGTCAGGGCGCCGAGGGTGCGGGCGTGTTCGACGGCGCCGATGGCGTACGGGGTGCGGCCGGAGGCCGAGACGCCGACCACCGTGTCGTCGGGGGTCAGGCCCAGCCCGTCGAGGTCCTTGACGGCCAGGTCCGCGGAGTCCTCCGCGCCCTCGACCGAGGTGACCATGGCCGGTGGGCCGCCCGCGATCAGGCCGACGACCTGGGCGGGGTCGGTGTTGAAGGTGGGCGGGCACTCAGAGGCGTCCAGGACGCCGAGGCGGCCCGCGGTGCCCGCGCCGGCGTAGATCAGCCGCCCGCCGCGTGCCATGCGTGCGGCGACGGCGTCGATCGCGGCGGCGATCTGCGGCAGCCTCTCGGCCACGGCGGCGGGTACGGCCGTGTCCTCGGCGTTCATCAGCCGCGCGATGTCGAGGGTGGGCAGCCGGTCGATCTCGGCGAGTTCGGGCCGGAAGGCCTCGGTGGTCAGGGTCTCCAACTCGCTGCGCAGATCACGGGGGTCGGACGTGGAGGTCATGGGGGCGGCACTCTCCGGTTTCCTCTTGATACGGGCGCTGTGGCTCGCCTGGGGGCGCGGGACTGTTTCGATCTGCGGCTCCGCCGCGTGGGCGCGACCAGCCGCAACGGACCCGCAGATCCTCACAACGATCGGTCCTACGGTCTATCGCGGAGCAGACCGGTGCCTGTGCGCCAAGGCCTCATAGGACGCGGCCAGAGCCGGCGCAGCCGATTCGTACGTCCGCTGCGCCACCCCGATGAACAGGCAGTCCACCACCAGCAGTTGACTGGTCCGCGAGGACATCGCGGCGGGCCGCAGCTCGCTCTCCCGGGACGTGGACGTGGTCAGCACGTGGTCGGCGTACTGGGCCACCGGCGAGTCCGGGCGCCCGGTGATGGCGACGGTCGTCGCCCCGTGTTCGAAGGCGACCCGGAGCGGCTCTATGACGTCCCCGGTCGAGCCGGAGTGCGTGATCGCTATCGCCACGTCCCCGGCGCGCAGCTGCACCGCGTTGGTCACGGCGAGGTGCGGATCGCTGTGGGCGTGCGCTATCAGCCCTATGCGCAGCAGCTTCTGGGTGAGGTCCTGGGCGACGAGGCCCGATGCGCCGATGCCGTACACGTCCGTGCGCCGGGCCCCGGCCAGCGCGGCGACCGCCGCGCCGAGCTGCGCGGTGTCGAGGCCGGCGGCCGTGTCGGCGAGGGTCTGCTGCTCGTCGTAGGCGAGCTTGGCGACCACGTCGGCGATCGGGTCGTCGACCGCGATGTCGGTCGTGAGGGCGGGCGCGCGGCCGGACTGCTGCTGGGCGGCGAGGCCGGCCAGGGCGAGGCGCAGGTCGCGGTAGCCGGGGTAGCCGAGCAGGCGGGCGGTGCGGACGACCGTGGCCTCGCTGGTGCCGGTGAGTTCGGCCAGGCCGGTGACCGTGAGGGCGGCGCAGCCGGCCGGGTCGTGCGCGACGGCCTCGGCGACGCGGTGCATGGAGCGGGTCATGGAGGGGGCGAGGGTGCGCACCTTGGCGGCAAGGGCGGCGGGCGCCGGGGGAGCGTTCCCGGGTCCGAAAATTTCCTTCACGTCCTGGGTCACGTATGAAAGATATTTTCGGCTCGGCGTCGGGGTCAAGAGCGCGCACAATGGGACCATGGAGCCCGTAAGTCCCCTGGAACAAGCGCTGCACCATGCGCGCGCCCTCGTGCTCGCCGATCTCGTCGCGGGCGATGTCGCCCACGCGGACGTGGTCTCACTGGTCGAGGACGCGGTCGTCCAGCGACGCTGGTGGGTCGAGCAGTGGCCGGACGGCGCCGGGTTCGTGGCGGGACTGGTCGCGCAGGACGTGCAGGACGCCCTCCTCGAACGGTACGGGCGCTGGCCGCTGTGCCCGGTGTGCGGCTCCGGCGACCCGCACGCGCTGGACGTCGAGCCGGAGCTCGGGCCCGACCCGCACTGGGTGTGCGGGAAGGCGGGCGTGAAGGTCGCGGCGGTCGGTTCGCTGGGGCAGGCGACGGGTTTCGACGCGGACGGGGGCGCGGACGGGAACTCGTTCTCGTGAGGCGCCCGTGACGGTCTACATCGACCCCCCGGCCTGGCCCGGCCACGGGCGCCTGTGGTCGCATCTCGTGAGCGACGTCTCGTACGACGAACTTCACCTGTTCGCCGCCGGGTTGGACGTGCCGCGGCGGGCCTTCGAGCGCGATCACTACGACCTTCCCTCGCACCGATACGCGGACGCGGTGGCCGCCGGGGCGGTCGAGGTCAGCAGCCGCGAGGTGGTGCGGCTGCTGCACGACTCGGGGCTGCGCAGGCCCAAGGGACGTGTGGTACGCGGTCAGGGAGTGCCGGGCCGCAGTTCGTAGACGAGGTGCTCCTCGTCCTCGCCCGCCTGCCGGAAGCCGGCCCGTGAGACCACCGCCCGGGACGCGGTGTTGTCCCGCGCGATGGTCGCGAACATGCTCCGTACGTCGTCCCGTGCCAGCGCCCACCGCGACAGCGCGCGCAGGGCCTCGGTGGCGTAGCCCCGGCCGCGGGCCGCCTCGGCGAGGTCGTAGCCCAGCTCCACGCGGCCCTCCTCGTCCGGGGCGCCGTGGAAGCCCATGGCGCCGACGGCGCGGCCGTCCTCGTGCCGGACGAGGACGAAGACCCCGAACTCGGGTCGGTGCACGCCCCCGTCGTACGCCTTCAGAACCATCCCGGCGGCGTCCCGCGTGCCCTCGTACGGGCCGCCGTCGACCCACGTGAAGCCGCCGTCGCCGTCCAGGCGCAGGTCGCGGGCGGCGGCGGGCCGGACGCCGACCAGGGTGAGGCGGTCGGCGGGCAGGACGAGGTTGTTCGTCCAGCGCCACTCGGTGACCGGCGCGCGGCCGGGCAGTTCGCCGCGGCCGGTCGCCCACAGCAGCGTCCGCCAGGGGCCCGGGCCGGGCTGGACGTGCGGGAAGAGCCGCATCAGGACGGACTCGGCGAGCTCGTCGGACGGGGCGTATGCGAGCCCCAGGCCCACGGCGATGTCGTGCGTGTGCAGCAGCACCTCGGCGATGCCCATCGCGGCGAAGCCCTCGCGGTCCGCGCTGCGGAAGGGGTACGGGTGGAAGGCGCGCGCCTCGGGCGGGGCCGTGCGGACGGCGGCGGCGAGCAGGGCGCCGCCCGTCTCGATCACCTGCAGCAGGCCCGTGGTGCCGGTGCCTTCGTCGAGGGTGATCTGGAAGGGCACGTAGTCGTCCTGGGCGCGTCCGGCCAGCTGGCCGGCGTAGGCGACGAGATCCTCGGCGATGTGGAACGCCGTGGTGGCGCAACTCCACTCCAGGCGACCGGCCTTCACCGCGTCCCAGTCCCGGTCCGCCGCCGTACCCAGCACCGCCACGCAGTCCGCGACGGCCTCCTCCACCTGGTCCCCACCCCATGCACGCATGGGGCGCACCCTATGCGGCCGGGTCTGTCGGGGTCGACAGCATTTCCAGCTCGGAGGCCATGTTGTAGCGGGCCGTCGCCGTCCATTTCGCCTCGCCGTACGGCGTTCTGAACAGCCTGGGCAGGTCGAGGAGTTGACGCAGGATCGCGCCGCGGCCCGCCCGGAAGGCGTCGTTCGGGACGAAGTGGTACTCCTCGCGGACGGCCGCGGTGTAGGCCGCGTACGCGGACGGGGACGCGGCCAGGATCGCGAGGTCGGCGTCGCACAGGACCTGGCCGTCGCGGTCGTCGGGGGCCGGGTCGTGGGTGACGGTGAGCCGGACCAGACGGGCGACCTCGGCGACCTTCCCGGCCGGGACGCCGGCCTCGGTCAGGGCGCGCTCGGCGAGCCGGGCGGACCGCTCCTCGTTCTCGGACCGCTCGGGCAGGTAGACGGCGTCGTGGAACCAGACGGCCAGGCGGACGACGTCCGGGTCGTCCGCGTACTGCGCCAGCGCGTCGACGTGGTCGAGGACGGCGGTGAGGTGCGTGAGCGTGTGGTAGTGGCGCTGCGGCTCCTGCCAGCGGGCGAGGAGACGCTCGGCGTACGGCGCCGGGTCGGGGCCGCCGCCGGGGCCGCAGGCTCCTTCCAGGGCGCGGGTGAAGCGGGTGCGCAGGGCGTCGAGGTCGGCGAGTTCGGCCATGGGGTCATTCTCCCGCGTTCGCCTCGCCGGGTCCCCGGCGTGTCCGGCGGGGCCGTGCCGTGTACGGCGGACAGGCCCTAGCGTGGGCGGCATGGCCGACACACACGAACCACCACGAGACTCCGAACTGCCCGGCCGACTGCTGGCCGCCGAGCGGGACGCCCTCATCACGCTGCTCAGGTCCCGGCCCGACACTGACTTCGCGCTCGCGACCGCCGCGTGTCCGGGCTGGACGGTGCGGGATGTGCTCGCGCACTGTTCGTCCGCGCTGATCAGGGTGCTGGAGAGCCGGTTCGAGACGGGGGTGTTCTCGCCCGAGTCGAACGATCGGGACATCGCCGAGCGGGCCGACTGGACCAACGCGCAGGTCGTCGACGAGCTGGAGCGCGGGATGACGCAGGCCGGGCCGGTCATCGCCGAGGCGGGTGGCGTGCTGGACGTCATCGCGCTGGGGGAGTGGGTGCACGCCGGAGACGTGCGCGAGACCTTCGGTGAGCCGGGTGCCTACGCCGGGGACGGACTGCCGTACGCGCTCCCCCTGCTGGCGCGGGTGACACGGGAGAAGGGCCATCTGCCGCTGCACGCCGACCTCGACGACATGGACGAGCCGCTGCTGCTGGGGGAGCTCAGCGGGACGCGGGCCCCGGCGCGCTTCATCGGGGACGCCGCCACGCTCGTCCGCCTCTACTCGGGACGCCCGCTGCCGGACGCGTCGTACGAGCTGGCGGGGGTGGAGGCCGCTGAGCTGAACGTGTTCGGGGGCCGGTGAACCGAGCGTGCGCCGACGGCGGCGATCTCGCGGCCCGCGGCCTTCCGACGTACCCTTCCGATTGGACTAGACCTGTAGTCGCTCAGGGAGCGCCGGCGGAAGGGGTCGTATGAGCACGCGTGCAGTCCTGGAGGTGATCGCCCTCGACGTCGAGGACGCGGTCGCCGCCCAGGCCGGAGGCGCGGACCGGCTGGAGCTGGTCACCGACATGGCGGCCGACGGACTGACCCCGTCGTGCCGGACCTTCGCCGGGATCCGCGCCGCCGTCGACATCGACCTGCGCGTGATGCTGCGGCTGAGGGACGGGTTCGCCGCGGGCGACCTCGGCCGGCTGGTGCGGGCGGCGGGCGAGCTGCGGGAGGCGGGCGCCGACCAGTTCGTGCTCGGGTTCCTCGGCGCGGACGGGGCTGTCGATCTGGCCGCCGTGGAGCGGGTCGTCGCCGAGCTGGGCGGCTGCCGCTGGACCTTCCACCGGGCGATCGACCGCGCCGCCGACCGCGACGCCCTGCGCAGACGGCTGGCGGGCCTGCCCGGACTGGACACCTACCTGACCGCGGGTGCGGCCGGGGGCGTGGACGAGGGGATCGCCACGCTGGTCGCCGAGGCGGCGCTCGACGGAAAGCCCGGGTACGAGCAGCGGATGCTCGTCGGCGGCGGCCTGCGCCTCGATCATGTACCGCGCCTGAGGGACGGCGGGATCGAGGCCTTCCACATCGGCGGCGCGGCCCGCCCCGACGGATGGGACGGGCCGGTCTCCGCGGAGGCGGTCGCGCGGTGGCGGGGGGTGCTGGACGGCGAAGCCGCTTAGGGCGTTCAGGCCGGCAGTGCGGTGGCGGCGTCCGTCAGCTGCGAGGGCAGCGTGGTCGCGTGGGTGACGATCAGGCCCGACACCGCTCGGGTCAGGGACACGTACAGGCGGCGCAGGCCGGTGCGTTCGTCCGGTTCACCGTCGACCACCGCCTGCGGCTCGTCGAGGACGACGTAGTCGTACTCCAGGCCCTTGGCGAGCGAGGCCGGGACCAGGGTCAGCCGGGTCTCCTCGGTGGTCTCCTCGCCCGGGGCGATGTACGGCAGCCCGGCCGCGGTGAGGGCCTCGGCGAGGGCCGGGACCCTGGCGTCGGCGGCGATCAGGCCGGTCGAGCCCTCGTTGCGCAGCAACTCCGCGCAGGCGGCGACCACGTCGGCGGTCCCCGCGATCGGACGGACCTCGAAGAAGCCGGGGTTCTCCCGCACCGACGCGACCGGGGTGAGGCCGGGCGCGATGTGCGGCAGCAGGAGGGAGGCGTACGTGATGACGTCCGTCGGGACGCGGAAACCGGCGGTCAGTTCCTCGATCACCCCGTCGGACTTGCCGAGGTGGGCGAGCGCCTCGACCCAACTCCGGGTCGCCCAGGGGGTGGTGCCCTGTGCCAGGTCGCCGAGGACGGTCGCGCTGCCGGTGGTGCAGCGGCGGCCGACGGCGCGGTACTGCATGGGGGACAGGTCCTGCGCCTCGTCCAGCACCACGTGCCCGAGCGAGTGGGTGCGTTGCACGAGGTCGGACGCCTCGTCGATCAACACGGCGTCGGCGGCGGACCATTTGGCCGACTTCACGCTGCGCACCGGCTTCGCCCACAGGATCGTCTTCTGCTCGGCCTCGTCGAGGATGCCCTCGGCGTGTACGGCGAGGAAGTCCGCGTCCGTCAGCAGCCGCAGCACGAGCTTCGCCGGGTCGACGGCCGGCCACACCTCCTTGACCGCCGCCTTCACCGCGCTGCTCCGCGCGACGGCGTCCTGCACCCGGTCGTCCGGGGCCTCGCCGGCCTGCTCCATCCGCACCAGCACGGCGTGCGCGATGCGCTGGGGCAGGGCCTCGCGGGCGGCGCCGTACCGCATGCCGCGATCCAGCAACTCCCTTACGAGATCCTCCAGTTCGTACGCCGGGACGCGCCAGCGCCGCGAACCGCGCACGACGACGACCGGCTCGGTCGGGAGGGTCACGTGGGAGTAGAGGGCCCGCCGCAGGACCTCGGCCATCCGGGCGTCGCCCTTGACGGTCGCGGCGGCCGCGTCGTCGGCGCCGCGCACCTCCACGCCTCCGCCTCCGCCTGCGCTTCCGTTTCCGCTTCCCGTGACCAGGTCGTCGACGGTGGCCTGCTGCACGGTCAACTCGCCCAGAGCGGGAAGCACTTGCTCGATGTAGTGCAGGAAGCTCTTGTTCGGACCGATGACCAGCGTGCCGGTACGGGCGAGCCGCTCGCGGTGGGCGTACAGCAGGTACGCGACCCGGTGGAGGCCGACCGCCGTCTTCCCGGTGCCGGGCCCGCCCTGCACACACACCGTGCCGCCGAGCCCGCTGCGCACGATCTCGTCCTGCTCGGGCTGGATGGTCGCGACGATGTCGCGCATCGGGCCGACGCGCGGACGCTCGATCTCCTGCTGGAGCAGCTTGCTGGTGGTGGCGGCCTCCGAAGCGTCGGCCGGGTCGGAGAGGTGTTCGTCCTCGTACGCCGTGAGGTCGCCGCCGGTGTAGCCGAAGCGGCGGCGCAGCCCGATGTCCATCGGGTCCTTCTTCGAGGCCCGGTAGAACGGCTGCGAGACCGGCGCGCGCCAGTCGATGACCATCGGGTCGCCCTCGGCATCGTGCACATGCCGCCGCCCGATGTAGAAGCGCTCTCCCTCCGCGCCCTCCGCCTGGTCGGCGCCCGGTGCGTGCAGGTAGTCGAGCCGGCCGAAGAACAGCGGGGTGTCGCTGAGGTCGGCCAGGGCCTTGATCCGCTCGTCGATCTGGCGGGCGAGGACCTGTGCGTTCACCCAGTTCGCGGCGACGTCGCGGATGTCGAGCGCCTCGGCGTCCTCGCGCATGGCGCGGAGCGCGGCGCGGGAGATGGCGAGATGGGAGCGTTCCCGGGCGAGCGGATCGTCGGCGGGTCTGGGCAGGTGTGACAAGGGAGTGCCTCGCTTACGTGATCTGTGACGTGAACCAGGTGCCGTCCGGTTACCGGCCGGACGGCGGCACTCCGTGCGGGAGGCGGGCAAGAGCGGAGATTCTAGTGAGGAGGCCCGAGTGGGGCCAATGGTTTTCTCTGTTCGGGATGGTCTCTGGTGTCCGGGATCGGGGGTTGATGTCCGAGAGTGGGGCGTGTGCCCGAGAAAGGGACCAAAGGTCCGTTCCGGTCCCGTGTCCGGCGTCTCATCATGGAGGCATGGGTGCAGCGACCATCGCCCCGTTCCATGGCCTGCCGGCCGGTGCCACGGCTCTCGACGGCGTCCACCACCACCTTCTCGGCAACGCCCTGCGTGCCATCAAGGTGTTCGTCTGCGCCGCGTTCGATGTCGTGATCCTCGGCGAATACGGCGAGGAGGTGGGCGTCCACCACAGGTGATCACATAGGTTCACCTCCGTGCCCCAACGGACGGTGAAGCCATTACTCCTGCTCGCGTTCTCCCTCTCCTCCTTCGCCGCCCTCTGCGTCCTGCAGCGCCCCCGGATGGTGGACGTGCTGGTCTACCGGGCCGAGGGCAGGGCCGTCGCGCACGGCGGCGACCTCTACGGCTTCACGGTCACCGAGTGGCGGCTGCCGGCGACGTACCCGCCCTTCGGGGCCGCCCTGTTCGTCCCGACGGCCTGGTTGCCCCTGCCGGCGCTGAAGGCGGCGTTCCTCGCGGTCAACGTGGTCCTGCTCGCGGTACTCGTCGTCCTCTCCGCGCGGCTGGCGGGCCGGACGCCCCGGCTGCCGCTGGTGTGCGCGGGCATCGCCGTGTCCCTCTGGCTGGAACCGGTCTTCCAGACGTTTCTGTTCGGCCAGGTCAACCTCGCCGTCACCTGCCTGGTCCTGTGGGACCTCACCCGGCCCCCGGGCGCCCGGGGCAAGGGCGTGGCCGTGGGCATCGCGACCGGGATCAAGCTCACCCCGGGCATCTTCGTCGTATACCTGCTCCTGACCGGGCGCAGACGGGAGGCGGCCACGGCGACGGCGGCGTTCGGCGGCACGGTCGTCCTCGGGGCGCTGCTGCTTCCCGCGGCGAGCGTCGAGTTCTGGAGCAGGCGGCTGTACGAGACCGGGCGCGTGGGCAAGGCCTGGATCGTCGACAACCAGTCGCTGCAGGGCCTGATCGCACGGGCGGTGGGCGATCCGGCGCCGGGGACGGCATGGCTCCTCCCGGCGGCCGCCGTGGGGGCCGTCGGACTGTGGCTGGCCATGCGGGCGGGCGAGGACCGGCACGGCATCCTGCTGACGGCCTTCACCGCCCTGCTGGTCTCACCGATCAGCTGGTCCCACCACTGGGTGTGGTGCGTCCCGCTGATCGCCGTACTGCTGGCTGAAGGCCGCACCCGTCTCGCGGTCCTGACGGCGGTCGTCTTCACCGCCCGCACGATGTGGGTCGTGCCGCACCAGGGCGACCTCGACCTGCGGATGCCGTGGTGGGAGGTGCCGCTGGCCGCGCCCTATCCGCTGCTGGCGCTGGCCGCGCTGGCCTCGGCCTTCCTCAGGAAGCGGGATGTCCGCGTCGTCGAGGGTCCGCGGCCTGACCAGCAGCAGCCGGCCCCGGACCATGTACTCGGCAACGATCTGTGAGGTGAGCCGGACAGCCGCCCGCCTCAGCCCTCCGCCAGCAGCTCGTCCGCGTCCACGATGCGGTACGCGTAGCCCTGTTCGGCCAGGAACCGCTGGCGGTGGGCGGCGAAGTCCTGGTCGATGGTGTCGCGGGCGACGACGGAGTAGAAGTGCGCCTGGTGGCCGTCGGCCTTGGGCCGCAGGACACGGCCGAGGCGCTGGGCCTCCTCCTGGCGGGAGCCGAAGGTGCCCGACACCTGGACGGCGACCGTCGCCTCCGGCAGGTCGATGGAGAAGTTGGCGACCTTCGACACCACCAGCACGCTGATCTCGCCCTCGCGGAAGGCGTCGAAGAGCTTCTCGCGCTGGGCGTTCGTCGTCTCGCCCTTGATCACCGGGGCGTTCAGATGCTCGCCGAGCTCGTCGAGCTGGTCGATGTACTGGCCGATGACGAGGATCTGCTGCCCGGCGAACCGGCGGACGATCGCCTCCGTCACCTTCCGCTTGGTGTCGGTCGTCGCGCAGAAGCGGTACTTCTCCTCGGTCTCGGCGGTGGCGTACGCCAGCCGCTCGGAGTCCGTGAGGTTGACGCGGACCTCGACGCAGTCGGCGGGGGCGATGTAGCCCTGCGCCTCGATCTCCTTCCAGGGCGCGTCGAAACGCTTGGGCCCGATCAGGGAGAACACGTCCGACTCGCGGCCGTCCTCGCGGACGAGGGTCGCGGTCAGGCCGAGGCGGCGGCGCGCCTGGAGGTCGGCGGTGAACTTGAAGACGGGCGCCGGCAGCAGGTGCACCTCGTCGTAGACGACCAGGCCCCAGTCGCGGGAGTCGAAGAGTTCGAGGTGCGGGTAGACGCCCTTCCGCTTCGTCGTCAGCACCTGGTACGTCGCGATGGTGACCGGGCGGATCTCCTTGCGCGTACCGCTGTACTCGCCGATCTCGTCCTCGGTCAGCGAGGTCCGCTTCACCAGCTCGTGCTTCCACTGCCGGGCGGAGACGGTGTTGGTGACGAGGATCAGGGTGGTCGACTTGGCCTGTGCCATGGCCCCGGCGCCGACCAGCGTCTTGCCGGCACCGCACGGCAGCACGACGACACCGCTGCCGCCGTGCCAGAAGTTCTCCACGGCCTGCTTCTGGTACGGCCGCAGGGACCAGCCGTCCTCGGCCAGCTCGATCGGGTGCGCCTCGCCGTCCACGTAGCCCGCGAGGTCCTCGGCGGGCCAGCCCAGCTTGAGCAGCACCTGCTTGATCTGCCCGCGCTCGGAGGGGTGCACGGCCACGCTGTCCGGGTCGATGCGGGCGCCGACGAGCGGGGCGATCCGCTTCGAGCGCAGGACCTCCTCCAGCACCGGCCGGTCGGTGCTGGTCAGCACGAGCCCGTGCGCCGGGTGCTTGTTGAGGGTCAGCCGCCCGTAGCGGTCCATGGTCTCGGCGATGTCGACCAGCAGCGCGTGCGGCACCGGGTAGCGGCTGTACTGCACCAGCGCGTCCACGACCTGCTCGGCGTCGTGCCCGGCGGCCCGGGCGTTCCACAGACCGAGCGGCGTCACCCGGTAGGTGTGGATGTGCTCCGGCGCCCGCTCCAGCTCGGCGAACGGAGCGATGGCCCGACGGCAGTCGTCGGCCCGCTCGTGGTCGACCTCAAGGAGCAGGGTCTTGTCTGATTGGACGATCAGCGGACCATTCACGCGCGGGCACCCTTTCTTCCGGCCAAACGTCCAGTCTGCCCTACTGAGGGGTGATCACGGTCAGTCGTCCGCCAGCTCGGCCACTCCCGTGATCCGGTGCAGCGGGTACGTGCGCACCTCGTCGGCCGTGTGGTCGTACGCCGTCACGAAGCCGCCCTCGACGCGGACGGGGGCGATCACGCGCTGGCTGGCGGCCCCCTCGGCATTCACGTACCCGATCCACAGCGCCTCGCCCGTCAGGACGGCGGCCTGCACGGTGGCGAGGGTCTCGGCGGAGCTGGTGCGGGGGAGGTCGCCGTTCGCCGCGGGGGCGCCGGTGGCCGCCGGCTTGCGCGGGGCGGTGGCGGCGAGGTCGCCCGCGCGGATCGCCCGGATCGCGGCCGACAGCAGCATGGCGTCGGGGGTGGGCGGGCCGCCCGGGACCGGTTCCGGTGCCGTACGCGGCGGGGTGCGGTGGGAGTGGGCCCGGGTGATCAGGACGTCGCCCTCGGCGGACTCGGCGGCCGGCGCGTAGCCCATCTCGCGCAGGCCCGCGAGCAGCGTCGCCGGATCGGCCTGCGCCGCCAGCACGGTCGGCGCCAGGCGGCGCAGGCGCAGGGCGGCGGACCGCTTGTCGGCGAGGATCTCGCCCAGGACCGCGTCGTCGTCGCAGCGGACGTAGGCGGACGCCGCGCCGACGCGCAGATGGCCGTGCTTGCGGGCCACGTCGTCGATCAGGTACGCCAGCGGCTGCGGAACCGGGGTACGGGAGTGCGCGGCGAGGAAGGCGTGCAGGTCGGAGGCGCTGCGGCCGGCGTCCAGGGCGCGGCGTACGGAGGCGGGCGTGAAGCGGTAGACGGTCGCGCCGCCCTTCGACTCCACGTCCGCGAGCACGCTCAGCACGTCGGCCAGCGGCCGTTCCAGCGGGCCGGGCGCCACCGCCGTGAGGTCGGCCTGGAGCAGCATGTGGTCCAGCGGCGCGGGCAGGAGCGGGGCGAGCAGGCGGCCGGCCGTGGCGGAGGCGACGGCCTGCTGGGCCGGGGTGAGGGGCGCGAGCGGGGCGTGCGGGCGGTGGTGCACGGGGAGCTTGTCGCCGGGGCCGGACGGCGCCGCGGCCTGCGTGGCGGCGCGGTCCTCGGCGGGCGCGCCGATCAGCGCCCGGCCGTGAGCGGAGAGCGCGCCGCGCCCGGTCACCCCGAGCAGCTCGGCCTCCGCCAGCGTCCAGCGGGCCAGCCGGGAGCGCAGATCGCTGTCCTCGTCCCGCGGGGACTGCGAGGGCGGCTGGGTCTGCGCGCCGCGCAACGGCCGCTCCCAGCGCAGCCGGGCCAGGACGGAGTCGCCGGACGGTGCGGCCCCCTCCGGCAGCGCGGCCAGCAGGCTCAGCACCCGGTGCCGTACCTCGGGCGCGGCGGAGCGGTCCAGGCCCGGGCCCAGCGCCGACAGCGCACGGTCCTTCGCGTCCCGTCCGCCGATCAGGCCCGCGGTCCGGGTCGCCGTCAGCCACGCCTCGGCCAGCCGCGCCCAGCGCTCCGCCGGGGGCCGCTCCAGCCAGTCGTCGTAGGCGGGGGTCGCCGCGTACCGCTCGTCGACCTCGCCGTCGGAGGCCAGCAGGCCGGTCGCGTACGCGAGCTCCGTCCAGAAGGCGGCGACCGGCTCCGGTACGTCGAGGGCGACGGCCGTGCGCTTGAGGTCCCGCACGCTCAGGCCGCCGGCCCGCAGCATCGCGGGGCCGCCCTCGTCCCAGTCGCGCAGCAGCTCCTCGACGGTGGCCAGCGCGGTGTACGCCTGCCCGGCCGCCGTCGCGTCCACCATGTCCGGCCGGTGCGTCGCGGCCGCCTCGACGGCGGGCGGTACGGCCTCGGGCGCACGGTGGGCGCGGCCCTCGCGCAGGTGCAGGGCGACCTCGCGGGGCAGGACGACCGTGCCGGGCGCCGTCGGCAGCAGCAGCCCGCGGTCCAGCAGCCGACGCAGGTGGGCGGCCGGGTCTGCGGTGACCTGGCCGTACGGTGGCCCCCACACGAGCCGGTCGAGGACCTCTCGCGACTCCTCGGGGACCTCGGCGAGCAGGGCCGCCATCCGCTTCCGGTCCGTGAACAGGGCGGTGAGCGAGGCGACGGCGGAGACCGAGTCGGGCGTCGAGGGCAGGCCGACGGCGGCCACGATCTCCTGGATCCGGCCCGGCGACATGCCCGCGCTGGCCTCGCGCACGGTGGGGCCGAGCCCGGTGGGGGACGGGTGCTGCGCCGACGGGGCGAGCAGCTCACGTGCCGTGCGCACCAGGCGCAGCCGGTCGTCGCCGCCCCAGACCAGGGCCTGCTCACGCAGGCCGGCCAGGGCGCCGGGCAGCGCGGCCTCGACGGCCGGATCACCCGCGTCGCCCGCCATCAGGCCGAGCAGTTCGTCGTACGTCGCCGGGTCCGCCGCCACGGCCAGCGCCTCCGCCGTCTGCAGCGCGAAGCGGTCCAGCCGCTCCACGGCGCGTACGACCGAGGCCCGGGTGCCCGCGCGGGTGGCGAGCTGGGTGAGGTCGGTGGGGACGGGCGTGATGAGATCGGGCCGGCTGTGCAGCAGCGCGGTCAGGGAGGCGTCGTCCCTGTCACGGAGCGCCTCCGCGAGGGAGCGGGGCCGGTCCTCGGTACTCATCTGCCCAACGTTACCGGCGTCGGTGTGCACGGGCCGATGGATGCAGGCGCGCGCTGTGCGCCCCTGGCTCCCGGCAACACGCGATAACGTCGTCCGGCGGGGTTGCAACGGCCAGACCCCCGGAGGGACTTCGTGGGTATCGAGAGCGATCAGGTCGTCTACGAGTATCTGAGCCGCGTCGGCGATGTCGCGCAGCAGCGGCAGTTGCCGTCGGCGACCCGGATGCGCCTGGTCTCGGAGTTGCGCAACGAGATCGACCGCAGCCGCGCCAAGGCCGCCGTCGACAGCCCCGCCGCCGTCCGCCGCATCCTCGCCCGGCTGGGCACTCCCGACGACGTCGTCACGGCCGCGGGCGGCACCGCCGGTGTCCCGCAGCCGACGCCCGCCGCGGTCCCCGCGCAGCCCGAGCCCCGTGACCCGGAGCCGAGGCAGTGGCGCCGGGTCGTGCCGCGCCCGCGTCCCGCGGAGCCCGAGGACCCGCCCGCGACCGCTCCGTCCCCGCCGCATCTCGCGGGAGCGGACGAACTCGGGGACAGCGCCCTGCAACCCGACTGGTGGCGGGTGGACGGCAGCACGTTCGACGTGGGCGACAGCGTCCCGGGATTCGTCGGCGGCGTGGAGATCCCGGACCTGCTGAAGCGGCCGCCGGCGAAGCCGACGCAGGACGCGGCCGGGCGGGACGAGCCGAAGGACGCCGAGCCGCTCGGGAAGGCGGACGCCGCCGACCCGGAAGCGGACGCCTCCGCCCGGCGCCCCCGGTTCGCGCTGCCCCGGCTCGCGGCCGGCTGGCGCAACCCCCTGCTGCTGCTCGCCGCCGGGGCACTGGTCGTCGGGGCCGTCCTCGGCAACTGGTTCGCGCTGATCCTCGGCTGGCTCATCGCCTACGGCTCCCGGCGGCTCACCCCGGCCGAGACCAAGTGGGCGGTCATGATCCTGCCGGGCCTGGCCCTCACGGCCGGAGTGGTCTGGCTCTGGGGCCGGACCGACGGCCGCTGGGGCGCCCCCCTCGCCCAGGGCCACATGAACGGCGCCGCCGCCGAGACCTGGCCGTGGGTCGTCCGGGGCGCGGCGGTCGCCTCGGCCCTGTACCTGCTCTGGCGCTCCCAGCGGCAGCGGTGAGCCCGGGGGGTTTCCGCGCCGCCTGGGCACAATGGCTCACATGACTTCTCGCATGCTGACCGTCGGGTTCGATCTCGACATGACCCTGATCGACTCCCGGCCCGGAATCCGTGCCTGCTATCTGGCGCTGTCCGAGCGGACGGGCACGTACATCGACGCGGACCTGGCGGTCACGCGGCTCGGGCCGCCGCTCACGCAGGAGCTGGTCAACTGGTTCCCGGCCGAGCGGATCGGGGAGATGGCGGACCTGTACCGCGAGATGTACCCGGCCTTCGCCGTCGCCGCGACGCCCGCGATGACCGGTGCCCGGGAGGCGGTCGCCGCCGTCCGGGAGGCCGGCGGGCGGGCGATCGTCGTCACCGCGAAGTACGAGCCGAACGCCAAGCTGCACCTGGCCCACCTCGGCATCGAGCCCGACGCGGTCGTCGGCGACCTGTGGGCGGAGCAGAAGGCGGAGGCGCTGCGCGAGTACGGCGCGAGCGTGTACGTCGGTGACCACGTCGGAGACGTGCGCGGTGCCCGCAGCGCCGACGCCCTGTCCGTGGCCGTGGCCACCGGCCCGTGCGACGCGGACGAACTGCGCACCGCGGGCGCCGACGTCGTCCTCGACGACCTGTCGGCTTTCCCGGACTGGCTGACCGGCTACCTCGCCGCGCGCCGCGCCTGACGCCGCCCCGCGGCGACCGACCGCAGGACTCCCGCGCCGGCGATGAAGAAGCCGACGCCCATCAGCATGCACAGGCCGTACATGTACGTCGGAAAAGGCGCCGTACCGAGAAACAGCGGTGCCACGGTGACGAGAGTGGCCACGGCACCGATGAAGAAGACGACGGCACCGGCGCGGATCAGTCCGTCACCCGGTGCGGTGGAATTCGTTTGGGTTTTGTCACGCACCGGACCAGGGTAGTTCCCTGCGCGAAGGAACAACCGGGCGACGTCTTGTCACCGGCCCGAAGACCATTAGCCTTGGTACCGGCGGGTCGTGGACGACCCGCCCCAGTGCTATCCAGAGCCGTTTCCGAAGCAGTTTTCCGACGAGATACGAGGACGAGGACAGACGTGCCCACCGGCAAAGTCAAGTGGTTCAACAGTGAGAAGGGCTTCGGCTTTCTCTCCCGCGACGACGGCGGTGACGTCTTCGTCCATTCCTCGGTTCTCCCCGCCGGAGTCGATGTGCTCAAGCCGGGACAGCGCGTGGAGTTCGGAGTGGTCGCCGGTCAGCGCGGCGACCAGGCGCTTTCCGTGGCCATTCTCGACCCGACGCCTTCGGTCGCGGCCGCGCAGCGAAAGAAGCCGGACGAGCTGGCCTCGATCGTGCAGGACCTGACGACCCTCCTCGAGAACATCACGCCGATGCTCGAGAAGGGCCGTTATCCCGACAAGGTCTCCGGCAAGAAGATCGCGGGCCTGCTGCGGGCGGTGGCCGATCAGCTGGACGTCTGACCTCTACGGGAAATCCAGCGCCTGCGGGCCGAGGGGCGGCACGAGCCCTTCGGCCGCCGCGCGCGTCAGCAGACCCCGGACGGCCGCGTAGCCGTCGTTGCCGAGCGCCGACGTGAACTCGTTGACGTACAGCCCGATGTGCTGGTCGGCGACGGCCGGGTCCATCTCCTGGGCGTGCTCCATGACGTACGGGCGGGAGGCCTCGGGGTCGTCCCAGGCGGCGTGCACGGACGTGTGGATGGCGTCGGCCAGCCGCGTCAGCGCCTCGGCACCCAGCGACCGCTTGGCGATGATCGCGCCCAGCGGGATCGGCAGCCCGGTCGTGTGCTCCCAGTGCTCGCCCATGTCCGCGAGCTTGTGCAGCCCGTAGTTCTGGTACGTGAAGCGGGCCTCGTGGATGACGAGACCGGCGTCGACCTTGCCGTCCCGCACGGCCGGCATGATCTCGTGGAACGGCATGACGACGATCTCGCCGACCCCGCCGGGCACGGTGTCCGCCGCCCACAGCCGAAACAGCAGATAGGCGGTCGACTTCTCGCTCGGCACGGCGACCGTACGACCCGTCAGGTCCGTGCCCGCCTCCCGCGTGAGGACCAGCGGCCCGCAGCCCCGGCCCAGCGCACCGCCGCAGGGCAGCAGCGCGTACTCGTCGAGGACGTACGGCAGCACCGCGTACGACACCTTGAGCACGTCGAACTCGCCGCGCTCGGCCATGCCGTTGGTGATGTCGATGTCCGCGAACGTCACGTCCAGCACGGGCGCGTCCGGGACGCGGCCGTGGGCGAGGGCGTCGAAGACGAAGGTGTCGTTGGGGCAGGGCGAATAAGCGATCTGCAGGTGCTGCTGCTCACTGGTGGGTGCGGTCATGCTCTTTCCAACTCTCCAATGCGGGCGTGAGCTTCCCGAAGGCCTCGGTGAGTGCCGCGAGGGCGTCACCGATACGCCAGGCGGCACGGTCGCGCGGGCCGACGGGATTGGAGACCGCGCGCATCTCCAGCACGGGCACGTGGTGCGCGGCGGCCGCCTCGGCCACCCCGAAGCCTTCCATGGCCTCGGCGACGGCGCGGGGATGACGGGCCCGCAGTTCGGCGGCCCGGGCGGCCGTCCCGGTCACCGTCGAGACGGTGAGTACGGCACCGGGGCGCGCCCCGGTCGCGGCGGCGACGTGCCGCACGAGCGCCTCGGGCGGCCGGTGACCGACCGTCCCGAAGCCCAGCTCGGTGACCGGAAGGAAGCCGTCGGCCGTCTCGGCGCCCAGGTCGGCCGCCGTGATCTCGTCGGCGACGACGAGTGAGCCGACCGGGGCCTCGGGCGGGAAACCTCCGGCGATTCCGGCGGATACGACCAGGTCGTAGGGGGCGCCTTCGAGGGCGGCGGCGGTGAGGGCGGCCGCGGTGGAGGCGGCGGCGAGGGCCGGCCCGACACCGGCGGCGAGAAGGTCGCAGGCCACGGCGAACGGCTGCCCGTGCTCACCGGTGATCCGCTGCAGGACCGCGCCGGGAATCCGTACTTCGCTTGCCGCTTCCGGGAACGCCCGTGCCACCGCGTCCCGTTCGGCGGGCACCGCGGTGGCGACGAGGAGGCGTACGGCGGACGTGATCAGGCTGCCTTCTCGAGCTTGAAGGACCACAGACCCTTGACGGTCTTGTCGCCCTCCTTGATGGAGACCGTGGTCGAGTTGCCCTGCGCGCCGTACTGGGCGTTGAAGAACACGCTGCCCGGGATGGTGCGGTACGTCTTCGTGCTGGAGTCGGTGAGCGGCTGACCGTTCAGCAGGATCGTCCAGCTGTTCTTCGCGATCTCCGGGTCGACACCGAAGTGCACGCTCGCGTCGGGGTCCACCTTGATGGACTTGATGTCCTTGGCACCGACGCACTTCGCGAGGGCGGCCGCGTTCAGCTCGGCGCCGTCGTTGTAGCAGGTGGCCTCGGCGTCGACCGAGTTCGTGCCGACCGTGATCGTCGCGATCGGCGTCGGCTTGTCGCAGGCCGAGAGGACGAGCAGTCCGGCGGAAACGGCGACGGCGGCGGCGACGGCGCGGCGGCGTCGCGTAGCGGAGTGCATGCTCATGGCCGAAGGCTATCGGGCGTCTGTGAGGCACCTCCCACGTGGGGTGAGACGTGCCCGGTTCGTTACGCCACGCGCGCTCGCGCCGCTCCGCCGTGCCGGGCGGAACTCAGCAGGCCGCGCAGGGTGGTCAGCCAGCCGGCGGCGACGATCGCGGCGGCCACCGCCAGGCCCAGCGGGCCGATGAGCGGCATCACGATGCCGATCGCGCCGCCGAACACCCACGCCATCTGCAGCAGCGTCTCGGAGCGGGCGAACGCCGACGTACGGACCTGCTCCGGCACGTCCCGCTGGATCAGCGCGTCCAGGGACAGCTTGGCCAGCGCCTGGCCGAACCCGGCGACCGCGGCGAGACACGCCACGAAGACCGTGCCGAAGAACACCACAGCGAGGATCGCCGTGCCCAGCACCACCGCGACCGCGGTCACGATGATGATCTCCGGCGCCCGCGCTCTGAGCCACGCCCCGACCGCCGTACCGAGCGCGTTGCCCCCACCCGCCGCCGCGACCACGATCCCCAGCGACACCGCCGCGCTCTGGCCGCCCAGCGGGTGCTCCCGCAGCAGGAAGGCGAGGAAGAAGATCAGGAATCCGGAGAGGCAGCGCAGGGCGGCGTTGGCGCCGAGGGCGTGCGTGACGGCCGTACCGACCGTGCGCAGCCCCGGGCGCTTCGGCGGCCGGCGGTGCGGCCCGTGCAGATGCTGCTCGTCGGCCGCGAGCAGCGCGATGTCCTCGCCCTTGGCCGAGTCGACCTTCGGCGGCAGGGAGAAGGACAGGACCGTACCCGCGATGAAGATCGCGAAGGCGCCGTAGAGCGGCCAGCGCGGCCCGAGGGCCTGCAGCCCCGCGGCGACGGGCGCGGCGATGCCGGTCGCGAGCAGCCCGCCCAGGGTGACCCGGGAGTTGGCCTTGACGAGGGAGAAGCGGGGCGGCAGGAGGCGCGGCACGACCGCGCTTCTGACGACTCCGTACGCCTTCGACGCGACGAGGACGCCCAGCGCGGCCGGATACAGCTGCAGACTGCCGGTGGCGACGGCCCCGGAGATGATCAGCGCGAGCAGGGCGCGGGCGAGCATCGCGCCGGCCATCGCGGCACGGCGGCCGTGCGGCAGCCGGTCGAGAAGAGGCCCGATGACGGGGGCGAGGACGGTGAAGGGCGCCATGGTGATGGCGAGATAGAGCGCGACGCGCCCACGGGCCTCGTCCGTCGGCACCGAGAAGAACACGGTCGAGGCGAGCGCGACGGTGATCATGACGTCGCCGGCGCCGTTCACGGCGTGCAGCTCGATCAGTTTGCCGAGCCCCGACTCCCCGGCGCCATGGGCGTGCGTGGCCCTGCGGATCCCGCGGGCGGCGCCGGTGAGGGGAAAGTGCAGGGCACGCCCGACCGCGCGGACGGCACCGCCCACCCGGCCCGAACCGCCACCTCGCCTGCTTGCCCTGACCCCACCGGTCCCGGTGGTGCCCTGGGGCGACCTCGCGGCTGCCACGACGTTCATAGTGCCCCGGGAAACCTGTATGTGGGGTGGTTTGCGGCCGAGCGAGTCGGGTGGTGCGTGGTCGGTGGATCCGGAGCGGCCGGACGGCCGGCGTAGGGGATGCGGAAAGAAGTAAGGAGAGGAGGCGCGGAGGGAACAGGGAGGGGACGGAGGGGAGATGCCCTCGCCAAGTGGCGTGCCGTGGAAGGTAATCGCCACGGTGGACGGACGGGAAATGCCTTCCGTGAAGGACGGCCGGAGACCACCGAGGCACCGCGAACCGACCCGTCGGTGTAGGCCGAACCGCGTCGAACAGGTAGCGTGCGTAGCGCGTCGTGGCGAACGTTCTCGGCCGCGCGCCTCTCGGTCATCCCGCAGAATGGATGACATAGGTGCGCCCGAGTGCGATCGGGCGCGGACGTCGACGCGGCCCTCAGGTCCGCTCCGTCCGTCCCGTCGTCGTCAGGCCGGCGCACTCGTGAGACGGCGTAGGAGAGAAGCGATACCTGTGAGCGCAGCGACAACGCGAAGCCGCACCCCCGACCGCCTGTGCGCCGAGGCGGTCGACCTCGCCCGCGCCGCGGCAGAGGAGGCCGCCGCGCCCGGCGTCGTCGGCGAGCACGTCGGCATGGTGTCGGAGGGTGACCGTGTCGTCACGCACTTCTTTGCGTGCAAGGAGCTCGGGTACCGGGGCTGGCGCTGGGCCGTGACGGTGGCCCGCGCCTCCCGCGCGAAGATCGTCACCCTCGACGAGGTGGTCCTGCTCCCCGGCCCGGACGCCCTCCTCGCCCCCGAGTGGGTGCCGTGGAGCGAGCGCCTGCGCCCCGGCGACCTGGGCCCCGGCGACCTGCTCCCCACCCAGGCGGAGGACCTGCGCCTGGAGCCCGGCTACTCCGGCGAGGACGAGCCGGCGCCGAACGCCGCGGTGTCGCGGGAGATGACGGAGCTGGCGGAGGCCGAGGACGCGGAGGTCACGCCGGGCACCCCGGCCACGCTCCCGACGGTTCCGGCCCGTGGCTCGATCGCCTCGGTGGCCGAGGAACTCGGCATGCGGCGCGCCCGAGTCCTCTCCCGCTACGGCCTGACCGTGGCCGCCGACCGCTGGGAAGACGCGTTCGGCCCCAAGACGCCCATGGCCCAGGCGGCGCCGGCGCCCTGCGTCAGCTGCGCCTTCCTGGTCCCCCTCGGCGGCTTCATCGGCCAGGCCTTCGGCGTCTGCGCCAACGAGTTCTCCCCGGCCGACGGCCGCGTCGTCTCCCTCGCCTACGGCTGCGGCGCGCACTCCGAGGCGGCGATCATGCCGAAGCCGCCCCAGCCCCCGGCCCCGGTGATCGACGAGACGAGGGTCGACCCCTTCCCCCTCCGTCCCGCCCCGGACTCCGGCTCGGTCCCGACGACGGGCGACGAGAAGACGGCGGAACTCGGCCACTCCTGAGCGGGGCGCGGGTGCCTCGGGCGCCTTGGGTGAAACCCGCGGTTGCCTCGGAGCGGTGTACGGCGGTCCGCGGAGCGGAGTCCCGGCCACGGGGCCGCGGTGCAGGGGGCAGGGGACGGAGTCCCCGCCCGGGGGTCGGGGCGGAGCCCCGGGGTGAGGGGCACCTTTCGACCCGACCGAGTCGGGTGGGCGGGTGGGCAGAATGGTCGGCCACGCTCAGCGGCAGCGACAAGCAGCGACCCGCCATGATGGAGAGGTGAACGTGAGCAAGTTCGTGCGGCCCGCGGCCGAGGGTGCCGACCCGTTCGGGACAGCCCGCCTGCGCCGTGGTGTCCTCGACGCCTGGGCCACCAGCCCTGCCCGCTTCCGCGAGGACGCCAATGCCGAGGAGGACCTCGTCCTCGGCGGCTACCGCGACCGCCTGGTCGTGGAGCTCGCCCAGAACGCCGCCGACGCCGCGGCCCGCGCGAGCGTGCCCGGCCGTCTCCGGCTCACCCTCCGCGACGGCGTCCTGTTCGCCGCCAACACCGGCGCCCCGCTGGACGCGGCCGGCGTCGAGTCGCTCGCCACGCTCCGCGCCTCGGCCAAGCGCGACGCCCACGAGCAGGCGCAGGAACAAGCCGGCCATGCCACCGTCGGCCGTTTCGGCGTCGGCTTCGCCGCCGTGCTCGCCGTCACCGACGAGCCCGCGGTCGTGGGCCGGCACGGCGGTGTCCGCTGGTCCCTCGCCGAGGCCCGCGAGCTGTCCGCCGACACCGCTCGCCACAGCCCGGGCCTGGGCGACGAGATCCGCCGGCGCGACGGGCATGTCCCGCTGCTGCGCCTGCCGTTCGCGGCCGAGGGCACCGCCCCGGACCCGTACGACACGGTCGTCATCCTCCCGCTGCGCGACACCGCCGCCACCGACCTCGCCGAACGCCTCCTCCGCGCCGTCGACGACGCCCTCCTGCTGGCCCTGCCCGGCCTGGAGGAAGTGGTCGTCGAGATCAACGGCGAGGACCCCCGCACCCTGCGCCGCCGCACCGACGGCGGCTGCACGGTCGTGGAGGACTCCCGTGACGGCACGACCCGCTGGCGTACGGTCTCCGCGCACGGCCCGCTCACCCCCGAACTGCTCGCCGACCGCCCGGTCGAGGAGCGGCTGCGCCCGCACTGGTCGGTCACCTGGGCCGTCCCCGTGGACCCGGCCGACCCGGACGGCGCGCCGGCCCGCCCCCGTACCGCCCCCGTCGTGCACGCGCCCACCCCCAGCGACGAGCCCCTCGGCGTGCCCGCCCTGCTCATCGCGTCCTTCCCGCTGGACACGACCCGACGCCACGCCGCTCCCGGTCCGCTGACCGACTTCCTGGTGCAGCGCGCCGCGGACGCGTACGCCGAACTGCTCGCCGACTGGCGCCCGGTGACCGAGGGCATCATCGACCTCGTGCCCGGCCCGCTCGGCAAGGGCGAGCTTGACGGCGCGCTGCGGCAGGCGATCCTCCAGCGGCTGCCGCGCACCGCCTTCCTCCCGCCGGCCGTGCGGCCCGGGGAGCACGACGCCGACCTCCCCGAGGTTCTGCGCCCCCGTGACGCCGAGGTCGCCGAGGGCGCCGGCGGCGACACCGTCCAGGTCCTCGCCGAGGTGCTGCCCACGCTCCTCCCGGCCGGTCTCGAACGCCGCGTCGAGCTGCGCACGCTGGGCGTCGCCCGCCTCCCGCTCGCCGACGTGATCGACCGGCTGGCCGGGCTGGAGAAGGAGCCCGACTGGTGGCGGCGGCTGTACGACAGCCTCGCCGGGGTGGACCCGGACCGGCTCTCCGGCCTCCCCGTGCCGCTCGCGGACCGGCGTACGACGATCGGCCCCCGGCAGGTCCTGCTGCCCACCCCGGACGGCGCGGGCATCGACCCGGAGATCCTCGGCCGGCTCGGCCTGAAGGTCGCCCACCCGGACGCCGCCCACCCGCTCCTGGAGAAGCTCGGCGCGCTGCCGGCCACGCCCCGCGCCGTCCTCACCACGCCCCAGGTGCGGGCCGCGGTCGCCGCCTCCCTCGACGACGAGGGCGCCGTGGCCTGGGAGGAAGACGCCCTGGACGCCGAGGAGTTGGCCGACACGGTCCTCTCCCTCGTCCGCGACGCGGGCCTCGAACCCGGGGAGGAGCCCTGGCTCGGCGCCCTCGCCCTGCCCGACGAGGACGGCGAACTCGCCCCCGCCGGTGAGCTGGTCGTCCCCGGCAGCCCCTTCGCCCAGGTCATCCGCGAGGACGAACTGGCTTCCGTGGACGCCGAGCTGGTCGAGAAGTGGGGCGAGCAGTCGCTGGCCGCCTGTGGCGTCCTCGCCGACTTCGCCCTCGTGCGCGCCACGGACGTCGTCCTCGACCCGGACGAACTGGAGCCCCGGGAGGGCGACTTCGCGGAGCCGGACGACGCGGGTCTGCTCGACGCCGTGGACGTGTGGTGCGAGGACATCCTCGACCGCTTCCCGGACACCCCCGTGCCGCCGGTCGCCACCGAGCTCGTCGCCGTACGCGACCTCGACCTCGTCGACGACGACCACTGGCCGCAGGCCCTCGCGCTGCTCGCCCGCCCGCCGCTGCGCGACGCGCTCACCCAGCCGGTGCGCATCCTGCTGCCGGACGGCACGCACGAGGTCGTACGGCCGTACACCGCATGGTGGCTGCGCGGGCACCCGGTCCTGGACGGCCGCCGGCCCGCCGGTCTGCTGGCCGCCGGCGGCGACCCGCTCCTGCGCGGGCTGTACGACGAGGCCGACGCCACCGGGTTCGAGGACGAACAGGTGCTGCGGGCCCTGGGCGTACGGACGTCGGTCGCCGCGCTGCTCGACGAACCCGGCGGCGCCGCCGAGCTGCTCGAACGGCTCGCCGACCCGGAACGCCTGGTCACCCCCGCCCAACTGCACGGCCTGTACGGCGCGTTGGCCGAGCTCGACCCGGAGCAGGTGACCCTGCCGGACGAGCTGCGGGCCGTCGTCGACGGGCGGGTCGAGGTGGTGGACGCCGCCGACGCGGTGGTCGTCGACTCGCCCGACCTGCTGCCCTTCACCGAGGGCGTCCCGCTGCTGCCCGTACGGCCCGCCCGGGCCGCCGAGTTGGCGGAACTCTTCCAGGTGCGGCGGCTGAGCGAGTCCGTCACCGGCGAGGTGGACTCCGACGGCACCGAGCACGCCGTACCGGACTCGGTGCGGGTGCTGCTGGGCCCGCGCACCCCCGACGCCTACCTCGAACACGACGAACTCGTCGTGGACGGCGTGGAGATCGACTGGCGGCTGACGAACGACGGTGTGCTGCACGCCTCGACGCTCGAAGGCGTCGCCGCCGGGCTCGCCTGGGCGGCCGGTCAGTGGCCGCGCCGCTTCGAGGTCGCGGCCCTGCTGGAGGACCCGTCCCGCACGGAGGAACTGGCGCGGGACCGCTGGTTCGACTGAGCGCGGGGGAGCACGGAACCCGTGGTGCGGGTGTGGCGGGGAAAGTCCCTCACAGAATTTTCACCGGACGTACAACCATCCATGTGTGTCGCGGATCTGATCCGTTGAGTCAACAGACTCCACGATCATTTGGACCCCGTCGTGTACGCGATCCCCAGGGAACCGCCTTGGGGATCGGCGAGCGACGGGGCCCCTTTCTCCACCTGGGGAACGACATGCGCATTCGTGCCACTGTGGCCGCCGTCTCCGGCGCCCTGGCCCTCTCCGCCTTCGCCGCGCCGGCCGCGCTCGCCGCCGACGCCCCGAAGCCGCCCGCGGACGTCGCCGGTGCCCTCAAGGTCGCCCACTCCGCCGCCGGCAAGACCGCGTTCAGCACCGCCACCGTGAACGGCGAGCCCTACGCCCTCGACGCCTCCTTCTCGAACGTGCTGGTCAACAAGGGCAAGAACATCGCGGTCGGCACCACCAACCTGGTCACCGTGCCGGTCTCCTTCACGCTGACCCACGGCGCGGACGTCGACATCACCGCCGACGACTTCGTGGCGGGCGTCGACCTGTACCGCGGCCCGTCGTTCGAGGAGTCCATCTGGGACTTCAGCAGCGACAAGGCGAACTGCGTCGCTTCCTCGGACACCGTCGCCTCCTGCACCTCGACCGTCGAGATCGACCCGGCCGAGCTGCTGAACGAGGACGCCGGTTCCTGGAAGGCGGCCGGCTACGCGGTCGCGTTCAACGGTGAGGACCCGTCCGACGCCAACATCGACAACGTCGGTGTCGCGGTGACGGACAACGCCGCGGCCTTCAAGCTGCAGCGCTACTCCAAGCTGACGGTCAACGCCTCGCCGGAGCCGGTGAAGAAGGGCCGGACCATCACGGTCACCGGCAAGCTGTCCCGCGCCAACTGGGACGACGGCCTGTACCACGGCTACACCAAGCAGCCCGTGAAGCTCCAGTTCCGCAAGAAGACCTCCAGCACCTACACCACGCTGAAGACCATCACGTCGGACTCGACCGGCAACCTGAAGACCACGACCACCGCGACGGTCGACGGCTACTACCGCTACTCCTTCGCGGGCACCACGACCACCCCGGCGGTCAACGCCACGGGTGACTTCGTCGACGTGCAGTAAGGCAACGCTTTAAGCAAAGGGAGGGGTTCGGCGCCGGAGTTTCCCGGGGCCGAACCCCTCCTTCCGCTTTTGGTCATCGGCTTGCAATCCGTGCACAAAATCTGGCCGGGGCGCGCCATCCCCGTACAACCAGCGGCGGCGGTCGCGGATCTGATCACCTGAGTCAACAGGCTCCACGATCATTTGGGCCCCGCGCCCACCTTTCTCCACCAGGGGAACGCACATGCGCATACGAGCCACTGTGGCAGCCGTCACCGGCGCCCTGGCCCTCTCCGTCTTCGCCGTACCGGCCGCGCAGGCCGCCGACACCGGCGCGCCGTACACGATGGACGTCAGCTTCTCGAACCTCAAGATCGCCTCGGCGATCAAGGTCGGCACCACCAACAAGGTCAGCACCACGTACTCGTACACGCTGACGCACGGCTCGGACGTGGACATCACGCGGTCCGACTTCTACAGCGACGCCTACCTCTACCGCGGCGCCCTGGACGACCCGTCCAAGACGCTGGAGGGCGACAACGAGGCCACCTGCACCGTGGTCACGGACACCACCGCCACCTGCACGGGCACCGTCGACATCTACCCGGCCGACGGCGACCTGGTGAACGCCGACGCCGGCAGCTGGTCGGTCGCCGCCGAGGCCATCGCCTTCAACGGCCAGGACCAGAGCAACCCCGACATGAGCAAGGTCGGCTTCGCGGAGCAGGGCGGCCTCGCCACCAGCAACGTCCAGCGCTACTCCAAGCTCACCGCCAACGCGGGCCCGGAGCCGGTGAAGAAGGGCGCGACCCTCACCACCACCGGCAAGCTGTCCCGCGCCAACTGGGAGGACGGCCTGTACCACGGCTACACCAACCAGCCGGTGAAGCTGCAGTTCAGGAAGGCGGGCACGACCACCTACACGACGGTCAAGACCGTCTACTCGGACTCGTCCGGCAACGTGAAGGCCACCGCCACCGCCTCCTACGACGGCTACTGGCGCCTCAGCTTCGCCGGCACCTCGACCACCCCGGCGGTCAACGCCACGGGTGACTACGTCGACGTGCAGTAGTTCCGGCCCGCCTTCAGGCGGGGAAGCGGCGGTCGACCCATCTCCACAGCAACTCCAGGGCGACCGCCGCCACCACCGCGACGGCCACCGCCGTCCACGGCATCGTGACCCCCACCAGCTTCAGCGCGAAGAACCGCTGCAGCGCGGGCACGATCAGCACGAACAGGAACGCCGCGGCCATCGCCGCCACCAGCGCCACCCGCCACCAGGTGTAGGGACGGGCGATGATCGCCAGGACCCACATCGAGATCAGGAAGAGCGTGAGCGTGGCGGCGCTGGTCTCCGCGGCCAGCGCGCCCGCGCCCGTGTAGTAGTGGCGGGCGAGCAGATACGTGGCGAAGGTCGCGATGCCGGCCACCAGCCCGCCCGGGATCGCGTACCGCATCACCCGCCGTACGAAGTGGGGCCGCGCCCGCTCCTTGTTGGGGGCGAGCGCGAGGAAGAAGGCGGGGACGCCGATGGTGAGGGTGGACAACAGGGTCAGGTGGCGGGGCAGGAAGGGGTATTCGACCTGCCAGCAGACCACCAGCACGGCCAGCAGGACCGAGTAGACGGTCTTCACCAGGAACAGCGTGGCCACCCGGGTGATGTTGCCGATGACCCGGCGCCCCTCCGCCACCACCGACGGCAGCGTGGCGAAGCTGTTGTTCAGCAGCACGATCTGCGCGACCGCACGGGTCGCCTCGGAGCCCGACCCCATCGAGACGCCGATGTCGGCGTCCTTCAGGGCCAGTACGTCGTTCACGCCGTCCCCGGTCATCGCGACCGTGTGCCCGCGTGACTGGAGCGCGCCCACCATGTCCTGCTTCTGCCGCGGGGTGACCCGCCCGAAGACGGTGCCCGTGTCGAGGGCGGTCGCCATCCCGGTCCGGTCCGTGGGGAGCCGGCGCGCGTCGACCGCCGTGCCGCGCAGCCCGAGCTTGGCGGCGACCGCGCCGACGGACACCGCGTTGTCGCCGGAGATGACCTTGGCGCGGACGTTCTGGTCCGCGAAGTAGCGCAGGGTGTCGGCGGCGTCCGGGCGCAGCCGCTGCTCCAGCACGACGAGGGCGGTGGGCCCTGACCCCTCGGCCACGTCGGCGTCGTCGAGGTCACGGGCGGCGCGGGCGAGGAGCAGGACGCGCAGGCCCTGTTCGTTGAGCCGCTCGGTCTCGGCGAGGGCCGGGTCGCCGTCGGCGAGGAGGACGTCCGGTGCGCCGAGCAGCCAGGTGCTGGTCTCTCCGTTGCCCTCGCTGAAGGTGGCGCCGCTGTACTTGCGGGCCGAGGAGAAGGGCAGCGACTCGACGCAGCGCCATTCCTCGCTGTCGGGGTAGGCCTCGATGATCGCCTGCAGGGAGGCGTTGGGGTGTGGGTCGGACTCGCCGAGCGCGCCGAGGACCCGTCGTACGTACGTCTCGTCGCTGTGGTCGAGGGGGCGCAGCTCGGTGACGTCCATGCCGCCCTCGGTGAGCGTGCCGGTCTTGTCGAGGCAGACGGTGTCGACGCGGGCGAGGCCCTCGATGGCCGGGAGTTCCTGGACGAGGCACTGCTTGCGGCCGAGGCGGATGACGCCGATCGCGAAGGCGACGGAGGTGAGGAGGACGAGGCCCTCCGGGACCATGGGGATGATGCCGCCGACGGTGCGGGCGATGGAGTCCCCCAGCTCGTTGTTCTTGACGACGAGCTGGGTGACGATCAGGCCGAGGGCGGCCGGGACCATCATCCAGGTCACGTACTTCAGGATCGTCGAGATGCCGGTGCGCAGCTCGGAGTGGACGAGCGTGAAGCGGGCGGCCTCCTCGGCGAGCCGGGCGGCGTAGGCCTCGCGGCCGACCTTGGTGACGGTGAAGGCGCCGCTGCCGGAGACGACGAAGCTGCCGGACATGACGGTGTCGCCGAGGCGTTTGACGACGGGGTCGGCCTCGCCGGTGAGCAGGGACTCGTCGATCTCCAGGTTGTCGGCAACGGCGCACACGCCGTCCACGACGATCTTGTCGCCGGGTCCTGTCTCCATGAGGTCGCCTAGGACGACCTCATGGGTGGCGATCTCGGTGGCGAGCCCGTCGCGGCGGACGGTGGGGCGGGCCTCACCGATCACGGCGAGCGAGTCGAGGGTCTTCTTCGCGCGCCACTCCTGGACGATGCCGATGCCGGTGTTGGCGAGGATCACGAAGCCGAAGAGGCTGTCCTGGATCGGGGCGACGAACAGCATGATCACCCAGAGGACGCCGATGATCGCGTTGAAGCGGGTGAAGACGTTGGCGCGGACGATCTCGGCGAGCGAGCGGCTGGAGCGGACCGGCACGTCGTTGACCTGGCCGCGGGCGATGCGTTCCGCGACCTCGGTGGTGGTCAGGCCGGTCGACGGCGTCGACGGCAGGGGGACCGGATGCACAGGGTCGAGCTCGGCGCCCGCGTCGATGTGCGTCATGCAATCGACGGTACGTGCGGATGGGCGGGTTCACCTGTCGGCCCGGACGGCCGATGAGTGACCCACCCCTGGGGCCTTCGCGGGTGGCTGCTCAGGCCGCTTCAGGACACGTCGGCCTCGGAGTGGCCGCTGGCGTGGTCGGGCTTCTTGGCGGCCGCGCGCTTGATCGCCGCGTCCCGCTTGCGGACGTACCAGATGCCGATCAGGCCCAGACCGCCGCCGGCCAGGCACGTCCACAGCCACCATGTGTGGCCGTGGGCGTCGAACCAGCCGTAGAAGGGGAGCTGGACCAGGAAGAGGACGAACCACACGATGGTGCCGCCGATGATGGTGGCGACCACGGGGCCCTCCAGGGGCTCCGGTGCCTCGTGCTTGGGGGTCCACTTCGTCATGCGCACAGCTTACGAGGGCTTTCGGCTCCTTACGGTCCCGTTACGAAGCGATCGGTTCTCCATGCTGAGTTAGCGAAGTGGAGCTCATACGTTCATACTGAAACCGTTTGTCTCTGACCATTTCCTTTCGTATGAAACTCCAACGGTGCCTGGGGGAGCCCCGTTGGTGATGAGGTCCCGCATGTCCGCCTCGGCCCCCGCCAAGGTCCCCGCCCCGGAACAGCCGGGCAGAGAGCCCGCCTACGGCGCGCTCGACCGCTTCTTCAAGATTTCCGAGCGGGGCAGCAGCCTGCCGCGCGAGATCCGAGGCGGCTTCGCCACCTTCTTCGCGATGGCCTACATCATCGTGCTGAACCCGATCATCCTCGGCAGCGCGAAGGACATGTACGGGCACCAGCTCGACCACGGTCAGCTGGTGACGGCCACCGCGATCACCGCCGCCTTCACCACGCTCCTCATGGGCGTCATCGGCAACGTCCCCATCGCGCTCGCCGCCGGGCTCGGCGTGAACTCCGTGGTCGCGCTCCAGCTCGCGCCGCGCATGACCTGGCCGGACGCCATGGGCATGGTCGTGCTCGCCGGCCTCGTCGTGATGCTGCTCGTCGCCACCGGTCTGCGAGAGCGCGTGATGAACGCCGTGCCGTACAGCCTGCGCAAGGCCATCGCCATCGGCATCGGCCTGTTCATCATGCTGATCGGGCTCGTCGACTCCGGCTTCGTCAGCCGTATCCCGGACGCCGCGCACACCACCGTGCCGCTCCAGCTCGGCGCGGACGGTCATCTCAACGGCTGGCCGGTGCTGGTCTTCATCCTGGGCGCCCTGCTCACGCTCGTGCTGATCGTGCGGAAGGTCTCCGGCGCGATCCTCATCTCGATCGTCTCGATGACCGTGCTCGCGGGCATCATCAACGCCGTAGCCACCGTGCCCTCCTGGGGTCTCACCACCCCGAAGTGGCCCGGCAACCCCGTCTCCACCCCGGACTTCGGACTGATCGGCAACGTCAGCCTCTTCGGCGGCTTCGGCAAGGTCGGCCTGCTGACCGGCATCCTCTTCGTCTTCACCGTCCTGCTGTCCAGCTTCTTCGACGCCATGGGCACGATCATGGGCGTCAGCGACGAGGCCAAGCTGACCGACGCCGAGGGCCAGATGCCCGGCATCAACAAGGTGCTCTTCGTGGACGGCATCGCCGTCGCCGCCGGCGGTGTCGGCTCCGCGTCCGCCAACACCTGCTTCGTCGAGTCGACCGCGGGTGTCGGCGAGGGGGCGCGCACCGGCTTCGCCAACGTCATCACCGGTGGGCTGTTCGCCCTGGCGCTGTTCCTGACGCCCGTCGCCACGATGGTCCCGGCCCAGGCGGCCACCCCGGCGCTGCTCGCGGTCGGCTTCCTGATCATGGCCGGCTCGGTCAAGGAGATCGACTGGTCGGACTTCACCGTCGCCGCCCCGGCCTTCATCACCATGGTGATGATGCCGTTCACCTACTCGATCACCAACGGCATCGGCATGGGCTTCATCACCTTCGTGGTGCTGCGCCTCGCCGTCGGGCGCGGCCGCGAGATCCCGGTGGCGATGTACGTCGTCTCCGCCGTGTTCGCCTTCTACTACCTGATGCCGGCACTCGGCCTGACCTGAGCGGGTCCGGCCCGAGCCGGGCTGACGTGAGCCGCGCTCACGTGACCCCGTAGAACTTCTCCGTCTCCTCGACGGCGGCCTGGAACCGCTCGTCGAAGTCGTCCCGAATGAGCGTCCGGACCACGTAGTCCTGGACGCTCATTCCTCTTTTCGCCGCATGGTCCCGGAGCCGGTCGAGCAGCTCCCTGTCCATGCGCAGACTGAGCACGCTGGTCCCCATGTCTACGAGGGTCGCCAGGTGCGGGCGCCGGGCGCGTCACTTTCCGGAATCGCCTCACTCATATGGGTGACTGACCGTTTCCCGTCGGTGTTCAGGGGGACCGCGCCGTGTTCAGGGGCACTGCTGTGCCGTGTCCAGGGTCACGGCGAGGGGGCGTGTCCCGACTGGTCTTTAGAGAGAGTAATGAGTTACTCTAAAGAACATGCCGGACCTTACGCATGGCGACGACGCTGCCGCCGTGAACTCCCTCCGCTCCGCCGTGATGCGGCTGTCCCGTCGACTCAAGCACCAGCGGGTCGACGAGTCGCTGAGCCCTACCGAGATGTCGGTGCTCGGCACCCTGTCCAACTGCGGCAAGGCCACGCCGGGCGAGCTCGCCCGCAAGGAGCACGTCCAGCCGCCCTCGATGACCCGCATCGTCGCCCTGCTCGAGTCCAAGGGGCTGGTCCGTCTGGAGGCACACCCCGAGGACCGGCGCCAGAAGGTGGTCACCCAGACCGAGCAGGCCGAGGCGATGCTCGAGGAGAGCCGTCGTAAGCGCAACGCGTTCCTGGCCGGCCTGGTCGACGGCCTCGACGACGACGAGTGGGCCAAGCTGCGCGCCGCCGCCCCCGTACTGGAGAAGCTCGCCCACCTCTGAGCAGCACACCACCCGCACGCACGCACACGACGCGCTGCCCGCAGGCGCGTTCCTCAAGGAGGCGAACCCTTTTGAGTTCGGGATCCGGAACAGCTTCCGCCCCCGCACCGACCACCCCCACGACCCCTGGCTCGATGTTCAGCTCGCTGGCGATCCGGAACTACCGGTTCTTCTTCATCGGCCAGGTCGTCTCCAACACCGGCACCTGGATGCAGCGCATCGCCCAGGACTGGCTGGTTCTCAGCCTCACCGGTTCCTCCGCGGCCGTCGGCATCACCACGGCCCTGCAGTTCCTGCCGATGCTGCTCTTCGGTCTGTACGGCGGCGTCCTCGTCGACCGTCTGCCCAAGCGCCCCACCCTGCTCGTCACGCAGTCGGCGATGGCCGTCACCGGCCTGGTGCTCGCGGTCCTCACCCTCACAGGCCATGTCCAGGTGTGGCACGTCTACGTCGCCGCCTTCGCCGTCGGACTCGCCACGGTCGTCGACAACCCGGCCCGTCAGTCCTTCGTCTCCGAGATGGTCGGCCCGGCGCAGCTGCACAACGCGGTCAGCCTGAACTCCGCGAACTTCCAGTCCGCCCGCCTGGTCGGCCCCGCCGTCGCGGGCCTGCTGATCACCGGTGTGGGCACCGGCTGGGCGTTCCTCTTCAACGGCCTGTCCTTCGTCGCCCCTCTTGCGAGCCTGCTGCTGATGCGCACGCGTGAGCTGCACACGGTCCAGCGGGCGCCGAAGGGGAAGGGCCAGCTGCGGGAGGGCCTGCGCTACGTCGCCGGTCGGCCCGAGCTGATCTGGCCCATCGTCCTCGTCGGCTTCATCGGCACCTTCGGCTTCAACTTCCCGGTGTGGCTGTCGGCCTACGCGGACAACGTCTTCCACGCCGGTGCCGGCGCCTACAGCCTCTTCAACACGCTGATGGCGGCCGGTTCCCTGGCCGGAGCGCTGCTCGCCGCCCGGCGCGGCACGGCCCGGCTGCGCCTGCTGATCGCGGCCGCGACGGCCTTCGGCGTGCTGGAGATCGTGGCCGCCCTCGCCCCGTCGTACTGGCTGTTCGCGCTGCTCATGGTCCCGATCGGGATCTGCGGCCTGACGGTCAACGTCACGGCGAACACCACGGTCCAGATGGGCACCGACCCGGCCATGCGCGGCCGGGTGATGGCCCTGTTCATGATGGTCTTCATGGGCGGTACGCCGCTGGGCGCGCCGGTCGTCGGCTGGATCACCGACACCTACGGCCCCCGGGTCGGCTTCGCCGTCGGCGGGGTCGTCTCGGCCGCCGCCGCGGCCACCATCGGCCTGGTCCTGGCCCGCATCGGCGGCCTGCGGCTGTCGATGGGCTGGAACCACGGCCATCCCGAGGTGCGGTTCATACCGCGCGAGCGGGAGCAGTTGGCGACCGCGACGTAGGAAACGGCACGCGTCGGACGGCGCTGGCTGCGTGTCGATGGAGCGTCCCGCGTGTCGATCGCGGGTGCGACGGATGTCGCATGAGATGACTTCTCCCGATATGCCCGACTGGATGGGCACGGGAAACAGGAGCATCCGCATGGCATCACAGACATCGACCTCGAGCCCCGGCTCGCGCCTTCGGCGGCTGACGGCGGTCGCGCTGACCCTGGGCACGGTCGGCGCGCTCGCCGCCGCAGCGCCGCACTCGGCCGGGGCCCCCGCCGGGGCCGGGCACGCGCCGCGCAAGGCCGATCACGGCTTCAAGGAGCGCGACCTCGTCTCCGACCTTCAGGGCAGGGCGGAGGAGCAGGACGACAACCTCGTGAACCCGTGGGGCCTGGTCCGCACGCCGCAGGGTGCGATCAGGGTCTCGAACAACGGAACCAGCACGTCCACGGTGTACTCGGGCGCCCGGAACGGGCAGCCGGTCAACATCCTCTCCCCCGTCATCCACCTGCCTGAGGATGCCGACCCGACCGGGATCGTGAGGAACGACACCAAAGACTTCCGCTTCAGCGCCTCCGGCAAGTCGGCTCCCGCGCGGTACATCTTCGCCGGGGAGGGCGGCGGCCTCTTCGCGTTCAACGCGAGGGTGGACCAGACGCACGCCTTCGAGGTCGCACAGGAGGACGACGCGGTCTTCAAGGGCCTGACGCTGGTGGAGTGCGAGAAGAAGGGCGGGCAGGGCAACGGATGCGAGAAGGGTGGCAAGCAGCAGTCGCGCATCCTCGTCGCGAACTTCCGTGACGCGCGCATCGACGCCTTCGACACCGACTTCAAGCAGGTGACGCTGCCCGACGGCGCGTTCCAGGACCCGAACCTTCCCGGCGGCTTCGCGCCCTTCGACGTCAAGAAGATCGGCCAGAAGGTCTTCGTGACGTACGCCCTGCAGGACGCGGACAAGAAGGACGACGTCCCGGGTCCGGGCAACGGCTTCATCGACGTGTTCAACACCAAGGGCGAGCTGCTCCAGCACTTCGCGAGCGGCGGCGTGCTCAACTCGCCCTGGGGCCTCGAGACGGCGCCCAAGGGGTTCGGGAAGTTCGCCGGTGACCTGCTCGTCGGCAACTTCGGGGACGGCCGCATCAACGTCTTCAACCTGAAGACCGGCCGGTTCAAGGGGACGCTGAAGGACCGCGAGGGCAAGCCGATCGTGATCAACGGCCTGTGGGGACTGCAGCAGGGCACCGCCCAGTCGGGCGGCAAGGACAGCGTCTGGTTCGCCGCGGGAATCGAGGACGAGCAGCACGGCCTTCTCGGCACCTTGCGCGCCGAGAAGTGATCCGTCGCCGCACCCCGGGTGCTCGCCGGGCGGTCACACCCGCCGGGCCAGCACCTGCCCCGGCCAGTTGCCCTCGCCGAACGTGAAGGCCTCGGTCGGGGTGAAGCCGTTGCTCCGGTAGTAGGCGACCAGCTTGCCGTCGCCGCCCCGGTAGCAGTCCACGCGCAGCAGGGAGACCCCGGCCCGCCGCGTCTCCTCGACGGCGTGGGCGAGCAGGGCGGCGCCGACGCCGTGGCCCTTGAAGCGGCGGTCGGAGGCGAGCAGGTGGATGTAGCGCTCGGGCTCGTCGGCGGGCCGGAGGTAGGGGCCGGGCGCGCCGGTGAGGGTGAGGGTGGCCGCCGCCACGCCGTCCAGTTCGGCGATGTAGGGGTCGCCCTCGGTGACGTACCGCTCGACCAGCTCCACGGCCCTGGGGTCGGCCGACCAGGGCTTCGTGCCCCACTGCTCGGTCCGGCCCTGGGCCACCAGCCACTCCACTCCGCTGTCGAACATGCCGAGAATCACGGGGATGTCGTCGGGGCCGCCCGCACGAATGGTGATCGCCATGCGCTCATCATGCCCGCTTGCGTCTGCGAAGGTGAGGACATGAGACTCTTCGCCGCCGTGCACCCCCCGGAGGGTGTGATCCATGAACTCGCTGCCGAGGTGGCGAAGTTGAAGAGCCTGCCCGGCGCGGAGGGGTACCGCTGGACCGGCCGCCCCGGCTGGCACTTCACCCTCGCCTTCTACGGCGAGGTCGACGAGGAGCTCGTGCCGGACCTCTCGGACCGTCTGGCGCGCGCGGCCGGCCGTACGGCCGCCTTCCCTCTCGCCGTGTCCGGCGGCGGACAGTTCGGGCACGGGCGCGTGGTGTGGGCGGGCGCCGAGGGTGACGTGGAGACGATGGGGCTGCTGGCCGACCGGACCGAGGCGGCCGGGCGGAAGGCGGGGGTGGCGATGGGCGAGCACCGGCGGTACAAGGCCCACCTCACGCTGGCCCGCAGCCGGGACCACGTGGACGTACGGCCGTACGTCTCGCTCCTGCGCGAGTTCGCCAGCAGCACCTGGACGGTGGCCGAGCTGGACCTGATGCGGAGCAACCTGCCGAGATCCGGGACACCCGGCGAGCAGCCCCGCTATGAGACGGTCGCCCGCTGGGCACTTGGCGGGGCCGGTTAGTCTCGACTACGTGGACCCGAAAACCCGGAACCGGATCATGGCCGGTGCGCTTGTGATGATGTTCGTAGTGGTGGCGATGGCGGCGGCGGTCGGCAGGTAGACCGCCTGCCCCGCCCCGCCTCGCAGCCGCCTCGTCGACCGTCTTCACTCCACGTGTTCGTGCGACTTCACGGCACGTCCCGCACCGCGAGGAGCTCGATCGTCGCGCCGGAGGACTCCAGCAGCGGGGCCGCGGAGGAGCGGCGGGGGTCGGCGCGGTACGCGGCGAAGTCGTCGTCGCCGGGGAAGGTCACCAGGTGGGCCTCGACGCGGTCGTCCGGGGTGCGCAGCCGCCGTTCGAGCCGCCCGTCGTACTCGGCGAGGAGGGGCAGTACGGCCCGCTCGTAGGCGTCGAAGTCCCGCAGGCCTCCCTCCGGCAGGCGCGCGATCATCAGGTACGTGACGGTCATGGGTTCCTCCGGAAAGCGGTGGACGTTGTGCCGCCCTTGCCTTGAGGGGACTCGAAGGCGTTGGCTGGGGAATCATGGAGTACACGCAGCTCGGACGCACAGGACTCAAGGTCAGCCGGCTCGTCCTCGGCACCATGAACTTCGGACCGCAGACCGACGAAGCCGACAGTCACGCGATCATGGACGCGGCGCTGGACGCGGGCATCAACTTCTTCGACACCGCGAACGTGTACGGCTGGGGCGAGAACAAGGGCCGTACGGAATCGATCATCGGGAACTGGTTCACGCAGGGCGGCGAGCGGCGCGAGAAGGTCGTGCTCGCCACCAAGGTCTACGGGAACATGGGCCCCGACGGCGAGGCCTGGCCCAACTACGACAAGCTCTCCGCGCTCAACATCCGGCGGGCCGTCGACGCCAGCCTCAAGCGGCTGAAGACCGACTACATCGACGTCTACCAGTTCCACCACGTCGACCGGGACACCCCGGTCGACGAGATCTGGCAGGCGATCGACGTCCTGCTCCAGCAGGGCAAGATCCTCTACGCGGGGTCCAGCAACTTCCCCGGCTGGAAGATCGCCCAGGCCAACGAGGCCGCGTACCGGCGCGGCATGGTCGGCCTGGTCAGCGAGCAGTGCCTCTACAACCTCGCGGAGCGGCGCGCCGAGATGGAGGTCATCCCGGCCGCCCAGGCGTACGGCCTCGGGGTCATCCCCTGGTCGCCGCTGCACGGCGGACTGCTCGGCGGCGTGATCAAGAAGGAGGTCGAGGGCGGTCGCCGGGCGAGCGGCCGGGCCGCCGACGCCCTCGCGAACACCGTCGTACGCGCGCAGATCCAGGCGTACGAGGACCTGCTCGACAAGCATGGCCTGGAGCCCGGCGAGACCGCGCTGGCCTGGCTGCTCACCCGTCCGGGCGTGACCGGCCCGATCGTCGGCCCGCGTACGGCCGCACAGTTGGAGTCGGCGCTGCGCGCGGTCGACCTGAAGCTGAGCGACGAGGTCCTGGCGGGCCTGGACGAGATCTTCCCGGGCCCCGGCCCCTCCCCGGAGGCCTTCGCCTGGTGACGCCGGCTGTGCGCTGACGAAGCATCCCCTGGTGCGCTTCGGCCCCGCCGCGGCAGGCGGCGGGGCTGTCACCGGCCTGGAGATCAGTCGTGGGGGAAGTCGTCGGTCTTGAGGACGAGGTCGACCACTGTGCCGGTGAGGTCGATGTCGGTGCCGAAGTCCACCGGCGTCCTGTTCTCGTAGTCGCCGTCCTTGGGGTCGGTGAAGACGAAGCATCGCCCCTGGTAAGGATCGGCGACGACGTAGAGGGGGACCTCGGCCTCCGCGTAGGCGATTTTCTTCGGGCCGTAGTCGTTGGGGGCCGTGCCCTGGGAGATGACCTCGGCGACGAACTCGACGTCCTGGTAGCGCCAGTGGCCCTTGTCGTCCTGCTTCGCCGAGTCCTTGAGCATGGCGATGTCCGGGCAGAAGCCGTTCTCGTGGCCCGGGAAGTCGATGCGGACGTCCGAGAACACCCTGGCCTTTCTTCCGAACCTGTCCTCGAGGGCCCAAAGGAACCTGCGGATGATTTCCCAGTGGATGTCCCGCTGCGGCGTCATGTAGACGTTGCCCCCGACGATCTCGACCCTGAATCCTTCGGGGACGGGCATCCGCTCAAGGCGCTCGAACCACTCGTTCAGGCGCTCGGTGTTGGCGTCGGCGTCGGCCATCGCGATCCTGTCTTCAAGGACGGTCATCGTGGCGCTCCTCCCGGGCTGCCCCACGGACAGGTGCAGCCGCGCGGCTCAACGATACGCAGCGTGACCAGGAGACGCCGGAAATCGGTCAACCTGTTCCGGCCGCGTACGGATGTCCGATCCCCCACGCCTCGTGCATCGCCCGCGCGCAGGCCGCCGCGATCTTGTGTTCGCCGCTCGTGTTGGGATGTGTGCCGTCGTATGTGTCGACGTGGATGTCGTACGACGGGGGAGGGGACGTCAGGAGGAGGGGTGAGCGGGGTTCGTCCAGGTCCGCCACCGCCTTCGCGAGGAGCATGTTGAAGCGGGCCACCTGCTCGGCGAAGGACGGGTCCAGCTCGGCCCGGACGTTCGGGATCACCGGGAGCAGGATCATGCGGATGTACGGGTTGGCATCCCGGGCCGCGGTGACGAAGCCGCGGACGTTGTGCGCCGTCTGTTCCGCGTCCGTGTAGAAGCCCAGGTCGATCAGGCCGAGCGAGACGAGCAGGATGTCCGCGCGGCAGTCGCGTACCGCTCCGCCGATCAGCGGGGTCATGTGCAGCCAGCCCTCGCCCCAGCCGGCCAGGTGGGCACGCGGGAAGTCGGGGTCGGCGTAGTCGTACGAGGTCGGGGCGTCCGTCGCCTTGTCGTACAGCGTCTCGCGCGGGCCGACCAGGGTGAACGGGCCGTCGTACGCCGTGCGGAGGTGCTGCCACAGCCGGTAGCGCCAGGTGTGTTCACCCGCGCTCCCGATCGTCATGGAGTCACCTACGGGCATGAACCTGAGCACCAGATCATGATGGAGGATCATGTGTGCGGTTGGCGTGTGAGGCCGTGTGAGGCCCGCCACGTCAGGAGGCGCGAACGGCTGTGCGGGGTGGCAGGCTTGCGCCATGCGTCGATCGTATGCCGTTCTCGCCGGAGCCGCCGGAGCGCTGCTCACGGGTGCCCTCGCCCTCGCGGTTCCCGCCTCCGCCTCCTCCGACGGCGGTGACCAGGGGTTCACGATCAAGGACCCGCGGATCACCGAGTCCAGCGGCCTCGCCGCCTCACATCTCCACCCCGGCATCTACTGGACCCACAACGACAGCAACGACGGCCCGTACATCTACGCCGTGGACAGTGCGACCGGCAGGACCGTCGCCACCGTCACGCTCAGCGGCATCGGTACGCCGCGTGACGTCGAGGCCATCTCCATCGGGCCCGACCACCAGATCTACGTCGGCGACATCGGCGACAACCTGGGCGGCAAGTGGCCGTACGTCTGGATCTACCGTCTGCCCGAGCCGAAAGTGCTGAAGGACCAGACGATCCGGGCCACGCAGTACGTCGTGAAGTACTCCGACGGTGCCCGTAACGCCGAGTCGCTCCTCGTGCACCCCCGGACCGGTCGGGTCTACATCATCGACAAGAAGGAGGAAGGCGGCCACCTGTACGAGGGGCCCGCCGAGCTGTCCTCCACCGGCACCAACGTCTTCGAGCCGGTCGCCGTCGTCGACCTGTGGGCCACGGACGCCGCCTTCTCCCCCAACGGCCGGCGGCTCGTCGTCCGCGGCTACTTCGGCGGCATCGACTACGACTGGAACGGCGGGCGCATCAAGCGCCGGGGCATGCTCGACGTCCCGTTGCAGGGCCAGGGCGAGTCCGTCACCTACTCCGCCGACGGAAGCAAGCTGATGTACGGCAGCGAGGGCAAGGACAGTGCCGTGGTGGCGAAGGACGCGCCCGGAGGCGGGGCCGGGGACTCCGATGCGACGTCGCAGAGCGGGAGTTCGTCCGGCGGCGGTTTCGGCACGGCGACGAACGGCCGCCTCAAGACCGGCGCCGTCGCGGTGGCCGTCGTCGCGGCCGCCCTGTTCGGGCTGCGGCGGCTGCGACGACGGGGCTGACGCCTTCGGGAGGTGTGGAAAGGGCGCCCGGTGTCTGCTTTCACAGCCCGGGCAGCCCCTGGCTCAGCCCCGGCGCCGCCTCGGAAACAGCGCGCTGAGCACCCCGCAGACGACCGCTCCGAAGACCAGCCATCGCCACGGCGGCCCGCCCGGCCGATGCGTCAGCTCGTCGTACGCGAACAGGGCGAGGCCACCGGCCCCCAGGAAGCGCGCGAAGCCGCGAAGCCCGAACCACCATCTCGGGCGGTCTGTGTCTGCCACGCCGGGGATTATCCACGCGCCCCGCCAGGCCGACCAGGGCCTTTCTTCCGGATCGGGCCGACTCCTGCCGACTGGGCCGTCCGGCCGGCCCCGGCAAGATCCGGAAGGGAGGCTCTAGACCGACTGGATCTTCTCGATCACGTAGTCGACGCACTTCGTCAGCGCCTCGACGTCCGCGGGGTCGATGGCCGGGAACATCGCGATGCGCAGCTGGTTGCGGCCGAGCTTGCGGTACGGCTCGGTGTCCACGATGCCGTTGGCGCGCAGCACCTTGGCGACCGCCGCCGCGTCGATCTCGTCGGCGAAGTCGATCGTGCCGATCACCTGGGAGCGCTTGGCCGGGTCGGTGACGAACGGAGTCGCGTACTTGGAGTCCTCCGCCCAGGTGTACAGGCGGCTCGAGGAGTCCTTGGTGCGGGCCGTGGAGAACTCCAGGCCGCCCTGGCCGTTGAGCCACTCCAGCTGCTGGTTCAGCAGGAAGAGCGTGGCGAGCGCCGGCGTGTTGTACGTCTGGTTCTTGCGGGAGTTGTCGATCGCCGTGGGGAGGCTGAAGAACTCCGGGACGTGGCGGCCGGACGCGTGGATCCGCTCCGCGCGCTCGATCGCGGCCGGGGAGAAGACGCCGATCCACAGGCCGCCGTCGGAGGCGAAGGACTTCTGCGGGGCGAAGTAGTAGACGTCGGTCTCGGCGATGTCGACCGGCAGGCCGCCCGCGCCGGACGTGGCGTCCACGAGGACCAGCGCGCCCTCGTCGGCGCCGGCCACGCGCCGGATCGGCATGGCGACACCGGTGGAGGTCTCGTTGTGCGTGAGGGCGTAGACGTCGACGCCCGCCTCCGCCCGCGCCTCCGGGTGGGTGCCGGGGTCGGAGGCGATCACGGTGGGCTCGGCCAGCCAGGGGGCGAGCTTCGCGGCCTTGGCGAACTTGGAGGAGAACTCGCCGAAGTTGAGGTGCTGGGACTTGTTCTCGATCAGGCCGTGCGTGGCGATGTCCCAGAACGCCGTGGAGCCGCCGTTGCCGAGGACGACCTCGTAGCCCTCGGGGAGCCCGAACAGCTCGCTGATGCCCTCGCGCACCTGGCCGACCAGGTTCTTGACCGGGGCCTGGCGGTGGGAGGTGCCGAGGAGGGACGTACCGGTGGCGGCCAGCGCGTCCAGCGCCTCCACCCGCACCTTGGAGGGACCCGCGCCGAATCGACCGTCCGCGGGCTTGATGTCAGCAGGAATCTGGATCTCAGCCACGAGCGGAGGGTATCTCTTCGGTGAAACCGGATGGCGATCTGTCCGTTCGATGAGACGACGTCCTCCGGACCGTGGACTTGTGCGGAGATACGAGGAGATCCTTACGTATGGCGGATCGCCCCATGGCGGGACGGCGTACGGCGGATCGGTACGTGGCGGAACGACGCATGGCACGACATGTGGCGGGACGACGTACAGCGACGTGTGGGACGACGACGTGTGGCGGGGCGACATATGGCGGATCTTGAGGCGGAGCTGCGCGCGGCCGTCCGGGGCGGGGTGCGGTTCGACGTCACCTCCCGGGCGCTGGTCACCATGGACGCGTCCAACTACCGGCGCGTCCCGACCGGGGTCGTCGCCCCGCGCGACGCGGACGACGCGGCCGCCGTCCTGGCGGTGTGCCGCGCGCGGGGCGTGCCGGTCGTGGCACGCGGCGGAGGTACGTCGATCGCGGGGCAGGCGACCGGCACGGGCGTGGTGCTGGACTTCACCCGGCACATGAACCGCGTACTGGAGATCGACCCCGGCACGCGCACGGCCGTGGTCCAGCCGGGCCTGGTCCTCGACCGCCTCCAGGAGGCCGCCGCCCCGCACGGGCTCCGCTTCGGCCCCGATCCCTCCACCCACAGCCGGTGCACGCTCGGCGGAATGATCGGCAACAACGCGTGCGGCTCGCACTCGGTGGCCTGGGGGACCACGGCGGACAACGTACGGGAACTGGAGGTGCTCACCGCGCGCGGGCAGCGGCTGCGCCCGGGCCGTGACTGGGCGGGTGCGCCGGAGGGGCTACGGGCCCTGGCGGAAGGCGAGTTGGCGCGGCTGCGCACCGGCTTCCCCGAGCTGCCCCGCCGTATCTCCGGCTACGCGCTGGACGCCCTCCTCCCTGAGAAGGGCGCCGATGTCGCGCGCTCCTTCTGCGGTTCCGAGGGCACGCTGGGCGTGCTGACGGAGGCCGTCGTGCGGCTGGTCGAGGCGCCACGCGCGCGTGCCCTGGCCGTGCTGGCGTACGCCACCGAGAGCGCGGCCGCGGACGCGGCTGCGGGACTGCTGCCGTACGGGCCGTTGACGGTGGAGGGCATGGCGGCCGACCTGGTGCCGTCGACGGCGGGGCTGCCGCGGGGCGGCGCCTGGCTGTTCGTGGAGACCGGCGGGGAGACGACAGGGGAGGCACGCGCGCGTGCCGAGCGAATCGTCCGAGCGGCCGACGTCGTCGACTCCCTGGTGGTGACCGACGACAGCGCCCAACGGGCCCTGTGGCGCGTGCGCGAGGACGCGAGCGGCACGGCGACCCGGATGCCGGACGGCACCGAGGCGTGGCCCGGCTGGGAGGACTGCGCGGTGCCGCCGGCCCGGCTCGGGGGGTATCTGCGCGACTTCCGGGCCCTGTTGACGTCCCACGGCCTGCGCGGCACCCCGTACGGCCACTTCGGAGACGGCTGTGTCCACGTCCGCATCGACTTCGACCTGCTGACGGGGCCGGGAATCGCCCGCTTCCGGCGCTTCTCGCAGGAACTGGCCGAACTGGTCGTGTCCCACGGCGGTTCGCTGTCCGGGGAGCACGGCGACGGGCAGGCCCGCGCGGAGCTCCTGCCGACGATGTACGGCGCCGAGACGGTCCGCCTCTTCGAACGGGCCAAGGCGGTGTGGGACCCCGACGACCTGCTCAACCCCGGGATGCTGGTGCGCCCCGCGCCCCTGGACACCAACCTCCGCTTCTCCGTCCTGCCGCGCGGGCCCGTGGACGTGGCCTTCGGTTACCCGGCCGACGGCGGCGACTTCTCGGCGGCGGTGCGCCGCTGCGTGGGCGTGGCGAAATGCCGTACGACGACGGCGGCCGGCTCATCGGTCATGTGCCCGTCCTTCCGGGCGACAGGCGAGGAGGAGCACTCCACGCGCGGGCGCGCGCGCCTGCTGCACGAGATGCTCGCGGGCGAGGTGGTGACGGACGGCTGGCGGTCGACGGAGGTCCGGGACGCGCTGGACCTGTGCCTGTCCTGCAAGGCGTGCCGCTCCGACTGCCCGGTCGAGGTCGACATGGCCACGTACAAGGCGGAGTTCCTGCACCACCACTACGCGGGACGGCGCCGCCCGGCCGCCCACTACGCGATGGGCCTGCTGCCGGTGTGGCTGCGCTGGGTGACGCGGACGCACACGGCCCGGCCGGTGAACGCGCTCGCGTCCGTACGGCCGCTCGCGCGCGCGGCGAAGCGGCTGGGCGGGATCGCGCCCGAGCGGGAGCTGCCGCGGGTGGCCGTGGAGACGTTCAGCCGGTGGTGGGGCCGGCGACTGCGGGCACGGGTGGGAGACCTGAGCGCCGCGGAGCGGGCGGGGGAGCGGTGGGGCCGGACGGAGCGGCGGCCCCGGAAGCTCGTGCTCCTCTGGCCCGACACCTTCACCGAGTACCTCTCGCCGTCCGTGGGCCGGGCGGCCGTCCGCGTCCTGGAGGCGGCGGGGCTGGCCGTGGTGCCGACGCCGAGGGTGCGGGTGCGGGTGGAGCGGTCGGCGCGGGGCGAGGTCCGGTCGGTCGGCACGAACCTGTGGTTCGGGCGCCGCGACCGCGTCTGCTGCGGGCTGACCTACGTCTCCACGGGCCAGCTCGACCGCGCCCGTGCGGTCATGCGCCGCACGCTCGACCTGATGGAGCCCTACCTGCTCCCGGAGCTCGGCGAGGACGCCCCGCCGGTCGTCGTCCTGGAACCCAGCTGCGCGGCCGCCCTGCGCACCGACCTGCCCGAGCTGCTGCACGACGACCCGCGCGCGGCACGGCTGGCGTCGGCGGTCGTCACCTTCGCCGAGGCGCTCCAGCGGTACGCCCCGGACTGGTCCCCGCCCGCCGTGAACCGCCCCGTGACCGGCCAGACCCACTGCCACCAGCACGCGGTCCTGGGCGATGCTCCGGACCGCGGCCTGCGCGAGGCCGCGGGCCTCACGGGCGAACTGAGCGGCGGCTGCTGCGGCCTGGCGGGCAACTTCGGCTTCGAAAAAGGCCACTTCGAGGTGTCGCGGGCCTGCGCGGAGGAACAACTGCTCCCGTCGGTACGGGAGGCGCCCGAGGGGGCGGTGGTCCTGGCGGACGGCTTCTCCTGCCGTACGCAGCTGGAGCAGCTGGGCGGGGTACGGGGGCGGCACGTGGCGGAGGTGCTGGCGGAGGCGCTGGAGCCCGAGGGGTTGGAGGCGGAGGGCCCGACCGGCATGTGAGACAGCCGCATCATCGGTTCACACACCTGACGCGGTCTCTTACCCTGGACTGGCCAGTACATCGTGATGAACGAACCCCGATCGAGCGCCGATCGACCGCCGATCGCATCCTGATCCGAGTCACCCCGGGACCGCCTTGTGAGTACCCCCAGCGCCACCACTTCGACCTCGTCGTCACCGGCCGACGTCCCGGCGTCGGCCGCCCCCGCGCCGGACGGTGGCACCAGGCGTCGCTTCGGCTCGTTCGGCTCTCTCGGTTCTCTCGGGCCGGTCGGGCTGGTGCTCGCCGGAGGGATCTCGGTCCAGTTCGGCGGCGCGCTCGCCGTGACGCTGATGCCGCGGGCCGGCGCCCTGGGCGTGGTGACCCTACGGCTGATGGCGGCGGCGGTGATCCTGCTGCTCGTCTGCCGTCCCCGGCTGCGCGGGCACTCGCGCTCCGACTGGGGCACCGTGCTCGCCTTCGGCGCGGCGATGGGCGCGATGAACGGCCTCTTCTACGAGGCGATCGCCCGCATCCCACTGGGGACCGCGGTCACCCTGGAGGTGCTGGGCCCCCTGGCGCTCTCGGTCCTGGCCTCCCGCCGCGCGATCAACGCGATCTGGGCGGCCCTGGCCCTCGCCGGCGTGTTCCTCCTCGGCGGCGGAGGCTTCAGCGACCTCGACCCCATAGGTGTCGGCTTCGCCCTGGGGGCGGGCACCATGTGGGCGACATACATAGTCTTCAGCGCCCGTACGGGCCGACGTTTCCCGCAGGCCGACGGGCTGGCGCTGGCCATGGTGGTGGCGGCGCTGCTGTTCCTGCCGCTGGGGATCGCCGGAGCGGGCGGCAGGCTCCTCGACCCGACGACGATCGCCCTGGGCTCGTCGGTGGCGGTGCTCTCCTCCGTCCTCCCCTACACCCTCGAACTCCTCGCCCTGCGCCGCCTCCCCGCGTCCACCTTCGCCATCCTGATGAGCCTGGAACCCGCCATCGCCGCCACGGCCGGCTTCCTCATCCTGGGCCAGGCACTCTCCCTCACGGAGGCACTGGCGATCGCCCTGGTCATCGCGGCGAGCATGGGCGCGGTGCGGACTCAGGTGGGCCGGGGGAAGGCGAGCGGGGTGGGCTCTCCTTCCTGAGGTCCGAGGGCGCTTGCAGGGCTCTTCCTGTCTGCCTCGATCACTGGCCTGAGGGGGCGGTGCCGGTCGCCCGACACCCCGGCCTGATTTTCATGCAAGCATGCTTGATTGTTTCTGCTCGCACTGCCATGCTCCTCCACGCACCGCCCCGCACACCGTCGTGCCCCGAGGGAGCGCATCGTGTCCGATCCGACGCCCGTCTTCGACGATCTGCGTGAGGAGAGCGAGGAACTCGACCGGCTGGTGGCCGGGTTGAGTCCCGGGCAGTGGGCGCTTGCGACGCCCGCACCCGGCTGGAGCGTCGCCCACCAGATCGCTCACCTTCACTGGACCGACCGCTCGGCCCTCCTCGCCGTCACGGACGCGGACGGCTTCCAGGCGCTCGTGGAGAAGGCCCTCGCCGCGCCGGAGTCGTTCGTGGACGACGGTGCGGAAGAGGGGGCCCGGCTGGCGTCCGACGCGTTGCTGGCGCGGTGGCGGGAAGGGCGGGCCGCACTCGACCGGGCCCTGCGGCAGAGCGCTCCCGGCGCCCGCTTCCCCTGGTACGGGCCGCCCATGTCGGCCGCCTCCATGGCCACCGGCCGGATCATGGAGACCTGGGCCCACGGTCAGGACGTCGCCGACGCGCTGGGTGTGCGTCGTACACCCACCGACCGTCTGAAGCATGTGGTCCGCATCGGTGTGCGCGCACGGAACTTCGCCTTCGGCGCGCGGGGACTTCCCGTGCCCGCCGACGAGTTCCGGGTCGAGATCACCGCGCCCAGTGGTGAGGTGTGGGGCTACGGACCCGAGGACGCAGCCCAGCGCGTCACCGGGCCCGCCCTCGACTTCTGCCTGCTGGTCACCCAGCGTGCCCACCGCGCCGATCTGGCCGTACGCGCCGAGGGGCCCGACGCCGACCGGTGGCTCGACATCGCCCAGGCCTTCGCGGGCCCGCCCGGCGCCGGACGCGAACCGAAGGAGTCCGCCCGGTGACGCCCCCGCGCACCACCCAGCGCACCCCTCTGCGCATAGGCAACGCCTCCGGTTTCTACGGCGACCGCTTCGACGCCATGCGCGAGATGCTCACCGGCGGTGAACTGGACGTCCTGACCGGCGACTACCTCGCCGAGCTCACCATGCTGATCCTGGGACGGGACCGGCTCAAGGACCCCTCCGCCGGGTACGCCCGTACCTTCCTGCGCCAGATCGAGGAGTGCCTCGGCCTCGCGCACGAGCGGTCGGTGAAGATCGTGACCAACGCCGGCGGCCTCAACCCCGCCGGACTCGCCGATGCCGTACGGCAGGTGGCCGACCGGCTCGGCATCCCCGTGCGCGTGGCCCACGTCGAGGGCGACGACCTCTCCGCCGCACACCCCGGCAGCCTCGCCGCCCACGCCTACCTCGGCGGCTTCGGGATCGCCACCTGCCTGCGCGAGGGCGCCGACATCGTGGTCACCGGGCGCGTCACCGACGCCGCGCTCGTCACCGGGCCCGCAGCCGCCCACTTCGGCTGGGAGCCGGGGGAGTACGACCGGCTCGCGGGCGCCGTCGTCGCCGGGCACGTGCTGGAGTGCGGCACGCAGGCCACCGGCGGAAACTACGCGTTCTTCAACAGGGGCGCCGTCGACGTCCGCCGTCCCGGCTTCCCGCTCGCCGAGATCCACGCCGACGGCAGCTGCGTCATCACCAAGCACCCCGGCACCGGCGGCCTCGTCGACGTCGGCACGGTCACGGCCCAGCTGCTGTACGAGACGGGGAGTGCCCGGTACGCCGGGCCCGATGTCACCGCCCGGCTCGACACCGTACGGCTCACCGGGGACGGCCCCGACCGGGTGCGCGTCGACGGGGTGCGGGGCGAGGCTCCGCCGCCCACCCTCAAGGTCGGCCTCAACCGGCTCGGCGGCTTCCGCAACGAGGTCGTCTTCGTCCTCACCGGGCTCGACATCGAGGACAAGGCCGCGCTGGTACGGGAGCAGATGAGCGCGGCCCTCGCCAAGTCCCCGCCCGCCGACATCCGGTGGGAACTCGTCCGCACCGACCGCGCCGACGCCGACACCGAGGAGACGGCCAGTGCGCTGCTGCGGCTCGTCGTACGGGACCCGGAGCAGCAGGCCGTCGGGCGGGCGCTGAGCGGGGCCGCCATCGAGCTGGCACTGGCCAGTTACCCCGGCTTCCATGTGCTCGCGCCACCGGGAAAGGGGGCGCCCTATGGGGTCTTCGAGGATGTGTACGTGCCCCATGGTGCCGTCGACCATGTGGCTGTCTTCTACGACGGGCGGCGCATCCCTGTGGCACCGGCCCGCGGGACCCTCGTCCTCGAGGAGGTGGCCGAACCGCCCCTGCCCGAGCCTCCGCCCCCCGGACCGACGCGCCGCGCCCCCCTCGGCCTGATCGCCGGAGCCCGCAGCGGCGACAAGGGCGGCAACGCCAACGTCGGCGTCTGGGCCCGTACCGACGAGGCCTGGCGATGGCTCGCGCACGAGCTGACGGTCGACCGATTCCGGCAACTGATCCCCGAGTGCCGTGAACTGCCCGTCACCCGCCACGTCCTCCCCAACCTCCGCGCCCTCAACTTCACCGTCGAGGGCATCCTCGGCGACGGCGTCGCCGCCCAGCACCGCTTCGACCCGCAGGCCAAGGCCCTCGGCGAATGGCTGCGCTCCCGCCACCTGGACATTCCGGAGGCCCTCCTGTGACGCTCCTCCCCTCCACCCTGGACGTCAGCGGCTCCGACCACCGGGCCAACCGCGAGGCCATGCTCGCCAGGCTCGCCGAGCTGGACGCCGAGCACGCGAAAGCCCTCGCGGGCGGCGGCGAGAAGTACGTGGCCAGACACCGCGGGCGCGGCAAACTGCTCGCCCGCGAGCGCATCGAGCTGCTCCTCGACCCGGACACGCCGTTCCTGGAGCTGTCCCCGTTGGCGGCCTGGGGCAGCGACTACGCCGTCGGCGCCTCCCTCGTCACCGGCATCGGCGTCGTCGAGGGCGTGGAGTGCCTGATCACCGCCAACGACCCGACCGTACGCGGCGGCGCCAGCAACCCGTGGAGCCTGAAGAAGGCCCTGCGTGCGAACGACATCGCACTCGCCAACCGGCTGCCCTGCATCAGTCTGGTCGAGTCCGGCGGCGCCGACCTGCCCTCCCAGAAGGAGATCTTCATCCCCGGAGGCGCCATCTTCCGGGACATCACCCGCCTCTCCGCCGCCGGCATCCCGACCGTCGCCGTCGTCTTCGGGAACTCCACCGCCGGTGGCGCCTACGTCCCCGGCATGTCCGACCACGTGATCATGGTCAAGGAGCGGGCCAAGGTCTTCCTCGGCGGGCCGCCGCTGGTGAAGATGGCGACCGGCGAGGAGAGCGACGACGAGTCGCTCGGCGGCGCGGAGATGCACGCGCGCGTGTCGGGCCTCGCCGACTACTTCGCCGTGGACGAGCAGGACGCCCTCCGCCAGGCCCGCCGCGTGGTCGCCCGGCTCAACCACCGCAAGGCGTACGGCGATCCGGGCCCGGCCGAGCCGCCCAAGTACGACCCGGAGGAACTCCTCGGGATCGTCCCCGGCGATCTGAAGACCCCCTTCGACCCGCGCGAGGTCATCGCCCGTGTCGTCGACGGCTCCGACTTCGACGAGTTCAAGCCGCTGTACGGGACGAGCCTCGCGACCGGCTGGGCGACCCTGCACGGCTATCCCGTCGGCATCCTGGCCAACGCCCAGGGCGTCCTGTTCAGCGAGGAGTCGCAGAAGGCCGCCCAGTTCATCCAGCTGGCCAACCAGCGCGACATCCCGCTGCTCTTCCTGCACAACACCACCGGCTACATGGTCGGCAAGGAGTACGAGCAGGGCGGCATCATCAAGCACGGCGCTATGATGATCAACGCCGTCTCCAACTCGAAGGTGCCCCACCTCTCCGTGCTCATGGGCGCGTCGTACGGCGCCGGGCACTACGGCATGTGCGGCCGCGCCTACGACCCCCGCTTCCTGTTCGCCTGGCCCAGCGCCAAGTCGGCCGTCATGGGCCCGCAGCAGCTCGCCGGCGTGCTGTCGATCGTCGCCCGCCAGTCGGCCGCCGCCAAGGGGCAGCCGTACGACGAGGAGGCGGACGCGGCGCTGCGGGCCATGGTGGAGCAGCAGATCGAGTCCGAGTCGCTGCCGATGTTCCTGTCCGGGCGGCTGTACGACGACGGCGTCATCGACCCGCGCGACACCCGCACCGTCCTCGGCCTGTGCCTGTCCGCCCTCCACACCGCCCCCTACGAAGGCGCGCGCGGCGGCTTCGGCGTCTTCCGGATGTGAGGGACCACCCGTGATCACTTCTGTCCTTGTGGCCAACCGGGGCGAGATCGCCTGCCGGATCTTCCGAACCTGCCGTGAGCTGGGCGTCCGTACGGTCGCCGTGCACTCGGACGCCGACGACAGTGCCCTGCACGTGCGCATGGCCGACACGGCGGTACGGCTGCCGGGCGCCGCGCCCGCCGAGACGTATCTGCGCGGCGACCTGATCGTGAAGGCCGCCGCCCTGGCCGGCGCCGACGCCGTGCACCCCGGCTACGGCTTCCTCTCCGAGAACCCCGACTTCGCGCGCGCCGTCCTCGACGCCGGGCTCGTCTGGATCGGGCCGCCCCCGGAGGCGATCGAGGCGATGGCGTCCAAGACGCGCGCCAAGGAGCTGATGGGCGTCGCGCCCCTCGGCGAGGTCGCCGAGGCCGATCTGCCGGTGCTGGTGAAGGCGGCGGCGGGCGGCGGCGGGCGCGGCATGCGGATCGTGCGCCGACTGGCCGACCTCGACGGCGCGTTGGAGTCCGCCCGCTCCGAGGCCGCGAGCGCCTTCGGCGACGGCGAGGTCTTCGTCGAGCCCTACGTCGAGAGCGGCCGCCATGTCGAGGTGCAGATCCTCGCCGACACCCATGGCACGGTGTGGACGCTCGGCACCCGCGACTGCTCCCTCCAGCGCCGCCACCAGAAGGTGATCGAGGAGGCCCCCGCGCCGGGTCTGGACTCCGGGCTCACCGACGAGCTGTACGAGATGGCCGGCCGGGCCGCCCGAGCCGTCGACTACGTCGGCGCCGGGACCGTCGAGTTCCTCGTCGCCGACGGCCGGGCCCACTTCCTGGAGATGAACACCCGCCTCCAGGTCGAACACCCGGTCACGGAAGCCGTGTTCGGCATCGACCTCGTGGCACTCCAGATCCGCGTCGCCGAGGGGCACGCGCTGGAAAAGGAGCCGCCATGCGCGCGTGGCCATGCCGTCGAGGCCCGCCTCTACGCCGAGGACCCGGCCCGCGACTGGGCCCCGCAGACCGGCACCCTGCACCGTCTCGCCGTACCGGACGGCATCCGCCTGGACAGCGGCTACAGCGACGGCGACACCATCGGCGTCCACTACGACCCGATGCTCGCCAAGGCCGTCGCGTACGCACCCACGCGCGCGGAGGCGGTCCGCAAGCTCGCCGGCGCCCTGGAGCGCGCGGCGGTCCACGGCCCGGTCACCAACCGCGACCTGCTCGTGGGCTCCCTGCGCCACCCGGAGTTCACGGCCGCCCGCATGGACACCGGCTTCTACGACCGCCACCTCACCGCCCTCACCGGGCCCGCCCCCGACCCGTACGCCCCGCTGGCCGCCGCCCTCGCCGACGCGCACGGCCGCTCCCGGTTCGGCGGCTGGCGCAACGTGGCGTCACAGCCGCAGGTCAAGCGGTACGCGATGGCGGGGCAGGAGCACGAGGTCCACTACCGGCACACACGTGCGGGCCTGGCCGCCGACGGGGTGCGGGTCGTGCACGCCGACGCGCGGCTCGTCGTCCTCGAAGTGGACGGCGTACGGCGGAGGTTCGAGGTCTCCCGGTACGGCGGCGACCAGGTGTACGTCAACTCCACCGCCCTCACCGCCCTCCCCCGCTTCCCCGACCCGAGCGCCCAACTCGCCCCCGGCTCCCTCCTGGCCCCGATGCCGGGCACGGTCGTCCGCGTCGCCGAGGGCCTGGCTGAAGGCACCACGGTCCGGGCGGGCCAACCCCTGATCTGGCTGGAGGCGATGAAGATGCAGCACCGGATCACCGCCCCGGCCGACGGCACGCTCAGCGCTCTGCACGCCGTCGTCGGCGGGCAGGTCGAGGTCGGCGCCCTGCTCGCCGTCGTGGAAGAAGCAACGGATGTACGAGCGAACGTACAGAAGGAGGTTCAGGACCAGTGAGCACCATTCTGGAAACCGACGAGCACAAAGCCCTGCGAGCCGCCGTATCAGCCCTCGGCAAGCGCTACGGCCGCGACTACGTCACCCGCACCATCGCCGCAGGAGCCCCCCTCACGGAACTCTGGTCCGAGGCGGGCAAACTCGGCTACCTCGGCGTCAACCTCCCGGAGGAGTACGGCGGCGGAGGAGGCGGCATCGCCGAACTCTCCATAGTGCTGGAGGAGTTGGGCGCCGCAGGCGCACCTCTCCTCATGCTCATCGTCTCCCCGGCCATCGTCGGTACCGTCCTCTCCCGCTTCGGCACCGAGGAGCAGAAGCGCACCTGGCTTCCCGGACTCGCCGACGGCAGCCGCCTCATCGCCTTCGGCATCACCGAACCCGACGCCGGCTCCAACTCCCATCGCATCACCACCACGGCCCGCAAGGACGGCGCCGACTGGCTGCTGACCGGCCGCAAGGTGTTCGTGTCCGGCGTGGACCAGGCGGACGCCACCCTCATCGTCGGCCGCACCGAGGACGCCCGCACCGGCAGCCTCAAGCCCTGCCTCTTCATCGTCCCGCGCGACGCCGAGGGCTTCTCCCGCAACCCCATCGACATGGAACTCAACACCGCGGAGAAGCAGTTCGAACTGGTCCTGGACGATGTGCGGCTGCCCACCGAAGCGCTCGTAGGCGACGAGGACGCGGGGTTGCTGCAGCTGTTCGCCGGTCTCAACCCCGAGCGGATCATGACGGCCGCCTTCGCGATCGGCATGGGGCGCTACGCGTTGGCCAAGGCCGTCGAGTACGCCCGCGACCGCACCGTCTGGAAGGCGCCCATCGGCGCCCACCAGGCCATCGCGCACCCCCTCGCCCAGGCGCACATCGACCTCGAACTGGCCCGCCTGATGATGCAGAAGGCGGCCCATCTGTACGACGCGGGCGACGACATCGGCGCGGGCGAGGCCGCCAACATGGCCAAGTACGCGGCCGGAGAGGCCTGTGTGAAGGCGGTCGACCAGGCCGTGCACACCCTCGGCGGCAACGGCCTCACGCGCGAGTTCGGGCTCGCCTCGTTGATAACCGCCTCACGCGTGGCTCGTATCGCCCCGGTGAGCCGGGAGATGATTCTCAACTACGTCTCCCACCAGACCCTGGGCCTGCCCAAGTCCTACTAGGCCGCCGTAGCCGCTTGGAGGAACCGTGTTCCGCAGCGAGTACGCAGACGTCCCGCCCGTCGAACTGCCCATCCACGAAGCCGTCCTGGGGAGGGCCGCCGAGTTCGGCGACCTGCCCGCCCTGATCGACGGCACGGACGGCACCACGCTCACGTACGCACAAGTGGACCGGTTCCACCGGCGCATCGCCGCCGCGCTCGCCGACGCCGGCGTGCGCAAGGGCGACGTCCTCGCCCTGCACAGCCCCAACACCATCGCCTTCCCGACCGCCTTCTACGCCGCCACGCGCGCGGGTGCCGCCGTCACCACCGTGCACCCGCTCGCCACACCCGAGGAGTTCGCCAAGCAGCTGCGGGACTCCGGGGCCCGCTGGATCGTCACCGTCTCACCGCTGCTCGGCACGGCCCGCAGGGCCGCCGAACTCGCCGGTGGCGTAGGGGAGATATTCGTCTGCGACGACACACGCGGCCACCGCTCACTGGTGGACATGCTGTCGAGCACCGCGCCCGAACCGCGCCCCGACATCGACCCGGCCGAGGACGTCGCCGCGCTGCCGTACTCCTCCGGCACCACCGGCGTCCCCAAGGGCGTCATGCTCACCCACCGCCAGATCGCCACCAATCTCGCCCAGCTCGAAGCCCCGATCGCCGTCGGCCCCGGCGACCGCATCCTCGCCGTGCTGCCCTTTTTTCATATCTACGGCCTGACGGCGCTCATGAACGCGCCCCTCAGACAGGGCGCCACCGTCGTCGTACTGCCGCGCTTCGACCTGGAGACGTTCCTCGCGGCCATCGAGAACCACCGCATCACCGGTCTGTACGTCGCCCCGCCGATCGTCCTCGCCCTCGCCAAGCACCCGGCGGTCGCGCGGTACGACCTGTCGTCCCTGAAGTACGTCATCAGCGCCGCCGCCCCCCTGGACGCCCACCTCGCCGCCGCCTGTTCGCAGCGGCTCGGGCTGCCGCCGGTCGGGCAGGCGTACGGCATGACGGAGCTCTCGCCCGGCACGCACGTCGTCCCCCTGGACGCCATGGAGCAGGCGCCTCCCGGCACCGTCGGCAAGCTCGTCGCGGGCACCGAGATGCGCATCGTCTCCCTCGACGACCCGGGCCGCGACCTCGGCACCGGCGAGCCCGGCGAGATCCTCATCCGCGGCCCCCAGATCATGAAGGGCTATCTGGGGCGCCCCGACGCCACCGCCGACATGATCGACGCCGACGGCTGGCTGCACACCGGGGATGTCGGGCACGTGGACACCGACGGCTGGCTGTTCGTCGTCGACCGGGTGAAGGAACTCATCAAGTACAAGGGCTTCCAGGTGGCACCCGCCGAGCTGGAGGCCCTGCTCCTCACCCACCCCGGCATCGCCGACGCCGCCGTGATCGGCGTCTACAACGACGACGGCAACGAGGTTCCGCACGCCTATGTCGTCCGCCGGCCCACCGCCCCGGACCTCGGCGCGGGCGAGGTGATGATGTACGTCGCCGAACGCGTCGCCCCCTACAAACGGATACGGCAGGTCACCTTCATCGACGGCGTGCCCCGGGCCGCCTCCGGGAAGATCCTCCGACGGCAGCTGCGGGAGCGCTCATGACCCTGACCGGCCGCACCACTTCGATCGACGGCACCCCCTTGATCGGTCGCACACGCGCGCGGGGCATCGCGTTCCTCAGCCTCGACTCGCCCGACACCCGCAACGCCCTCTCCGCCGCGCTGGTCGGCGAGCTCGCGGACGCCCTGGCCGAGAGCGCCGAGGACGCGGACGTACGGGCCGTCGTCCTCACCCACACCGGCAACACGTTCTGCGCGGGCGCCGACCTGAAGGACCCGCCCGACCCGGACGCCCTGGTCGGGCTGCTGCGGCAGATCGTCGAGCTGCCCACACCCGTCGTCGCCCGGGTGACCGGACACGTACGGGCGGGCGGGCTCGGACTGCTCGGGGTCTGCGACATCGCGGCCGCGTCGAGCGACGCCACGTTCGCGTTCACGGAGGTACGGATCGGGGTGGCGCCGGCCGTCATCTCGCTGCCGCTGATCCCGCGCGCGGACCCGCGCACCCTGGCCCGCTACTGCCTCACCGGCGAGCGCTTCGACGCGGCCGAGGCGGTCCGCGCCGGCCTGCTGACGGCGGCCGGCGACGACGTCGACGCCGTCCTGGCGCCCGTACTGGAAGGGCTGCGCCGGTCCTCCCCGCACGGGCTGGCCGAGACGAAACGCCTGCTCACGGCTAGGGTGCTGGAAGTCTTCGACCGGGACGCGGCCGAGCTGACCGCGCTCTCGGCCCGGCTGTTCTCCTCCGCCGAGGCCCGGGAGGGGATGACGGCCTTCCTAGAACGACGGGATCCCGCATGGGTGCTGTGACCTCAGTCGACCGCCACCCCAAACAGGACCGCAGCCGGGCCACCCGGCAGCGGCTCCTGGAAGCGGCCGTGGCCTGCCTCGCCGAACACGGCTGGGCGGGCTCCACCGTCTCCGTCGTCGCCGAACGCGCCGGCGTCTCCCGCGGCGCCGCCCAGCACCACTTCCCGACCCGCGAGGACCTCTTCACCGCGGCCGTCGAATACGTCGCCGAGGAACGCTCCACCGCCCTGCGCGCCCTGTTCCCCGACGGCCCCGAGGGCCCCGGTGACCGGCGGGCCGCCGTCGCCGCCCTCGTCGACCTCTACACCGGCCCCCTCTTCCGCGCCGCCCTCCACCTGTGGGTGGCCGCCTCCAACGAGGAGCAGCTGGGTCCGCGCGTCGCCGAGCTGGAGGCGCGCGTCGGACGTGAGACCCATCGCATAGCGGTGGAGCTGCTGGGCGCCGACGAATCCCGCCCCGGAGTCCGCGAGACGGTCCAGGGACTGCTCGACATGGCCCGTGGCCTGGGCCTGGCCAACCTCCTCACCGACGACACCGCGCGCCGGGAGCGGGTGGTGGCCCAGTGGGCGGCCCTGCTGGACGAGGCCCTGGGCTGAGTGCGGGCGCAAGGGTAACGATCGAGGGGCGTTACGCTGGGGCCCATGCATCCGATGCTTGTTCGACGCCGCCACGTGGACTACGTGCGTGTCACAAGCATGGGCTGTCGGCGCTCTGCCTGACTCCCGCCCCCTTTCTTTCCGGACCCTTGTGGCATCCGTGGCCCCCGTCCACCCATGACGGCCGCCCGGCCCTCCCGTACAACCTGCGGACGCACTCCATGACGCACACCACGACGAACCCGTCGTACCAGCAGCTCCCGATCATCGACCTCTCGGCCGCCGACCGCGGCCCCCGGGAGCGCGCCCTGCTGCACGAGCAGCTGCACAGCGCCGCCCATGACGTCGGTTTCTTCCAGCTCGTCGGCCACGGCGTGACCCAGGTCGAGACCGACGCGCTGCTCTCCGCGATGCGCGCCTTCTTCGCCCTTCCCGAGGCCGACCGGCTCGCCCTCGACAACATCAACTCGCCGCACTTCCGCGGCTACACCCGCACCGGCGACGAGCGCACCGCCGGCGCCCGCGACTGGCGTGACCAGCTCGACATAGGCGCCGAGCGGCCCGCGCACATACCGGGGCCGGGCGAGCCCGCGTACTGGTGGCTGCAGGGCCCGAACCAGTGGCCCGCCGCCCTGCCCGAGCTGCGCAGCGCCGCCCTCGCCTGGGTCGACCGGCTCAGCAGCGTCGCCGAGCGGCTGCTGCACGAGCTGCTCACCGCCATCGGCGCCCCCGCCGACTTCTACGACGCCCTCTTCGGCGACAGCGCCTACCCGCACCTCAAGCTCGTGCGCTACCCCGGCAGCGCGGCCGACGGCTCCAACCAGGGCGTCGGCATCCACAAGGACTACGGCTTCCTGACGCTGCTGCTCCAGGACAAGGTCGGCGGCCTCCAGGTGCTGCGCGAGGACGGCAACTACCACGACGTGCCGCCCATGGACGGCGCCTTCGTGGTCAACCTGGGCGAGCTGCTGGAGGTGGCGACCAACGGCTATCTGCTCGCCACGCGCCACCGCGTCGTCAGCCCGCCCGGCGCGACCGAGCGCTTCTCCGTGCCGTTCTTCTACAACCCGCGCCTGGACGCGCGCGTGGAGCCGCTGGTCTTCCCGCACGCCTCCACCGCCCCCGGCGTCACCGACGACCCGGCCAACCCGCTCTTCGCCGAGTACGGCTACAACGAGCTGAAGGGCAAGCTGCGCGCCCACCCGCTGGTCGCCGAGCGGCACCACGCGGGGCTGCTGAGCACGGTGTGACGGCACGCGGGAGCGCCGGCGGATCGACTGCTCGACGGGCACGCGCGCGTACCGTGCGACGGCGCGTGCCGGCGGTCAGACGGCAGGCGGTGGCCGTGTCGGTCAGGCAGTGATGGTTTCGAACCCCGGGATCTCCCGCGGTCCGCGCGGCCCCGGGCCGACATAGCGCGCGGACGGCCGGACGAGCCGTCCCGTGCGCTTCTGCTCCAGGATGTGCGCCGACCAGCCGGCCGTGCGGGCACACGTGAACATCGACGTGAACATGTGCGCCGGGACCTCGGCGAAGTCGAGCATGATCGCCGCCCAGAACTCCACGTTCGTCGCGAGGACGCGGTCCGGGCGGCGGTTGTGCAGCTCCTCCAGCGCGGCCTTCTCCAGCGCCTCCGCGATCTCGAAGCGCGGCGCGCCCAGTTCACGGGCGGTGCGGCGCAGCACCCGCGCGCGCGGGTCCTCGGCCCGGTACACCCGGTGGCCGAAGCCCATCAGCCGCTCGCCCCGGTCCAGGGCCTTCCTGACGTAGCCCTGCGCGTCGCCCGTCCGCTCGATCTCCTCGATCATCCCGAGGACGCGCGAGGGCGCTCCGCCGTGCAGCGGGCCGGACATGGCGCCGACGGCGCCGGAGAGGGCGGCGGCCACGTCCGCGCCGGTCGAGGCGATGACGCGGGCGGTGAAGGTGGAGGCGTTCATGCCGTGCTCGGCGGCGGAGGTCCAGTAGGCGTCGACGGCTGCGACGTGCTTGGGGTCGGGCTCCCCCCTCCACCGGATCATGAACCGCTCGACGATCGTCTGCGCCTTGTCGATCTCCCGCTGCGGCACCATCGGCAGCCCCTGCCCGCGCGCGGACTGGGCGACGTACGACAGCGCCATCACGGCCGCGCGCGCGAGGTCGTCGCGGGCCTGCTCCTCGTCGATGTCGAGCAGCGGTTTCAGGCCCCACACCGGGGCGAGCATGGCGAGCGCCGACTGCACGTCCACCCGGATGTCACCCGAGTGCACGGGAATCGGGAACGGCTCGGCGGCCGGCAGACCGGGGTTGAAGGCGCCGTCGACGAGCAGCCCCCACACGTTGCCGAAGGAGACGTGGCCCACCAGATCGTCGATGTCGACGCCTCGGTACCGCAGGGCGCCGCCCTCCTTGTCCGGTTCGGCGATCTCCGTCTCGAACGCGACGACTCCTTCGAGCCCGGGTACGAAGTCGGACATCAGGCGGCTCCTCAGGTTGAGTGCGGCGAATGCCGGGACGCGGGCGTCGTCGTGGTTCCACGGTCGCTCTCGGGACTCGCGGTCCACGGCGGTCACCCCGGTGATGCCCCCGTCGGCCGGTGGTCACCCGGCCGGAAGGCCATCAGCACCATATCTCCGAGTGCCACTTTGCGGGAGAGTCTGCGGCACTCAGTGCCACACATAGCCGTATGCGCATACGGCAAGATGACCGAGTGACCGACCGTGATCCCATGCTCGACCCGATCCTCGATCCCGCGTCCATGCGCAAGCACTACCGGGTCGAGGGCGTCGACGAGACCGACCTGGCCGCGAACCCCATGGACCAGTTCCGGCACTGGTTCGAGCAGGCCGCGCTGGCCGCGGCCCACGGGACGCTCTACGAACCGAACGCGATGGTCGTCTCGACGGCGGACGTCCAGGGCCGCCCCAGCTCCCGCACGGTGCTGATGAAGCAGTACGACGACCAGGGCTTCGTCTTCTACACCAACTACGACTCCCGCAAGGCCCGCGACCTGGCGGAGAACCCGTACGTCTCCCTGCTCTTCCCCTGGCACCCCCTCGCCCGCCAGGTCATCGTCACCGGCACCGCCCGCCGCACCGGCCGCGACGAGACCGCCGCGTACTTCCGCACCCGGCCGCACGGCTCCCAGCTGGGCGCCTGGGCCAGCGCACAGTCCTCGGTGATCCCCTCCCGGGCCGAACTCGAGGCGTCGTACGAGGAGTTGAGCGCCCGATATCCCGAGGACGAACAGGTCCCGGTGCCCCCGAACTGGGGCGGCTTCCGCATCGCTCCCCAGACGGTCGAGTTCTGGCAGGGCCGCGAGAACCGCCTCCACGACCGCCTGTGCTACGTGGCGGAACCGGACGGGACATGGCGGGTGGAGCGCCTGAGCCCCTGAGCTCCTGACGCCCGTCGGGCGGGCCGGGAACGCAGACGACCCGCGAGCTCGGGTCCCTCGCCTCGCGGCGGGGAGCCGGCCGGACGTACCGGCGAACTCGCGGGTCGGGTGACTGACTGGGATTGGGCCGGCTGCGTGTTTCTCGCACACGCTGGTCCGGCACCGCACTGGGTGTGGTGACGGGCCGCTAGCCCGCAGCCACCTCACGCGTCCGGTTTCCATACATCTGCCGAACCACCTCCCTTCTCGTGTGCCCCACACCTTAGGAAGCGGGCTGGGCTCGTTCAACCGGTTTTTCCGCCCGCGTTGCTGCGTCCGTGTCGATCTTCCGGCGTGCCGCGGCTCGCGGATCCCCACATGAAGATCGAGATCGAGGCGTACACGCGATGGCGGTCGTGGCGTCGGCGGGCTCTTGCAACGATTCCTTCAATCTTGTGGGAACCAAGTGTGCGTTGCGTCACGTTCGAGTTGAATGAAGGGCAGTGAGCGAGCGCACCGACGCGCTGTATCCGCGGACGCAGCCTGCAGGGGGTCCAGGTGAGTGCTTCCCGGCGTAGTGGGACCACCGACGAGCTGGGGCCGGACGAGCCCGAGGGGGACGGAGACCCGGCGTCCGCCGAGGATGTCGGCGGGGCCGATCTGCTCGCCGCCCTGCTGGACGGCATGGACGCGGCCCTGTGCGCCTTCGACGCGGACGGTGTCGTGACGCACTGGAACCGGGAGGCGGAGCGGATCCTGGGCTGGAGCGCCGCCGAGGCCGTGGGACGGCGCGGGTTCACCGGGTGGGCGGTGCGCAGCGCCGACGCCGAGGAGGTCGAGGAGCGGCTGCTGTCCGCCATGCACGCTCCCGGGCGGCAGGTGCACGAGTTCGCGCTCGTGACGAAGGACGGGGGGCGGGTCCTCGTGCGGACCCAGTCGGCCGCCGTGCGCGGGCCGGACGGGAAGTCGGCGGGCGTGTACTGCGCGTTCAGCGAGGTGCACGCGCAGATGGACCTGGAGCGGTCCATCGCGCTGAGCGAGGCGCTGTTCGAGGACGCGTCGTGGGGTGTCGTGCTGGTCGATGCCGATCTGCGGCCTGCCGTCGTGAACACGCACGCGGCCCGGGCGCTGGGCACCGGGCGTACGTCGGTGCTGGGACGGCCGCTGGGGGAGCTGCTCGCCCAGGGCGTCGAGGAGCTGGAGAGCGCGCTCACGCATGTGCTGGCCGAGGGCGCGCCGCCCGCGCCCGCCGAGATGTGGGTGAGCGTGCGCGCGCCCGAGGGCGAGCAGCGGCGCTGCTGGCGCAGTGGGTTCGTGCGGCTGGCCTCGCCGCTCGCGGAGGAGCCGGTGCCGCTCGGGGTCGGCTGGCTGTTCGAGGACGTGACCGAGGCCAAGCAGGGCGAGCAGGAGGCGGCGCAGCTGCGCTTCCGCACCAACCAGCTGCACCGGGCGGCCCGCGCGGCCGCCGAGTGCGAGGACCCGGCGGAGGCGGCCACCGTCCACCTGGACTTCGCGCTCGCCGGCTTCGCCGACCACGCGCTGATCGACCGTGTGGTGGGCGGTGCGCCGGCCGACGGCCCGGCGGCGGGTCCCGTGCGGCTGGTGCGGATGGCGGCCACGCCCTCCGGGGCGCCCGGGCCCAGTGTGCTCACCGGGCGGGCCGGGCTGCCCGTCTGCTACGAGGAGGGCCATCCGGCGCTGCAGTGCGTCGAGCGGGCCGGGACGGTGCGCGCGGACGCCGACGGCGTACCGCCGGAGCAGGCCCGCCAGTGGGCCCTGGAGCGGCAGTGGCCCGGCGACGCCGTGCACGCCCTGTGCGCCGTGCTGCGCAGCCGGGGGCGGACGCTGGGTGTCGTGACCTTCCTGCGCGGGGCCGGGCGCAGCCGGTTCGGGCGGTCCGACGTGACGTACGCGGAGGATGTGGCGGCACGGATCGGGGTGACGCTGGATCTGGCGCGGGCGGTGGGGGAGAACCGCTGAGCGTCCCCCCGTGTGTCTCTCAGCGCTGGTAGAAGATCCGGTCGCGATACCGGTCGAGGATCCGGCCGTTCCACTCGTGTCCGCCGTCGACGTTCCCGGAGCGCAGGAGCGGGGGCTCGATGCCGCGGTCGGCGAGGGCCTCGGCCGCGGTGGCCACGGCCGCCTGGAGGAGGGCGGCGGTGACGACCGTGGAGGCGGGGGCGAAGGGGGCCGGGATGGTGTCGAGGGTGAGCTCCGCGTCGCCGACCGCGATCTTCGAGTCGAGGACGATGTCGCAGTGGTCCTTCAGATACGTCCCCGAGTCGTGCCGGGACGTCGTCTCCGAGGCGTACGCCACCGATGTCACGCCGATGACCTTGACGCCCCGCGCGCGGGCGTTCATGGCCATCTCCACGGGGAGGGCGTTGCGGCCGGAGAGTGAGATGATCACGAGGGCGTCGTCGGCGCGCAGCGGTGAGGTGTCCAGGACGGCGCTCGCGAGGCCGTCGACGCGTTCGAGGGCGGAGCCGAGCGTGGCGGGCGTGACGTCGACGCCCACGGCACCCGGGACCGCGAGCAGGTTCATCAGGGCGAGGCCGCCGGCGCGGTAGACGACGTCCTGGGCGGCGAGGGAGGAATGGCCGGCACCGAAGGCGAACAGCCGGCCGCCGGCCTCGACGGTGTCGGCGAGCAGGGCGCCGGCCGACGCGACGGCCTCGGACTCCTCGTGACGGACCCGTTGCAGCAGGCCGATGGCCGCGTCGAAGAACCGGTCGGCCGACGTGCCGTCGCTCATGCGTTGCCCCTTCGCAGCGTCAGTGTCGCGGCTCACGGTGCGGTCTGGACCAGTGTGCTGTCAATACGGGGTTCGCGGCCGTCCGCCCCCGCGGGCGCCCGGCACGGGGCGGGTTTCGCCGAGGGTGTCGGCGGCGCGGCACGGTTGTCAGTGGTATGCGTCAGAATTGAGTTCAGGGCCAGCGCACGCGCCGGAGAGCGGTGAGCTTCCGGCAGAGGTAATCGAGGGGCACGTATGTCCGGATTGATCGACACCACGGAGATGTATCTCCGCACCATCCTCGAGCTCGAAGAGGAAGGCGTGGTCCCCATGCGCGCCCGTATCGCCGAGCGGCTCGATCAGAGCGGGCCGACGGTGAGCCAGACGGTGGCCCGGATGGAGCGCGACGGACTGGTGTCCGTGGCCAGCGACCGGCATCTGGAGCTCACCGACGAGGGCCGCCGACTGGCCACGCGCGTGATGCGCAAGCACCGTCTCGCGGAGTGCCTGCTCGTCGACGTGATCGGCCTGGAGTGGGAGCAGGTGCACGCGGAGGCCTGCCGCTGGGAGCACGTGATGAGCGAGGCCGTCGAGCGCCGGGTCCTCGAGCTGCTGCGCCACCCGACCGAGTCGCCGTACGGCAACCCGATCCCGGGCCTGGAGGAGCTGGGCGAGAAGGACGGCGCCGACCCGTTCCTCGACGAGGGCATGGTGTCGCTGGCCGACCTGGAGGCGGGCACCGACGGCAAGACGGTCGTCGTACGGCGCATCGGTGAGCCCATCCAGACCGACGCGCAGCTGATGCACACGCTGCGCCGGGCCGGCGTGCAGCCGGGCTCGGTGGTGAGCGTGACCGAGGCTGCCGGTGGTGTGCTGGTGGGCAGCGGCGGCGAGGCGGCGGAGCTGGCGGCCGACATCGCCTCACATGTGTTCGTCGCCAAGCGCTGAGCGCTGAGAGCGGTTTTCGGGCGCGGCATCCCTACTTTCCGCCGAACGGTGCCGAATTCAAGGCTCGGTGCTGCATGATTCAGTGCTCCATGATTCGGTTCGCCGAGATTCAGTGCGCCGAATCGCAGCGCCCGGGCCTTTCACGTGCGAGGCTGGCGCGATAGGCATATGGCGCGAGGGGGCGGTCGGGTTGCGCCGTACACAAGCGGGTCGTACACAAGCGGGTCGTACACAATGCGGTGCACCGCAAGGCGGTGCACAAGGATGTACACAAACGGAGGGCCCCGGCGCCACTTGGCGCCGGGGCCTGTCCTCCCCTGTGCTGACCCGGAGCCCCGAGCTCTCAGGGTCATTCCCCGCGGACCGGTTTCCCCGAGCGGTCCACCTCCCGCTGAAGAACTCCCCTCCTCAGTCGCGATCATTCCTGGAAAGGGGTCACTCGAATGAGGGGTGTTGCCCACAGGGACAGAATTTCCGAATAGGTGTTCGCTAATGTGCGAGTAGACGGATCCACGAGGACCGGTACGAGGCAGGCAGGACCCGGAGCAGGACCGCCGCGTTCGAGCAGCGCGCGGTCCGAGCGGAGCAAGGGGGGTGCCAAGACCCATGGCACGGCGCATCGACGTGACAGGAACAAGCGGCGTACGCCTCGCCGCCTGGGAGTTCGCCGATCCTCCCAAGGCGGACCCGGAGAACTACCCCGGGGTGTTGTTACTGCACGGCCTGATGGGCCGCGCCTCGCACTGGGCGTCCACCGCCCGCTGGCTCTCCGAACGCCATCGTGCCGTGGCGCTCGACCAGCGCGGCCACGGCCAGAGCGACAAGCCGCCGCAGGCGGCCTTCACGCGTGAGGCGTACGTCGACGACGCCGAGGCGGCGATCGAGCAGCTCGGCCTCGGCCCGACCGTCGTCATCGGCCACGCCATGGGCGCGCTGACCGCCTGGCAGCTCGCCGCGAAGCGGCCCGACCTGGTGCGCGGACTGGTCATCTGCGACATGCGGGCCTCCGCGCTCGGCGCGGCCTCGCAGCGCGAGTGGGCCGACTGGTTCAAGTCCTGGCCCGTCCCCTTCGCCACGCTCGCCGACGTACGCAAGTGGTTCGGCGAGGACGATCCCTGGGTGGAGCGGCCGACTCCGGCCCGCGGCGAGTACTACGCCGAGGTCATGCACGAGTCACCCGACGGCTGGCGGCCCGTCTTCGAGCCCGACCAGATGCTCAGGTCGCGTGAGACGTGGGTGTACGACGCGCACTGGGAGGAGCTGGCCCAGGTCCGCTGCCCGACGCTCGTCGTCCGCGGGCTCGACGGCGAACTGGGGCGTGCGGAGGCGCAGGAGATGGTGCGCGTTCTGCCACGGGGGGAGTATGCGGAGATCGCCGATGCGGGGCATCTTGTTCCCTACGACCAGCCGGAGGCTTGGCGGGCGGCGATCGAACCGTTTCTGCTCTCGCGGTGAGTTCCGGGTGGCTGTGCGAGTGCCTGGGCATGTTGAGTGGCGGGTGCGGGTTGTCTGTGGCTGGTCGCGCAGTTCCCCGCGCCCCCAGAGCGTTGCCGGGGACCGGTGCCAACAGATCCCGTCGGCCCCGGCCTGCCCCTACCCCTTGCTGACCGCCGTGAGTATCTCCGGCAGGTGTGCTGCCGCTCGCGGGGCCGCCAGGCGCAGGCCCAGCAAGGTGACCGTCGCCCCGTAAGCGGTGCCGATCGGGAGGAGCAGCCAGGTCCATGACGCGCCGCCGTCGCTCACGTTCAGCCAGATCGTGAGGGCGATGACGGGGGAGCACAGGAGGGCCGCCGCGACCATGCCGCCGAAGATCGAGATCCAGGCGAGGCCCGCCTGGCCGGGGGCCACGTTCTTGTAGCCCTCCTGCGGGATCGAGTAGGGGAAGCGGGCCGAGGTCCAGGCGCCGGTCGCCAGCATCGCGCCGAGCAGCGCGAGGGACAGGCCGAGGACCTCGGGCAGCCGGGGCCAGTCGCCGAGCAGGGCCGTCGTCACGACGGTCACGAGCGTGGCGTACGGCAGGGTGATCACCAGCAGGGCCAGCGCCCGCCCGCGCAGCTCCAGGTACGCGTCCCGGCCGGAGGAGATGGTCATGGCCACCATCCAGAACGCGGACGTGTCCTGCCCGAACTGGTTGTACATCTGGATGCCGAGCATCCCGGCGGCGAAGCACGCGAAGTAGATCGAGCCGGTGCCCTGCAGCGCGTTGAACACCGGCACGATCAGGCCGATGGCGAGCGACGTGACCCATGCGGCCTTGGTCTTCGGGTCGCGCCAGATGTAGCGCAGGGAGCGCTCCATGACCGTGCCGGTGCGGCCCGCGGGCAGCAGGCTCCGGAGACCGGTCGACGTCGACGTGCGCCCGCGCACGCCGGGGTCCGCGGCCTGGAGCGTCGACCCGTCGGGCGACGTCATCAGCCGCGTCAGGCTGCGCGCCCACACCGCGATGATCAGGATCAACGCGGCCCCGGTCAGCAGCAGTTGTACGGCCGCCGTGCCGTACGCCCCCTCGCTCACCGAGTGCACCGCGCCCACGGCGGACGCCGGCGGCAGCCAGCGCAGTACGTCGGTCACCGGCGCGAGCTGGCCGAGGCCGGCCGAACCGAGCTGCCGCGCGGCGAAGTTGACCAGCTGCGCCCCGACCGCGATGACCAGCCCGCTGAGCACGGCCAGGTCGCGACCCTTGCGGCTGGACAGCAGCCGTACGTTCGCCGCGGCGACCGCGCGCGCGAACGCCACGCAGACCAGCAGCGCCAGGGGCACCGCGGCGACGAGCGTGGCCCAGGCCGCCGCCCCGTGCGCCACCGACAGCGCACAGCCGGTCAGCAGGAGCAGGGTGAACGGCGGGCCGATGCCGACCAGGGACGCGGCCAGCAGGGCCCGGGCCAGCGGGCGCGGCCGCAGGGGCAGCATCACCAGGCGGGTGGGGTCCAGGGTCTCGTCGCCGCCCGGGAAGAACAGCGGCATGACGGCCCAGCCGAGTCCGAGGACGGCCGTGCCCAGGACGGCCACCGCGTCGGCGTGGGCGTTCCCGCGCAGGAAGATCAGGCCGAGCAGTTGCAGCGCGGCGAACAGGAGCGCCAGGACGGCCGAGACGACGAACGCGGCCCGTCGGCCCCCGGACTGGCGCAGCCCGTTGCGCAGCAGCGACCGCTTCAGCCGTACGACGGTGGCGGTGACGCCGGTGGGGGAAGGGGTGCCCGCGGCGGTGGTGAGGCCGGAGGTGGAGTCGACGCTCGTCATCGGGCCCCGCCGCCCAGCCAGTCCAGGTCCGACCCGGCGTCGCGTCCCCGCGCGCCGACCAGCTCCAGGAACGCGCCCTGCAGCGTGGGGTGTTCACCACGCACGTCGGCCAGGGGGCCGGTGGCGCGGATGCGGCCCGCGGCCAGCACGGCCACCCAGTCGCACAGCGACTCGACGAGCTCCATCACGTGGGAGGAGAAGACGACGGTGGCGCCGGAGGCCGTGTAGCGCTCCAGGACGCCCCGGATGGTCTGCGCGGACACCGGGTCGACGCCCTCGAACGGCTCGTCCAGGAACAGGACTTCGGGATTGTGCAGGAGGGCGGCGGCGAGCCCGATCTTCTTGCGCATGCCGGTCGAGTAGTCGACGACGAGTTTGTGCTGGGCCCCGGCCAGGTCGAGTATGTCCAGCAGCTGGGTGACCCGCTTGTCCACCTCGGCGCCGGGCAGCCCCCGCAACCGCCCGGAATAGCCGAGCAGTTCGCGTCCCGACAGCCGCTCGAAGAGCCGTAGCCCCTCGGGCAGGACGCCGATGCGGGCCTTGACCGCCACCGGGTCGCGCCACACGTCGTGGCCGACGACCTCGACGGTGCCCTGATCCGGTCTGAGCAGCCCGGTCACCATGGAGAGCGTGGTGGTCTTCCCGGCTCCGTTGGGCCCGACCAGGCCGATGAACTTCCCCGCGGGCAGCTCCAGATCGATCCCGGCGACCGCCACCTGCTGACCGAACCGCTTCCAGAGCCCTTGCACACGTACGGCGGCTGCGCCGACCTCTGCTCCCTGCGTCATGCGGAAACCCTAAGGGGCGCGTCTGTGGAACGGCGCGCCTGTGGAACGGACGGGTGGCGGCCGGTCAGCGGTCGCGTCCGCAGGCGTACGCCAGGGGAGAGACCAGCTCGTCGGCGTCGGGCAGCCAGCGGTTGGCGGGGGTGGGGCGGCAGGCCCACTGCACGGCGCCGTCGGAGCCGTAGCGGGTGGGGGGTGCGGCGACGTAACCGCCCTTGCCGAGCGCCACCAGGTCCAGCGAGGCTGGGGACCAGCCGAGTCGGCGGACCGACTCCGGCACCTTCACCGAGGCGCCGGGCAGCACGAAGAAGTGCATCCGCCGGTCCGGTGTGCGCGTCACCGGACCCAGCGTCAGCTCCATCCGCTCCATCCGGGCCAGCGCGAGGAACCCCGCGCTCTCGGGGACGGACAGCGCGTCGAAGGCGCGCCCGGTCGGCAGCAGGATCGAGGCCCTCGGCTGCTTCTGCCACAACCGCCGCGCGGCGCTCGCGCTGCCGGTCGCCAGGGTCGCCCAGCCCGGGCGCGCGGGGTGTGCGCCGGGCGCGGCACACGCGGGGTCGCCGCAGGAGCAGCGCTGCACCCCGCCGACGGCTTCCAGCCAGGTGCCGGGGACCACGTCCCAGTGGCGCTCCTCGGCGTAGCGAACAGCGGTCTCCAGCAGCGATTGCCCACGCTGCTGCGGAATCGATACGGACTCGGTCCCCGGGATCGTCTTCTCCACGGTCCGCTCAACTCCCTTGCCGATGCGGGGTTACGGCTCGCGCGTGCGAGGGGTGGGGCACCGATTCCGCACCCGGGGCGCATGGATGCACGGACAGGGGCGCGCGGGGGGATGCGGGGTGTCGGCCGGGTAGCCACGTGTGGGGGAGTCACGGGGTGGCATGGGTCTTTACCCCGGCAATTCGCCCATGCCTCGCATTGTCGGTATGTCCACGGGGCATCGATCTTCAAGGCCGGATCTTTTCGTCTCCACGGCGGGAGGGGAGAGGGGGCGGCCGCGGAAGGCCAACAGAACTCGGTGCGTGGGCAGGCACCGCGAGCCGCGGGAAGCAGGGGGTACGTCATGGCCGCAAGGCCTCTCGTCGCACGGCAGCCGAACGAACGGCTGCAGGCGCTCATCCAGGAGGCGGGGTGCTCGAACGCCGGGCTGGCCCGCCGGGTCAACATGTGCGGCGCCGAGCACGGTCTCGATCTGCGCTACGACAAGACGTCCGTGGCGCGCTGGCTGCGCGGGCAGCAGCCGCGCGGCCGGGCACCGGCGGTCATCGCCGAGGCGCTGGGCCGCAAGCTGGGCCGTACGGTCACGATCGACGAGATCGGGATGGCCAACGGCAAGAACCTGGCCTCGGGCGTCGGCCTGCAGTTCTCGCCGACGGTCCTCGGGGCCATCGAGCAGGTCTGCGAGCTGTGGCGCAGCGACGTGGGCCGCAGGGACTTCCTGTCCGGCTCCTCCGTGGCCGCCTCCGCGCTGGTCGAGCCCAGCCGCGACTGGCTGATCACGGCGCCCGACCCGCAGGTGGCCCGCCAGGCGGGGCCGCGCGTGGGGCAGTCCGACGTGTCGGCCGTGCGCGCGATGACCCAGGCGCTGACGGACCTCGACCACCAGTACGGCAGCGGGCATGTGCGCCCCGTCGTCGTGCACTACCTCAACAGCGTCGTCTCCGGTCTGCTCGCCGGCTCCTACCGGGAGGCGGTCGGCCGCGACCTGTTCGCCGCGGTGGCCCGGCTGACCGAGCTCGCCGGGTACATGGCCGTCGACACCGGGCAACCGGGGCTGGCCCAGCGCTACTACATCCAGTCGCTGCGCCTGGCGCAGGCGGCGGGCGACCGCGGGTACGGCGGCTATGTGCTCGCCGCGTCCATGAGCCATCTCGCCGCGCAGCTCGGAAACCCGCGGGAGATCGCGCAGTTGGCGCGCGCGGCCCAGGAGGGTGCGCGCGGACGCGTGACCCCGCGTGCGCAGGCGATGTTCCTCGCGGCCGAGGCGCGCGGGCACGCGCTCATGGGCGACGTACGGGCGGCGGAGACGGCGTCCGGGCGCGCGGTCACCGCCATGGAGGCGGCCGATCCGGCCACGGGGGACGACCCGGTGTGGATCGCGCACTTCGACGAGGCCTATCTGGCCGACGAGTTGGCGCACTGCCACCGCGACCTGGGGCAGGCCGAGGCGGCGGCCCGGTACGCGCAGGAGTCGCTGGACGGGCACCCCGAGACCCGCGCGCGCCGGCGCGCCATCGGCTATGTGCTGCTCGCCGCGGCGCAGGTCCAGCAGCGCGAGGTCGAACAGGCCTGCCACACCGGCCTGAAGGCGGTCGAACTGCTGGAGAAGCTCCGCTCCAACCGCGGCGCCGAGTACCTGGAGGACTTCCAGCAGCGGCTGGAGCCGTACCGGGACGAGCCGGTGGTGCGGGAGTTCGGGGCGCGGCTGGATCTGCGGCAGGCGGCGTGAGTCGGCACACAAAGTGCGGTGTCCCTGCGTGAACGGGCCGAAAAACACCCGTTACTGGATGAGGGGTGACATAAGCAGGCGGCGGCGAGGCGGTTTTGTCAGACCTGTCACAGCCGAGTTTGTTGCAGGCGTCACAGGGAAAAAGATCGCGCCCAGAGCTGCATGGCTTCCTGCTCGGGGGACCCGGTAGCGTGAGCCGACATTCCGTAGTAGTCCCCCATTCGTAGGAGTCCCGGTGACGCAGAGTGGACAGGGCGAGCCCGCACGCGAAGGCATCGTGCTGCCCTCCGACGGTGGCGAGCCCCTGCTGCCGGGTATGACGGGTGGTCCTCCCGCCCACCCGGCCGCCCCGGTCGGCCAGCCCCCGGCGGCGGCCCCGTCCGGCGGCCAGGCCTGGGGTCAGCCGTGGGGTCCCGACCAGCAGCAGCCGCAGTCCCAGCCCGGTGAGGGCTGGCCTCCGGCGGCCGCGCAGGGATGGGGCACTCCGGAGCAGCCCGCGGCATGGCAGCACCAGGACGCGGGCGCGCCCGCCGCGGCCCCCCTGCCGCCCGAGGGCCCCCCGCCCGCCGTGCCGTACGGCGGCCAGGCCCCGCAGCTTCCGGGCTACGGCGCCGGCGCCGATGCCGGGCAGGCGTCCTACGGCCAGGGCGCCGTCGACCCGCGCCAGCCGTACGGCGCCGATGGCACGCCGGCCGCGGCACCCCTGCCGCCCGCCGCGCCGGGCGCCCCGCTGCCCGCCGCCGCACCCGACGGCGCCACCCAGTACCTGCCGCAGGGCGCCGCCGCGCCCGACGGCGCCACCCAGTACCTGCCGCCCGTGTCCACGGCCGCGGCCGGCGACGACGGGGCGACGCAGTACATACCGCCCGTGGGGCCGGGAGCGCTGCCGCCCGAGACCTCGGCCGAGGCGACCCAGTTCCTGGGGCACGCGGCCCCACCGCAGCCCGCCGCCCACTCCGACGCCGAGGCCACGCAGTACATGCCGCCGGTGTCCGATCCGTACGGCGGGGAGCGGCAGCCGCCCGCCGAGTTCGACAACCTCTTCCGCGGCGGCGGCGAAGGCCAGGGCTCGGCGGGCGCCACGCAGCAGATGCCGCACGTCCAGCCGCAGCACGGGTACGGCGCGCAGTCGCAGCCCTCGTACGCCCCGGCGCAGCCGTCGTACAGCCCGGCGGGCGGCGGGCGCGCTGCCTCGCGGGGCGGCGGCGGCACCGGCTCGCGCGTGCCGCTCATCGCCGCCGTCGGCGTCGGCATCGTCGTCCTCGGCATCGGCGTCGGTGCCCTGCTGAGCGACGGCGGCGACGAGGGCAAGGACCACGGCAACAAGACCGTCGCCGCCTCGGGCCCCGCGGCCGACCCGTCCGCCTCGGCGGCCGCCGATCCCGCCCGCGAGCAGGCCGTCGCCCTGGACAAGCTGCTCGCCGACAGCGGCAGCAGCCGCGCCTCGGTGATCAAGTCGGTCGCCGACGTGAAGAGCTGCCAGAACCTCCAAGGGGCCGCGGCGGCCCTGCACGATGCGGCCCAGCAGCGCAGCGGCCTGGTCAACGATCTGTCCAAGCTGACCGTCGACAAGCTGCCGGACCACGCGGCGCTGACCGGTGCCCTCGCCAAGGCGTGGCAGGCGTCGGCCGCGGCCGACAACCACTACGCGGCCTGGGCCGGCCAGATCGGCGGCAAGCACGGCTGCAAGAAGGGCCAGGCCCGCAGCACCCCGCAGCGCCAGGCCGGCGACCGGGAGAGCGGCATCGCCAGCTCCCAGAAGGTCGAGGCGGCCCGGCTGTGGAACTCGATCGCGAAGCAGTACGGCCTGACCCAGCGCGGGCCGACCCAGCTGTGAGCCGGCGCGGGCGCGGCTGAGCCGGCCTCGGCCGGTTCAGCCGATGTTCGCGTTCTCCAGCGTCTTCGTCACGTCCACGGCCCCGCTGCGCCGGGCCGACACGAGACGGCCCTGCCGTACGACCTGGAGGGTCACGTCGGTGTTGACCAGGCGGGCGAATCCGACGGAGGCGAGCTTGCCCTGGTAGGGCCACTGGAGCGGCGGGGTGAGGCCGCCCGTGGTGGCCTTGAACCCGTCGTCGAGGGTCCGCCGTACGCCCAGGGAGCTCACGTCACCCGTGCCGATCTTGTCCAGGACGGCCTTCAGGACGGTGTACGCGATCCACGTGGTCTGCACTCCGGCGTCCGCGGGGTCGATGCGGTTGTCGCCGAACGCCTCCTTGTTGATCACGTTCTTCATCGGGTCCCAGCGCGCGTCGGAGGCGACCGGGTACCAGCCCGTGATGTACGCCCCCTCGTACGGCCCCTCCGCGCCGCCCGTCGCGTCGATCACCGTCTGGTCGACGCTGCCGAGCACGGTGCCGGTGCGCACCGCCGGATAGGTGTCGCGGGCGCGCCGGAAAGAGTCCATGAAGGTGTCCGTGCGGTCCCCGAGCGCGGGCACCACACAGCCCTTCCGGTACGGGTCCTTGTTCGCCCGCTGCAGCGCCACCTCGGCCTGCCTGCCGTACTCGGTGGCGTCCTCGGCCGCGAGCTGGTCGCGCGCCGCCGGGTGGCCGCCCGAGTTCAGGCCGGAGTCGAGCAGCGCGGGCAGCTGGTCGCCGGCGATGCTGTCGGGTCGTACCAGGGCGACCGGGCCGCAGCCCGTGGAGAGCGCCTTGCCGAGGCCGGCCAGGAGCGTGGGCTGGCCGCCGTTGACCGGGTAGGACATGGCGCTGGTGAACTCCTCGTTCGTCACGCCGTAGCCGCCGATGTACGGGATACCCGCGCTTTCCAGCGGGGGGAGGAAGGAGTCGCCGAACTGGCTGTAGGAGCCGACGACCGCGACCACGTCGTCGTCCACCGCGCGCTGGGCGCACTTCGCGGCGCCCACGCTGTTGTTGTGGTCGTTGCAGGTCAGGACCTTGAGTTCGCGGCCGTGGATGCCGCCCTGGGCGTTGACCCAGCGGGCGTAGGCCCGGGCCATGGCGGGCATGCCCGGCTTGTTGGTGGCGGCGGTGCCCTCCGGGGCCCACGTCATGACCTTGATCGGATCGTCCCCCGGGCCCCCCGTGACTCCTGGGACGATGCCGCATCCGACGGCGAGCGACGCACACGCCGCCAGCGCGCCCGCCGACAGCGCGACGGCCTTGACGGGCCGGGTGAGGATGGGGAGGGAGGTGCTGCGGGTGCGTCGCCTGCCGGTCATGGCCCCCCACCATTCCGCCACATCGCTAATCCGCGAGTGACTCACGGTCAACGAAGGGTGACGTCCAGGTGAATTGCGGGGGCCGGTGAGACGCGTGGGACGAGGAACGTACGATCGGTGACCGTGCAAGGTTCGGAGAACTCTTCCCGTCGCGGCCGTCGCTCATCCACCATGGGCGTCATGCCACTCAACGACATGCCGTGGTGGCGCTGGCGCAGCAATGTGCGCTCCGCGCTGCACATGCTCTCCGACCCGGTGTTCCAGCGGGACGTCTGGCTGGCAGGCGTCGACGGGTACGGCGACGTCACCGACGCCGTCTACCGACTGGTGGAGGACACCTGGCTGGACAACTGGTCCGCCGAGAAGTACGTCGGCACGATCTTCCGGGACTCGCAGGAGGCGGCGCTCGTCGACACCGCCGTGCTCCGGGTGCTGCGGATCGTGCACCAGGTGGGCCCGGACGCGCCGGTCTCGGCGTATGTCGAGCACCACGCCTGGCCCGAGGCGGTGCGCGCGGCGCGCGACGCGCACGTGCGGATGTCGGTCAGTGACGGGGATGACCCCGAGGCGCCGCCGCGGACCCTCGAGGTGCTGCGGATCATGACGCGGTCCGCGTAGCGGACGGGCGCCCCGCACGCCGGGGCCGGTGTGGGAACCTGTGCTGCATGAACGAGCAGTCCACCCGAGCCGAGGCGCCGGCCGACCAGTACGTCCTCACGCTGTCCTGCCCGGACAAGAAGGGGATCGTGCACGCCGTGTCGAGCTACCTGTTCATGACCGGTTGCAACATCGAGGACAGCCAGCAGTTCGGCGACCACGACACCGGGCTGTTCTTCATGCGTGTCCACTTCTCGGCCGAGGCGCCCGTGACGGTGGACAAGCTGCGCGCGAGCTTCGCGGCGATCGGCGACTCCTTCCAGATGGACTGGCAGATCAACCGGGCCGACCAGAAGATGCGCGTCGTCCTGATGGTCAGCAAGTACGGGCACTGCCTGAACGACCTGCTCTTCCGTGCCCGCATCGGCGCGCTCCCGGTGGAGATCGCGGCCGTGGTCTCCAACCACACCGACTTCGCCGAGCTGGTGGGCTCGTACAACGTCCCCTTCCACCACATCCCGGTGACGAGGGAGACCAAGGCGCAGGCCGAGGCGCGACTACTGGAGATCGTCCGGGAGGAGAACGTCGAGCTGGTCGTCCTGGCCCGCTACATGCAGGTCCTCTCGGACGACCTGTGCAAGCAGCTCAGCGGCAAGATCATCAATATCCACCACTCCTTCCTGCCGAGCTTCAAGGGCGCCAAGCCCTACCACCAGGCGCACGCCCGGGGCGTGAAGCTGATCGGCGCCACCGCGCACTACGTCACCGCCGACCTCGACGAGGGCCCGATCATCGAGCAGGAGGTCGAGCGCGTCGGCCACGAGGCGACTCCGGACCAGTTGGTCGCCGTCGGCCGCGACGTGGAGTGCCAGGCGCTGGCGCGCGCGGTGAAGTGGCACGCGGAACGCCGGATCCTGCTGAACGGGCGGCGGACGGTGGTGTTCGCCTAGGGCCTCTCGTTTGGATCAGGCCGGGCTCGCGGGGTCTGGCGCGCACATCTGCGGCGTTGTCGTCGGTTGCCGACTCCCCCAAGCTCTCGGCTGCGCTCGAGCAGGGGGGACCCCCATCGCGTCGACGCCCTCCTCCGCCTTGCAGCTGCACGCACCAGACCCCGCTCCCTGATCCGGCCTGATCCAAACGAAAGACCCTAAGTCGTCGGGGACGACGTGTCCGGGACGAGGTCTCTCGGACGATCCCCGCATCCGGCTCAGGCCCCTACATCCGGCTCAGCGCGGCCGCGGCGAACAGCACGTCCCTGATCGCCTCCCGGTCGCCGTCCTGCCCGGCCGCGGCCTCCTGCGGGGACACATGGCCTGCGGCCAGCCGGCAGAACTCCACGTCGTCCAGGGCGACATGGGCCACCTCGCGCGCGGCGGAGCCCATCGCTCCCGGTGAATCGAGCGGGATCAGCCACTCGCCGCCGCCCGAGCCCTCGATCTCCAGGCGCAGGCTGCGCCCGGGTCCGCCCGCGGGGACGAGATGCCGGGGCGGCAGGGGCGAGGCCAGTCCCGCCTGCCGCCGGGCCGCGAGCGCGCTCGGGAGCATGCGGGCCGCCAGGTCGATCATGCCGTGCAGATGGCGCGGCGAGGGCGGCTCGTACGGGTAGTCCACGGCTTCCGCGATGTCCTCCGCGTGCACCCAGATCTCGAAGGCGCGATCCAGCATCGCGTCGTGCAACGGCAGCTCGAAGTCGCCGTAGGAGACCGCGAGTCTGCCCGCGCCGCTGCCCGTGAAGGACGCCGTGCGGACGAGGTGGTGGCTCTGCTCCCGCCACGGCCGCCGCACGGTGCGGGTCGGTGGGAAGTGCGAGGCCCGCCAGTAGGCCTCGGTGCGCGCGGCCGGACCCACCACGCTCTCGCCGCCCGTCAGGCCCAGCGGATCGTCCAGCCCCAGCGCCACGGCGACCAGCCCGTCGACCGACAGCAGGTGCGCGATCACTCCGGCGACGGTCGTACGGCGGTTTCTCGCCGCGCCGTCCTCGAACCACCGCAGCCGCACCGGCGCGTGCCACTCGGAGTCCCCGATGTCCTGCAGCAGCGCGTCGAGGCGCGCGCTCTCGGCGTCGTACGGCGCCGCCCACTCGGGCACCGGGATGCGCGGCGGGCGCCGGTCGAGGCAGTTCTCCAGGACGCGGGTGCGCAGCCCCGGGTCGAGGTCGAGGTTCTCGGGCCGCTGCAGCAGGCCGACGGCCCCGCGCAGTCGCAGCGCCTCGTCCGCGCAGGCGCCGCAGCGGCCGAGGTGCTCCTCGACGGCGGCCGTCTCGGCGGCCGAGCAGGCGGCGAGCGCCCAGGCGCCGAGCAGCGACCGCAGGACGTCGTGCGACAGCACGAGCGGTGCGAGGGCGACGCCGTCCGCCTCCGGTTCCAGTTCCGGCAGCGGCAGTCCGCTGTCCTCGACGGCGGCGCGGGGCGGCGGTATGCGCGGCGGCGGGCCCGGGGCCCGCCCGTCGCCGCCGGTGCCGTCCGGCCCTTTCGGCCCGCCCGGTCCTGCGCCGCCGCCCTCGTTCCCGTGGCCGCCGTCCTCGTACGGCGGCCCGTCGTACCCCTCGTGATCGTCGTGCGCCTCGAACCGCTCCGCTCCGCTCACACCGCACCCCCGGTGTCCGGGGGCGTGCCGACGTCGTGGGCGGTGGACAGCAGCTGCAGTCCCAGGCGGAGCCGGCGGCGGGCCTCGTCCTCGGTGACGCCGAGGTCGGTCGCGGTCTGGCGGTAGTCGCGGCGCTGGAAGTAGGCCAGCTCCAGGGCGGCGCGCAGCGGGGCGGGCATGGAGTGGACGATCCAGTCGGCGCGGGCGGCGATCGAGGCGTGGCGCACCTTGCGCTCCAGTTCCTCCACGGGCGCTTGACCGGGCGTCCCCGCCGAGGACCCGCCGTGGGCGAGGGCGGCGGTCTCGGTGTCGCGCAGGCGCTGCACGGCGAGCCGGTTCGTCAGCATGGCGACCCAGGTGCGCAGGGGGCCCTGCCGGGGGTCGTAGGCGTCCGGGTGCTCCCATACGTGCGCGAAGACCTCGCGGGTGACGCCGTCGGCGGCGTGTTCGTCCCCGAGCACGCGCTGGGCGAGGTTGTGCACGAGCGAAGCGAACCGGTCGTAGAACTCGCCGAGGGCGGCCGCCTCACCGCGTGCGAGCCGCTGCTGCATCTTGCGGTCCCACGGGGGCGGTGCCTCCTGCTTCGCCATGCGGCCCCCTCCCCCACCTCGTCCTCAGCCCCGTGTCGGGTCTGTCCGGCGTGTCCACCGTCACCTCGAATGTAGTGGGCACCTACGACGGTGCAGCCCCTTTGCGGCAATGTGCGCGCGGGGGCAGGCCCCAGGTGATAGTGGAGCGGGATCGATCGAGCGTGACTGGGCATGACCGAAACAAGTCTCTTGTCGACCGTATTCTGTTTGTCCCCCGGGGTTTCAGGGAACGGCCGCTGGGCAGCCGCGCGGAAAGAAACGTATGAGCTGGTTCCGTTTCCGGGCGGTTCCGGGAGATCCGGCGAGCGGAGGGCATGGCCGTGGCATTCGAGGTGACCAGTGGAGAACAGGGGGCGTGGGCCGTGCTCTGCGTGTCGGGCGAACTGGACCTGATGACCTCGCCGGTGCTGCGCCAGCGGGTGCACGACGCGGTGGCCGAGGGCCACCACAGCCTCGTCCTCGATCTCGCCGACGTCTTCTTCTGCGACTCCAGCGGTGTCGGCGTGCTCATCGCCGCCCGCCGGCTGCTTCGTTCCTGCCAGGGCAGACTGCGACTCATATTGCCCGCCCGGGGAGCGGTCGACGGTTCGCACGTGAACCGGGTCCTCGGAGCCCTCGGCGTACGGCGGCTGTTCGACGTCTACGCCGACCTCGACACCGCGCTCGCCGACGAACAGGACCCGCTCTCCGCGTGACGCACGCCACGGGGCGGCGCGGTGGCGCTCCCCGGTCCAACGTGCTGATAGGCCGCGGCGATTGACCCTCTGCCGACGCTTCTCGACGCCCGGCCGTCCGATGTCACGGATCGTGGCGCTCCGAAGTCACAGAGCGTTGATACCGGGTTGTGTCCCATGCGTGACTCGTCACAGCCCGGAGTCGGCCGCCCCCTCCGGTACCTTGTGTGGGATGCGAGTGGTTCCGAACACGCACCATGCCGGTGCTGCCCTTGAGGCGGCCCCGCGTCCGACGGTGCGCCCCAGTCCTCGCAGGGCGGTTGGGGTTTGTGCACCCACTCCTTCGGCTCCCCGACGCGAGCGTCGCACAGTATGCCGTACGCGTACTCCTTCGCGCTGGAATATGCCCGAAGCGCTTGTTGGGGTGACTGTACGTCAACCATGCTGTCTCGTAAGGGAGTCACGTTCGGTGACCCTTGCTCTGGCCTTGGTTCTGGCCGTTGTTCTGGCCATGCAGAAAATGGCTACGATCGTGGCCCTCGCCGTGGGGCTCGTCGCGACTCCGGTCGCTGCGTGCGCACGGCGCGGGTTCATGTGTCCGCCGGTTCGGATGGTGTGAACGGTGCAGGTGCTTCAAGTGCAGCTGGAGGTCCGGCCCGACCCCGCGGAGGTGGGGAGGGCGAGGCGATGGGCCCGCTCCCGGATCGCAGGGTCGGGCATAGCGGCGGACGAGCCGCTGGCCGAGACGCTGGTCCTGCTCGTCTCCGAACTGGTCACCAACGCCGTGGTCCACACCGGCTGTCCGGCCGTGCTGCGGCTGTCCCTGCCCGGCACGGGGGCGGAGGCGGTCACCGTGCGTCTGGAAGTGGCCGACGCCAGTACCCGTGCGCCGGTCCCGCGCTGCGCGGGCGGCGACGCGACCGGCGGCCGGGGGCTCGCGCTGGTCGACGGCCTCGCGGACCGCTGGGGATGGAGCCCCGAGGGGGCGGGCAAGCGCATCTGGTGCGAACTCGACCGCTGTGAACAGCCCCGGGAGGGCGCGGCGGTGGCGTACGGGCGCGGTCTGTCCGCGTACGAGGGGCTGGCGTTCGAGGCCGTGTAGTCCGGCGGCGTGGTGGTGCGCCGGGTGATGCGTCGGCGTGCACCCATGGCATACAGGGCGTAAATAACAAATCCTCGTACGGGTGTTGACGCCTCGTGACCGATTGGTGACGCTTGTGGTCAGCGATTCGCCGCGAGGGGACGGCGAGGGACCGGATGACGATGGCCCTCGCCGAGTGTGGGTCGAGCCGGATGGCGGCGCACCGGGCCGTGGTGGCCCGGGGCGGGTGGCGTCGCCAGCCGGAGCTTCTTCGCTACGGGCGGCAGCTCCCGGACCGGAAGGTCCGCCGGTACGCGGTGGGGGTGACCCCGAGCGCCTGCTGCAGATGCTGACGCATCGACTGGGCCGTGCCGAAGCCCGCGTCCCGTGCCACCTGGTCGACCGAGAGATCGGTGGACTCCAGCAGATGCCGGGCGCGTTCGACGCGCTGCTGGGTGAGCCACTGCCCCGGGCTGACACCGGCCTCCTCGCGGAAGCGGCGGGTGAAGGTACGTACGGACATGGCCTCCTGCTCGGCCAGGTCGCGCAGTTGGATCGGCTCGTGGAGGCGTCCGAGGGCCCAGGCGCGGGCGGCGGTCGTGGTGGCCAGCTGTGGATCCGGCACCGGGCGGTGGATGTACTGTGCCTGGCCCCCGTCGCGGTGGGGCGGTACGACGGTGCGGCGGGCGACCTCGTTGGCCACCGCGGTGCCGTGGTCGCGGCGCACCATGTGCAGGCACAGATCGATCCCGGCGGCGACACCGGCCGAGGTCAGCACGTCGCCGTCGTCGATGAACAGCACGTCCGCGTCCACCTTGATCCGCGGGAACATCCGCTGGAAGCGCTCCGCGTCCGCCCAGTGCGTCGTCGCCGGGCGGCCGTCGAGGTAGCCGGCGGCGGCCAGGACGTACACGCCGGTGCAGATGGAGGCGAGCCGGGTGCCGGGGCGCACGAGCGCGAGCGCCGCCGCCAGCTCCTCGGTCAGCACGCCCTCGTCGAAGAGCGGGCCGAGCTCGTACGACGCCGGGACGACGATCGTGTCGGCGGTGGCGAGGACCTCGGGGCCGTGCTCGACATGGATGGTGAAGTCGGCGTCCGTCCTGACCGGGCCCGGTGGTCGCACCGAGCAGGTCACGACCTCGTACAGAAGCCGCCCCTCGGCGTCCTTCGGGCGGCCGAAGATCCGGTGAGGAATGCCCAGTTCGAACGGGAGCAGACCGTCCAGGGCGAGGACGACGACCCGGTGCGGGCGGAACTCGGAGGCGGCCACGGCACTCATGGCCTGATTCTAACGAACGCTGTCCTTCGGGCCACTCGATGCGGGCGGCTCCGCACCGGAAGCTCTAGGACGTGACCCAGACAACCGAAGCCGCGGCGGCAGCCGCCGTACCGCAGCCGCCGAACCCGTCCCGCTCACCTCGGCGCATCCACCGCGCGTGGTTCGTCGCCGTCGTCACCTTCGTCACGATCATCGGTGCGGCGGCCTTCCGCTCGCTCCCCGGCCTGCTCATCGACCCGCTGCACCAGGAGTTCGGCTGGTCGCACGGCACGATCGGCGCCGCGGTCTCCGTCAACCTCGCGCTGTACGGGCTCACCGCGCCCTTCGCCGCCGCGCTGATGGACCGCTTCGGCATCCGCCGGGTGGTCGCGGTCGCCCTGACCGCGATCGCGCTCGGCTCGGGCCTCACGGTGTGGATGACGGCGCCCTGGCAGCTCATGCTGTGCTGGGGCGTGCTGGTCGGCCTGGGCGCGGGATCGATGGCCCTCGCCTTCGCCGCGACGGTCACCAACCGCTGGTTCGTGGAGCGCCGCGGCCTGGTCAGCGGCATCCTCACCGCCGCGTCGGCGACCGGCCAGCTGATCTTCCTGCCGGTGCTGTCCTGGATGATCCAGGCGTACAGCTGGCGCCCGGCCGCCGTGACGATCGCCCTGGCCGCCCTCGCGGTCGTCCCGTTCGTCTGGCTGCTGCTGCGCGACCACCCGGCCGACGTGGGCCTGAAGCCGTACGGCGCGCGGGAGTTCGTGTCCAAGCCGGCCCCGGCCACCGGCGCCGCCCGCCGGGCGCTCACCGTCCTCGGCTCCGCCGCGCGCACGCGCCCCTTCTGGCTGCTGGCCGGCACCTTCGCGATCTGCGGCGCCTCCACCAACGGGCTGATCCAGACCCACTTCGTGCCCGCCGCCCACGACCACGGCATGCCGGTCACCGCGGCGGCCTCGCTGCTCGCCGTGATCGGGGTGTTCGACGTGGGCGGCACGGTGGCCTCCGGCTGGCTCACCGACCGCTTCGACGCGCGCCGGCTGCTCGCCGTGTACTACGCGCTCAGGGGCGTCTCGCTGCTCTTCCTCCCCATGCTGCTGGCGCCCAGCGTGCACCCGTCGATGATCTTCTTCATCGTCTTCTACGGCCTCGACTGGGTCGCCACCGTCCCGCCCACCATGGCCCTGTGCCGCGAGCAGTACGGCGAGGACAGCGCCATCGTCTTCGGCTGGGTGCTGGCCTCCCACCAGGTCGGCGCGGCCCTCGTCGCCTACCTCGGCGGCGTCGCCCGCGACGTCTTCGGCGCGTACGACATGGTCTGGTACGCCTCGGGCACGCTGTGCGCGGCGGCGGCCCTGATGGCGCTGGTGATCCGGCGGCACCCGGCGACGGCCGCTCCCGCGGCGGCGTAGGACGGACGGGGCCCGCTACGCCGACTGCCTGGCGGCGGCCCCCGCGCGCTTGGCGGCGGCCTTCGCGACCGCCTTCGCGATCTTCCGCGCGTCGATCGCCAGCTCGCGGAACATGCCGCTGATGGGGTTGGTGAACCCGGTGAAGTACAGGCCGGGGGCGTTCTTCGGCGAGCGGGCGCCGTGGACGACCGGCCTGCCGCGGGCGTCGAGCACATCGAGGTGGCCGACGAGACCCTCCAGCGCGCGGGCGTACCCGGTGGCCGCGATCACGACGTCGGGCGAGACGCGGTCGCCGTCGGCCAGGACGACCTTCCCGTCCTCGAAGCCCTCGACGGCGGCCGTGATCTCGACCCGTCCCGCGCGCACGGCGTCGATGAGGCCGACGTCCTGGACCGGGATCGACCCGGCCCTGACCCGGCTGTACAGCCCGGTGTCGGGCCGGGGCAGACCCTGCTCGGACAGGTCGGGCACGCTCAGCCTGGCCATCGGCCCGGCGAGCCGGTCGACCAGCCCGACGGGCAGGCGCCGTACCAGGACGCCGGTGTACTGGGCGGCCCACCCGGCCGTCGACCGCCGCACGATGTGCGGCACGGTGCGCACCGCGAGCCGCACCCGCGCGGCTCCCCCCTCCACCAGGTCCACGGCGATCTCGGCGCCCGTGTTGCCCACGCCGACGACCAGGACGTCCCGCCCGGCGTAGGGCTCGGCGTTGCGGTACTCGCCGGCGTGCAGGAACGTGCCGGTGTACGCGTCGCGGCCCGGCCAGTCGGGCACGCGCGGCGTGTGGTTGTAGCCGGTGGCGACGACCACCGCACGGCCGGTCAGCTCGCGCCCGCCGGAGGCGCGCAGCAGCCAGCCCTCGCCGTCGTCCGCACGCTCCACGCGCGACACCTCGACGCCGGTGGTGATCTCCAGCTCGTGCTGCTCCGCGTACTTCTCCAGGTACCGCACCACGTCGTCCCGTGCCACCCACCGCCCGAACCGCCGCGGCATCGGCAGCCCGGGCAGCGCCGACAGCCGCCGGGTGGTGTGCAGGTGGAGCCGGTCGTAGTGCCGCCGCCAGGATGCTCCCACGCGATCCGACTTCTCCAGTACGACGGCCCGTATGCCCTGGGCACGCAGCGCGTACGCGGCCGCCAGGCCGCCGGGACCCGCGCCGATGACGTAGACGGGGCCGTCGGTGGCGGCGGGCGCGGAGGAGTGCGGGAGCGCGCGGGAGTCGGTCATGAGCGGGAGCGTAATCAGCCTGCAGGTTGATGGGTCTCGGTCAAGAAGGGAATCGGTTGCGAATCGATCACGCGTGTAGGGAGAGTGGGCGGGGCCTGTGGCGCAGGGCACCCGGCTGTGCGGAATCCGGCACGGGGAGGGACATCGGGTGATCAAGTCCCGTGGCGGCGACCGGTGTTCAGGCCCGCGTCCACCCCTCGGGGCTCACGGCCAGAGAAGTTCCCTGGTCCAGATCTCGCTCTCGCCGGTGCGCCGGTAGACGAGGCGCACGTGCCGGCGCTCCGGGTCTCCCTGGAAGAACTCGACCTCGTCCGGCCGGAGCCGGTACAGCGTCCAGGTCGGCGACGGCGCCGAGGGATCGAGCCGGGCCTGCTGCCACGCGGCCTGGGAGGCGCGCCGCAACTCCTCCACCGACGGCAGGACGTCGCTCTGGCGACCGGTCAGCGCCGCGGCCAGCGCCCCCGTCGAGCGCGCGTGGAGATCCGCCTGGCTCTCCTCGGACGGTGCCGACGTGACCGGGCCCCGCACCCGGACCTGGCGCCCCAGGACCGGCCAGTAGAAGGCGAGGGCCGCGTAGGGGCGGGCGCTCAGCTGGCGGCCCTTGCGGCTGGTGGCGTGCGTGGCGAAGGACCAGCCGTTTTCGTCCGCGCCGTGCAGCATCACGATCCGTACGTCCGGGTTGCCGTCCGCGTCGGACGTCGCCAAGGACATGGTGTGCGGCTCGGGTTGGCCCGCCTCCACCGTCTGCGCGAACCACGTCGTGAAGAGGGCGACGGGAGTCGGCGGCGCGGCCGTCGGGTCGAAAGGAGGGAGTTCGGTGATCTCGGGTGCCCAGACGCGGAGCGACCTCAGGAGTTCGTGAAGATCCGTTGCTGACATGGGGCGAGTATCACTCCACGCGTGTCAGACGGGGCTTGGAGCCGGGAGGAAGGCCGGCGGCGGAAGAGAAGCCGGGGCCGGAGAGAAAGCTTGAGCTGTGAAGAAGGCCGGAGTTGCGGCCGGGAAAAGCCGAAGCCGGGAAACGCGGGGTCGGGAAACAAACAGCGGGCGGGGAAAGCCGCTTACTTCGTGGGCTTCTTGCCGGTGACGCCCAGATACACCAACAGCGCCAGATTCGGCTTGAGTTCGGCCTGCTTGACGCCCCAGGTCTGGAAACCCTTCTGGTGCGAGGCCACCGCCGCGAGCATCGCGACGAGCGAGCCCGCGATCGCCGCCGGGTTCACGTCCTTGTCGATCCTGCCCTTGGCCTGGAGCTCGGCGATGGACTCCGACAGGGAGTTGTTCACCGCGCCGAGGATCTTCATTCGGATCTTGTAGAACCGTTTATCCCCTTCGGCGGCACCGAGGTCGATGACGCGCAGGATGGCATCGTGCTTGCGCCAGAAGTCCAGGAATCCGGCCACGAGTTCCTGCGCGGTCTGCCAACCCGCCTTGCCGACCCAGGTCCGTCCCTCGAGCAGCTCGGTCAATCCGGCGCTCTCGGTGGCCATATGGTCGGCGATCTCCAGGACGGCACCTTCGACGTCCGGGAAGTACTGGTAGAAGGTCGCGGGCGACGTGCCCGCCTTCCTCGCGACATCGATGACCTTGACGTCCCGGTAGGGGGAGGAGCTGAGCATCTCGCTGAGGCAGTCGAGCAGCTTCTGCCGGGTCGCCTGCCCACGTCGACCGGCCACGCGGCCGTCGACGGTACGCACTTGTCCTGTCATGCCGTCAGCTTACCGAGGGGTGATCGGAGCGCGATTTGGCCGACTGCAAATGGGGTGCACGGCCGTGCGGGAAGTGCTTTTCCTGCTCTGCGGGGTGCGTGTGACGCGGTTACTTTGTCGGTATGGCCGAAATCAGCGCTTCGCGGTACGGGGAGGGCGTCCTGTGCTGGGCGGACGCGCAGCTTCCCGACGTGGAGGCGGGAAAGCGTTTCTACGGTGAGCTTTTCGGGTGGACATTCGGCGGAAGTGACGAGAGCGGCGGGTACGCCGAGAGCGGCGGAAGGGGCGGCAGTGACGAGCGTGACGCGGGCCCGGTGACGTACGGCACCTCGGTCTGGGCCAGCAAGGACGGTGCGCCCGTCGCCGCGCTGTCGCGCAAGACCGACGGCCGTATGCCCACGGTCTGGACGGTGTACTTCGCGACGCCGGACGCCGAGGCGCTGTCCCGGCGGATCCTCGCCGGCGGCGGCCAGGTCGTGACGGCGCCGCTTCCCGTCGGCGGCCTGGGCACGGGCGCCCTCGTCGCCGACCCCGAGGGCGCCGTCTTCGGGCTGTGGCAGGCCGGGAGCCACCCGGGGTTCGGCCGGCTCCACGAGGCCGGGACCTTCGTCTGGGCCCAGTTGTACACCCGTGACACCGAGACGGCCGACCGTTTCTACGGCGGCCTCTTCCACGACGCCCTGTTCGGTCCCTCCGCCGTGCCCGACTTCGGCCGCGCCCCCGTCACCGACGTCTTCCCGGCCGAGATGCCGCCCCACTTCCTGGTCCACTTCCGGGTCGACGACTGCGACGCGGCCGTCGAGGCGGTGCGGCGCCTCGGCGGCCGGGTGCTGACCCCGGCCTTCCGCACGTCGTACGGACGCGTGGCGATCGTGACCGACAATCAAGGGGCGTCCTTCGCGCTGCTCCAGCGCTGAACAGTCAGCGAAATGTCTTGCTTGTCATGGGACATCCCGATGTCGCCCCGGGTTCGCAACCAGTGGCCCGGCCAGGAAGAATCGGGGTGCGTACCGCCACGGCGGTGCGGTGGTGAGACGCTGCACGGGGTCGCGTACATATGTGGGTGACGCGGCTCGTACGGGGAGGTGGCAGGCAAGTGGTGGATCAGCTGACGCAGCACGATCCGCGGCGGATCGGGCCGTTCGAGGTGCTGGGGCGACTGGGTGCCGGCGGCATGGGGCTGGTCTATCTCGCGCGCTCGGCGTCCGGACGGCGCGTGGCGATCAAGACAGTCCGCACGGAGCTCGCGGAGGACCAGCTCTTCCGCGTCCGCTTCACGCGCGAGGTGGAGGCGGCCCGGGCGGTCTCCGGCTTCTACACGGCGGCCGTGGTCGACGCCGACCCGCGGGCCGCGGTGCCGTGGCTGGCGACGGCGTACGTTCCCGCGCCCTCGCTCGAGGAGATAGTGAACGAGTGCGGGCCGCTTCCGGCCCAGGCGGTGCGCTGGCTCGCGGCGGGCGTGGCGGAGGCGCTGCAGTCCATCCACGGCGCCGGTCTGGTTCACCGGGACCTCAAGCCGTCCAACGTGCTCGTGGTGGAGGACGGCCCCCGGGTCATCGACTTCGGCATCGCCTCCGGGGTCTCCAACACGCGGCTGACGATGACCAACGTCGCCGTGGGCACGCCCGCGTACATGTCCCCGGAGCAGGCCAAGGACTCGCGGAGCGTGACGGGCGCGAGCGATGTCTTCTCGCTCGGCTCGATGCTGGTCTTCGCGGCCACCGGGCACCCGCCCTTCCATGGCGCCAACCCCGTCGAGACGGTCTTCATGCTGCTGCGCGAGGGCCCCGACCTGGAGGGACTCCCGGACGAGCTGCGTCCGCTCATCGACTCCTGCATGCAGATGGAGGCCCCGAGCCGCCCCAACCCGGCCGACCTCCAGGCTCAGCTGGCCCCGCACCTCTTCGGCGCCGGCTCCGACGACAGCGGTACGGCGTCGGCGTGGCTGCCGGAGAAGGCGGTGAGCCTCATCGAGGCCCGGCGCGGCGGCCGCCCGCCCGCCAAGCCGTCCGCGTCCCCGTCGGGCGGCCGTGGCGCGGCCCGCCCGGCCGTCCCTCCGCCGCCGTCGTACGACCCCGCGGTCCCGGCCCCCGCGCCGGCCCCCGCGCCCGTTCCCACCGGTGCCGACATCGGCCCGGTGCGGCTGGTCGGCGCCCAGGTGCCAATCGGGCCCGGCCCGCGCGTCGCCGACGCCCGCGCCGCCGCCGTGAAGGCGCCCCCGCCGGAGGCGGGCCTGGTCGCCAACTGGTCCCGGCCCCGCCCCGGCGTGAACGGCGCCGACCCGGCCATGCCGGCGGCCCCGCCGGTTCCCCCGGAGACGCCGGGCGTCTGGCGTCCCTGGCGGTTCCGCATGTCCAACGACGTCTGGGGCACCCCGGCCGTCGCCGACGACCTCGTGTACGTCACCTCCTTCGAGGTGCACGCCCTGGACGTGGCCACCGGCCGCCGCCGCTTCAAGACCCGGGACGTGGCCTGGTCGATGGCGGTCGAGGACGGCCGTATCCACGCCTCCGACGGCCCCACGCTGTTCGCGCTGGAGGCCCGCGAGGGCACGGACCTATGGCGGCTGTCCACGGACGCGTGGGTGTACTCCCTGAAGGCCGACCACGGCACGCTCGTCACCGGCACCCGCGGCGGCGGCGTCCAGGCGTGGGAGGCCGCCAGTGGCCGGAAACTGTGGGAGACCAGCGGCTGCCAGACCGACTTCGAGTCCCCCGAGGCCGGCCCCTCCGTCCACGACGGCACGGTCTATGTGTGGCAGGACGGCCGGCTGCGCGCCTTCGAGGCCCGTACGGGCGAGGAGCGCTGGTCGTACCCCATCGGCGACGCGGCGTCCTGCGGCGGCGTACCGATCCGCCTGACGCATGCCCCCGACGGCCATGTCTACATCTCGGCCGGCACCCGGGTCCTCGCCGTCGACGCGGCGAGCGGCATGGTGCGCTGGCACTTCGAGGCCCCGGCGGTCTTCCTCAGCCCGCCGGCCTTCGTCCCCGGCGCCGCGGTGACCGGCGGTGGCCTCTACCTGGCCGACTACCTCGGCACGGTGTACGCCCTCGACGCCACCGACGGCCGCGACCGCTGGCGCATCGCGACGGAGGCCCGTTCCTCCATCGAGCCGGTGCTGGTGGCCGGCGGCCACGTCCACGTCGGCAGCGGCAAGGGCCTCTACACCCTGGACGCCGTCACCGGCACCCCCAAGTGGCGCTTCCAGGCGGGCGGCGACATCGTGGGCGCCCCCGCGGTCGCCGAGGGCCGTATCCACTTCGGCTCCACGGACCACCTGCTGTACACCCTGAAGGCCGACGACGGACGGCTGAGGTGGAAGCTGGCGACCGGCGGCGAGATCACCGGTTCACCCGTGGTCAAGGACGGCGTGGTGTACGCGTGCAGCAAGGACCGCTGCGTCTACGCCCTGGACGCGGAGAAGGGGACCGGAACCGCCCGCACCTCGTGACGGGCCGGGCCGAGGGGGCTGCTGCGGGCATGCGTCGGCCGCGGCGGCCCCCCCTCACGCCGCCGCGGCCGGTCCCCGCTGGAGAAAGAACTACTTACCGTCGACGGCCTCCGCGCCAGGCGGGACGGGCGCGTGGTTGTCCGCGGGGGCGACGGCCTCGGCGCCCGGCGGGACGGGTGCGTGGTTGTCAGCCAACGCAGGGCTCGCTGCGACCGACGTGGCACCGAGTACCAAGGCGGCGGCGGCGAGGAACTTCCTGGGACGCGTCATTTCGGCTCCTGTGGGAGAGGGGACGGCTAAGGCGCGAGTGACGCTAGTGTCAGAGGAGCTCTTCTTCGAGCAGTTCGAATGGATCCCGCCAAAGGGTGGCTTGAAATCTCCCCGACGCATGTCGGCCATGGCGGGTCCCTTCCGGTGCCGCTGTGGTCGATCGGCCCCGTCGCGAGCGAGAGCCCTATGCCGTTTCCGACCCCGCGTGGTTCTCCAGAGGCTTCAGGACGTCCTCCTTCACGCTGCCTGCGTGGTTCTCCAGCGGCTTGATGGTCTCGCTGCCCGTGGTGCTCCCGGCGTGGTTCTCCAGCGGTTTGAGCGTCGAGTCGTCGTCAGGGTTGCCGGCGTGGTTCTCCAGCGTGGTCGTCTTCTGCTTCTTCGAGGTCTCGCTCATCGTCGGCAACTTCCTGTTGAACGTTCTGGAAGGAAGTGCCCGCCCCGCGACTCCCCCGAGGGCCGCCGGACGGGCACTTCGAGGCCGGTCACCTTATCGGTGAGGCCAGACACCGAGCCGTCGGCCCCCGACGCGACAGGCTGGTGCTCGTAAAGATGGCAAGTGGCGATAAACGAACGATGAACACACTGAGTGCGGGTGCGTCCGTCAGGCCGTGGCGATGGGCCTGAGAAGGGCCCTCACCCGTTCGACCTCGACAGCGCCCGACTGCTCGTGGATGTCGAGGGCCTCGTTCCAACAGGCCTTTGCCCGGTCGATCTGGCCCAGTCGGTTGAGCGCTTGCCCCAGCACGGTCAACACGTTGGCCCGCATCCAATCTCCTCCGATGACCCGTAGGGCGAGTGCTTGTTCCGCATGGCGGGCCGCCAGGGCATGCTGCCCACTTGCGAGGTGTGCCTCGGATATACGGAAGTTGGCGGTTCCTTCCCAAAGGCGCTGCCGATTCTCCCGGAAGAGCCAGAGTGCCTCGTGGAGGTGGTCCAGGGCTTCGGGGACCCGATCGGCGGCGCTGAGCGCGATACCGAGGGCAAGCCGGCTGTTGGCCAGGCGCACGGTCAGTCCGAGTTGGTCGTAGATGGCGACTCCGCGTCTGGCGAGTTCGACCGCGCTCGTCAGACGGCCCAGCTTGACCTCGATACGCGAGAGGTTGCACAGCGCGCTGGCCTCGCCCGGCAGATTTCCGTCTGCTCGGTAGTTGGCGATCGCCACTTGAAGGTGCTTCGCGCCGTCGTCGTTGCGCCCTTGGTAGAGGGCGATGATTCCACGGTCGTTCGGCGCCCAGCAGCACGGTGCGAGATCCCCGGCTGCCCGCGCGAGTTCGATGGCGAGTCGAGCCTCCTCGTCAGCCTGTGTGAACCGATCGGAGACCAGAAGGGCGTTGGTCAGTGCGGTGCGCGCCCGGCCCTCGGCCCGTCCGTCGCCCATCGCGTGGGCGAGGTCGCGCACGGTCAGCGCAGTCGCCTCGTACTGATGTGAGTTGGCGCCGGACTCGGTGAGGTCCTTGGCGACCCACAACAGATCGACCGCCCTTCGCAGCATGCCGTTTCCGGCGCTCTGCCGGACACAGGCCAGGAGGCAGTCTGCCTCTGCGTACAGCCAGTCGATCGCGCTCTTGGAGTCGGCGAACGTCAAGCCCGGTCGCCGAGTGGCCTCCAGATGATGGACGAGGCGATCGCCAGGCCGCTCGATGGCATATACCTCGGCCGCGGTCGCCAGATAGAAGTCCAGCAACCGCGACAGCGCCTCCTGCCTCTCGTCGGGCGGCAGCTCGTCCCGCTCCGCACAAGCGCGCGCGTAGAGCCGCACCAGGTCATGGAAGCGGTAGCGCCCCGGCGCCGCCGACTCCAGCAGGGACGTGTCCACCAAGGACTCCAGCAGGTCCTCGGTGTCCGCCTCGGGGAGATCCAGCATCGCGGCGGCCGCTGCCAGCGAGATGTCCGGGCTGTCCGCCAGCCCCATGAGCCGGAAAGCTCGTGCCTGGGCCGGCTCCAGCTGGCCGTAGCCGAGCTCGAAGGTCGCCTTGACCGCCAGGTCGCCGGCTTGCAGCTCGTCCAGCCGACTTCGCTCGTCCGCGAGCTTGGCCGCCAGGACGGACATCGCCCACGTCCGCCGGGAGGCGAGCCGCGAGGCCGCGATCCTGATCGCCAGTGGCAGGAAGCCGCAGGCGGCAACCACGTCCAGCGCGGCCTCCCGCTCGCTCTCCACCCGCTCCTCGCCCACGATCTTCGTGAACAGGGACAGCGCCTCGTCCGGCGACATCACGTCCAGGTCCACCAGGTGCGCCCCGGCCAGGTCCACCATCCGCACCCGGGAGGTGATCAGCGCCGCGCACCCCTCCGTCCCGGGCAGCAGCGGTCGTACCTGCGCGGCGTCGCGCGCGTTGTCCAGCAGGACCAGCACGCGCCGCCCGTCCAGGACCGACCGGTACAGCGCCGCCCGTTCCTCCAGGGAGTCGGGGATCGCCGAATCCGCGATGCCGAGGGCGCGCAGGAACGAGCCCAGCACCATATCCGGCTTCGCCGGCCTAGGCCCGGCCGCCTGCAGGTCGACGTACAACTGGCCGTCCGGAAAGGCGCACCGCGCCCGGTGCGCGACGTGCACCGCGAGCGTCGTCTTGCCCACGCCGCCGATCCCGGCGACCGCCGACACGGCCATCACCCGGCCCTCCGCGGTCGCCAGCACGCCGCTCAGCTCGGCGACGAAGGGCGTCCGGCCGGTGAAGTCCGGGATCGTGGCGGGAAGTTGTGCGGGCCGCACGGGCATCGCCGCCGGCTCACCGGCCGGTGCCGGTGCTTCCGCGAGGGAGGGGTCCGCCCGCAGGACACGCTCCTGCAGCTCCCGCAGCTCCTGGCGCGGATCCACCCCCAGCTCGTCGGCCAGCAGGCGCCGCGTGTCGGCGTACACGGCGAGCGCCTCCGCCTGACGGCCACTGCGGTACAGCGCCAGCATCAGCAGCTCACGCAGGCGCTCCCGCAGCGGCTGTGCCGCCGTCAGGGCCGTCAACTCCGAGACGGCCTCCGCGTGGCCGCCCTGCTCCAAGTCCATCTCCAGGCGGGATTCGAGGAGTTGCAGCCGCCACTCCTCCAGGCGCACTCGCTGCGCGTCCGCGTACGGCCCCGGCACCCCGGCCAGCACCTCCCCGTCCCACAGCGCCAGGGCCCGGTTCAGCACCTCCCGTGCATGCCGCAACTCCCCGGCGCCCCGGGCCTTCTCCGCCTCCGTCGCCAGGGTCTGCGCGTCGGCCAGATCCAGGGCGCCGTCGCCGAGGCCCCGTACCGCGTAGCCCCCCGACTCGCTGACCAGGACCCCGGGGTCCAGGACCTTGCGCAGACGGGAGGCGTACGTCCGTATCGCGGCCAGCGCCCGCGACGGCGGCTCGCCGCCCCACAGGGCGTCGATCAGCTCGCCCGCGGTCGCCGTCCTGCCCTCGCGCAGCAGCAGGGCGGCGAGCAGGGCCCGCTGCTGGGGCGAGCCGGTGTTGAGGGCCTCCTCGCCGCGCCAGGCGCGCACCGGGCCGAGCACACCGAACCGCAGCGCGGCCGGCTGCGCGGTGGAGCCGGGAAACCGCTTCCGCTTCGGCCCTCGCGGCCCACCGTCCATGCGCTCGTCCCCCTAGGCATCCCGAACAACTACGTCAGTTTGCCTTGTTCAGGGCATCTGCGTCAGCCGTGCGAGACGCCGATCACAAGCCGCCTCACGGGAGTCCACAAGGCCCTCACACCAGGCCCGGAACCATCGCTTCACCCCCATTTCGGGACCACCGCTTCACACCGGCCGGGGTCGCTGTGTCACACCCGGCCGAGGAAGATCGGGTTCGTGAAGGCCGCCGGCGCTCCGGGCAGCGGGCCCGCCGCGGTCTCGTGGCGGAGCTCCGCGCGTACGTACGCCGCGTACGACGGTGTCGTACGCCACTCGACCACGCCCGAGCCCGACACCGGCAACGGCTCACTGGTCAGCAGCACGCCTTGATCCGTCACGAAGTTGACCGTGCAGCGCGGGGCGCCCGACACCTCCAGGCGGACCGTCACCGGGGTGTCGGCGTCCACCGTCAACCGTTCGCCGATCCCGGCCTGTTGGCCGCGGCCCCCGGTCGCCGTGAAGTCGAGGGTGACGTGCCGCGACTCGGCGATGTACGAGCGGCCCGCGCGGATGCCGTCCTGGATGGCCTCCCGGGTCAGGTCGTCGGCGAGGACCACGGTCTGGGGGAGTCCGACCGCGTCCGGGTCGCGGTGGGCGTCGCTGTTGCCCATCGCCGGGAGCCACGCCCGGTTCTGCCGTACGGACGCCACGAGCTGGGCGTCCCAGGCCGCGAGCGCCACCTCGTCGTCGGGTGTGTACGGGCCGTTCCACACCTCCACCGCGTCCGCCTCCCCGAAGCCGAACTTCCAGGCGCAGCCGACACAGGTGGCGTGCGGATGGGCGGGCACGACCAGGCCTTGCGAGCGGCGGATCTCGCGGGCGAACCGGCCGAAGCGGTTGTCCCGGGCCCGGTAGCGCCAGTCCACGAAGGTGCCGGGGTCGGTGCCCAGGGCGACCACGTGGCCGTTCCTCGTCGTCACCTCCTCGCCCAGCATGATCAGCAGGTCGTCGCCGGCCTCGGCCGGGAATGTAGCCCGGTGTCGCGTCGTCCGCCCGCACGAAGAACTCCGTGCGGGCGCCGCCCGACCAGCCCCGGAAGCCCTGGCCGCCCAGTTCGGTGCCGTGCTGGTCGAAGATGCCGATGTCGAGCGCGTTGCCCCGGGTGCCGGCCGGGACGGACGGCCTCTCGTAGGTGTAGGAGACCTTGATCTCCCGTACGCCGCCGGGGACTTCGACGGGCAGGTACACGAAGTCGGGGGAGCCGGGCGGCAGCGTGCCGCGCACCGTCCGGGTCTCCTCACCCGACCCGGGCTGCCCGCTCCGGTCGTCCGCCGCCGCGAAGCTCACGCTTCCCAACGTAAGCGCGGCCGCCGCTCCCGTCACGAACAGGGCGCGTCGCCCCAGTCCGGGTCTGCTGCCGTGGTCGTCCTCGCACATGCTGCTGCTCCCATCGCGATCGCGGTGTCGGTGCCATGGCATGGGTGGTGCAGGGATGGTGTGGGGGGAGGTGCGTCACTCTCGTACACCGCCGTGAACCACGGGACAAGGGACGGGAATCGGCCAGGGAACGGCCACTGCCGGTCAGCCGCTCCTCTATGTGCTGATCAAGCCATACGTATGCTCAAAGAATGACGACTCCCGCGACCTCAGGAACCGGCCCGACCGAGAACTCCATGCGTCGCGCCCTCAAACGCGCCCGGGACGGCGTGGCCCTCGACGTCGCCGAGGCGGCGGTCCTGCTCCAGGCGCGCGGCGAGGCGCTGGAGGACCTCACCGCGTCGGCCGCCCGGGTGCGTGACGCCGGCCTGGAGGCATCGGGCCGCCCCGGCGTCATCACGTACTCGAAGAGCGTCTTCATCCCCCTCACCCGGCTGTGCCGGGACAAGTGCCACTACTGCACCTTCGTCACCGTGCCCGGCAAGCTGCGCCGCGCCGGGCACGGGATGTTCATGTCCCCGGACGAGGTCCTCGACATCGCCCGCAAGGGCGCCGCGCTCGGCTGCAAGGAAGCGCTGATCACCCTCGGCGACAAGCCCGAGGACCGCTGGCCCGAGGCGCGCGAATGGCTCGACGCGCACGGCTACGACGACACGATCGCCTACGTACGCGCCATCTCCATCCGCATCCTGGAGGAGACGGGCCTGCTCCCGCACCTCAACCCCGGGGTGATGACGTGGACGGACTTCCAGCGCCTGAAGCCGGTGGCTCCGTCGATGGGCATGATGCTGGAGACGACGGCCGAAAGGCTCTGGTCCGAGCCGGGCGGCCCGCACCACGGCTCCCCGGACAAGGAACCCGCCGTACGCCTGCGGGTGTTGGAGGACGCGGGCCGCTCCTCGGTCCCCTTCACGTCGGGGATCCTGATCGGCATCGGCGAGACGTACGAGGAGCGGGCGGAGTCCCTCTTCGCCCTCCGGAAGGTGTCGAGGGCGTACCACGGCATCCAGGAACTGATCATCCAGAACTTCCGCGCCAAGCCGGACACGGCGATGCGCGGCATGCCGGACGCGGAACTGGACGAGCTGGTCGCGACGGTGGCGGTGGCGAGGCACATCATGGGGCCGTCGGCGTGCCTGCAGGCCCCTCCCAACCTGGTGGACGCGGAGTACGAGCGCCTGATCGGCGCGGGCATCGACGACTGGGGCGGCGTATCGCCGCTGACGATCGACCACGTCAACCCGGAGCGCCCCTGGCCGCAGATCGAGGAGCTGGCGCGAAGGTCGCAGGAGGCAGGCTTCGAACTCCGCGAACGCCTCTGTGTCTACCCGGAGTTCGTGACGCGGGGCGAACCCTGGCTGGACCCGCGCCTGCTGCCGCACGTCCGTGCACTGGCGGACGAGGAGACCGGCCTGGCGCGGGCCGGGGCCGTGGTGGAAGGCCACCCGTGGCAGGAGCCGGAGGAGGCGTTCCGGCCGACGGGCCGTACGGATCTCCACGCGACGATCGACACCGAGGGCCGTACGTCCGACCGGCGCGACGACTTCGACGAGGTGTACGGCGACTGGGGCGCCCTGCGCGAGGCGGCGGCGCCCGGGATGGCGCCGGAGCGGATCGACACGGACGTACGCGCGGCGCTGGCGACCGCGGCGGACGACCCGACGCGCCTGACGGACGCCGAGGCGCTGGCGCTGCTGCACGCGGACGGCCCGGCGCTGGACGCGCTGACGCGCATCGCGGACGACGTGCGCCGCGCGGCGGTCGGCGACGACGTGACGTACATCGTCACGCGCAACATCAACTTCACCAACGTCTGCTACACGGGCTGCCGTTTCTGCGCGTTCGCGCAACGCCGCACGGACGCCGACGCCTACACCCTCTCCCTGGAGCAGGTGGCGGACCGCGCCCAACAGGCGTGGGACGTGGGCGCGGTGGAGGTCTGCATGCAGGGCGGCATCCATCCGGACCTGCCGGGAACGGCGTACTTCGACATCGCGCGCGCGGTGAAGCAGCGGGTCCCCGGTATGCACGTACACGCCTTCTCCCCCATGGAGGTGGTGAACGGCGCGACGCGCACGGGCATGTCCATCCGCGAGTGGCTGACGGCGGCCAAGGAGGCGGGCCTCGACTCCATCCCCGGCACGGCGGCGGAGATCCTCGACGACGAGGTGCGCTGGGTCCTGACGAAGGGCAAGCTGCCGACGGCCACATGGATCGAGGTGATCACGACGGCCCACGAGCTCGGCATCCGGTCGTCGTCGACGATGATGTACGGCCACGTGGACCAACCACGCCACTGGCTGGGCCACCTGAGGACTTTGTCCCGCATCCAGCAACAAACGGGAGGCTTCACGGAGTTCGTCACCCTCCCCTTCATCCACACCAACGCGCCGGTGTACTTGGCGGGCATCGCGAGGCCCGGCCCGACGACCCGCGACAACCGGGCGGTGACGGCGATGGCGAGGCTGCTCCTGCACCCGCACATCCCCAACATCCAGACGAGCTGGGTGAAGCTGGGCGAGGACGGCGCGGCGGAGATGCTCCGCTCCGGCGCGAACGACCTCGGCGGCACGCTGATGGAGGAGACCATCTCCCGCATGGCGGGCTCGTCGTACGGCTCGTACAAGTCGGTGAAGGACTTGGTGGCGGTGGCGGACGCGGCGGGCCGCGCGGCAAGGCCGCGCACGACGCTGTACGGCGAGGTACCGAAGGAACGGCAGCGGGCGGCGGCGATGTCGGACGGGCATCTGCCGGAGTTGTTGCCGGTGCTGGACTGAGGGGCTGCCGCGGTACATCCCGGGGTCCTCGCAGGGCAGAGCGCTAAGTACGATGACCCGACCCACATTCGATGGGTGACCCGGAGCTGAGGAGATGCGTGCCCGTGCCTGCCCGACTGCCCTCGTGGGCCTGGGTCACCGGCCTGACCGTGGGGGCGACCGCAGCTATGGTCGCCCTCGCCCTGCAGGCGGAGAACGGTCCGCATCCCACAGCCGCGTCCGCCCGGCCGGGTGCCTCGGCGTCGGCGAGAGCCCACGCGTCCGCGCGGCCGAAGCCGTCGGCGCCGAGCACGCCCGCGATACCGGCGGCCTCGGGTGTGGGCCGCCGTGTCGTGTACTCGCTGAGCCAGAAGCGCGTGTGGCTGATCGACGCGGCCGGCAAGGCGTCCGGCACCTTCAGGGTCTGGCCGGGCACGGTGAGCCCCGACCCCGGCGCCTACGCGATCTCGATCCGCAAGGGTGCCATCACCGGCTCGGACGGCGTCCAGATCGAGCACGTCCTGTACTTCGCCGTGAAGTCGGGCCTGAACGTCGCCTTCTCCAACGCGGTGGACGGCGCCTCCCCACCCCCGGCGGCCGCCGGCACCCAGACCAGCGGCATCCGCATGCCCAAGGCCGCCGGTACGGCGCTGTGGGGGTTCGGGGCTACGGGGACGAAGGTTGCGGTCGTCCCTTAGCGGCGGCAAGGAGGCGGGCAGTGATGTCCGCCGTCTCCTCGCGCTGCTCGTCATGGCGCGCTGTCGTCAGGTAGAGGTCCTCGCCGTACCGGCGCGTGACGTGCACGTCGAGCTCGGGCGAGTGTTTCGGCGACACGCTTCGAATTCTTCGAGAGTTCGGAGAAGACGACCGTGGGAGTAAGCGTGATCCCCTGATACTTCGGAACGTTTTCCGAAGTCAATGGGCGGTTGGTTGCATGAGCATGCAGTCGGTCTCGAGGGACGACAAGAATGCCATTGAGGGCTGCCATCGGCCGTACAGTCGCCAGACCGGTTTCGAGTCGCAGCCCCTGTGTGTCTCTCCCCCCTTCCGGGCGGGCGGGGAGGTCAAGCCCCCTGACCGTTGGGTTCGGCCCTGTCACACTGGTGACGGTCTGGATCCGGTGCGGACGGACGAAGGGGCGTAAGCATGGCGCAGGCGCGGCCATCGATGCAGGATCTGATCCGGCAGCGCCGACGGGCCGGATTCGTGGGCCGGAATAACGAACGGGCCTTGTTCCGAGCGAACTTTGACATCCCGCCGGAAGACGAGCGACACCGGTTTCTGTTCCATGTGCACGGCATCGCCGGGGTTGGAAAGACCTTCCTGGTGAGAGAGTTGGAACACATCGCCCGCGAGCGGTGCGCGCTCACTGCGTATGTGGACGAGAGCGCCGGCAGCGTGGCGGAGGCGATGGCGGTGATCGCCCGGCAGTTCGCCAGTCAAGGGCATCGATTCAAGGATCTCGAACGGCTGCTGGCCACCCATCGGCAGCGGCGGCACGAGGCTGAGGCAGCGATCGTCACCCTTGGCCCCGAGCCGGACGGGCCGTCGATGGGTAGTGTCGCGGCGGCGCGAGCAGGCCTGATCGGACTGGGGATGCTCCCAGGTGTCGGCGCCTTCGCCGGAGCCTTGGATGCGGCTCAACTTGCCGAGGGGGCAGATCGGTTGCGGGCGAATCTCAGTGCACGCCTTCGTAACCATGAGGATGTGCAACTGGTGCTCTCGCCGGAGCGTGTACTGACGCCTGTGCTGCTGAGTGAGCTCTCGGATGCCGTGCCCGCCGCACCGTGGATCGTCCTGATCTTCGACACGTATGAGCGGATGTGGCCGTTCCTGGACGGGGAGACGCGAATCGCCGCGGCCCTGCGGGAGTTGGAGAGGTGCGGCTATCTGTCGCGCACCAAGGAGCGCCTGCCGTCGGGGCAGATCGTGACGCGCACGACGTCGTACAACAAGCCCCGGACGCGTACGGCCCATGCGGCCCCCGCACCTCGCCGCGAACCGGTCCCGGACCCCAATGAGTCGGAACAACCGGTGTCAGCGACGGTGCCCGTACCGGCTGCGCCTGACCTGTCCGCCCACCGCACCGCACGCAACGTACTGGCAGGTCTGCGCGTCCGCGATCCCCGCCTCCACCTCGCCGAGCGTGACGTACGACGTCTGACTCCCGCCGTGGCCGCCTGGCTGGAGCGGGGCGTCGCCCCCGACGACGTACAGCGCACTCTCTGTGCGGGGCTTCCTGCGGAAGGGGTGCGGCATCCCGCAGGCTTCGTGGCCCACCGCCTCGCTGCCCTCCTCCCGCCCCCCTTCGATCCCATCGCCCCCTTCTCGGAGGTGTCCCGCCCCGACCCCCTCCAGAACTGCGACGGCTGCGAACGAGCGTTCCGCGCGCCGTGTCCGGGCCGTTGCCGCGACTGCCGGTCGACCGAACGGAAGGCGGCCTAGTCGTGGCGGGGACGAATCATGTGAGCCGCGCCGTCCCGACAACATGCCGTAGCCTCCGCCGGTACCGTACGAGGAGCGAACCACCAGCACCGGAGGTCACCGTGAGCGCTCAGAGCGATGGCCCGTACGGACCGCTGATCCCCATGCCCGAGTTCACTCCGGACGCGCTTCGGAATGCGGTGGCGCGGATTGCCCCCAGTCGGCTTCCGGTGCTCACTCAGCACCTTTTCGAAGCCACGACCAACGCCCAGCAGACGCAGAGCCTGGCACCGTTGCGTGCCTTTGTGCACTCCTGGGCCGTGTTCGTCGCGATCGAACGCCACCCCGCTCGGGCCGCACGGCTGCGGGAATTGGAGCGGATCGTGGACGCCGGTGAACTGGACCCCGCTGAGGCCATCGCCGAGATCCGTGCGATCCGGGAAGCCGCGGAGGGTGGTACGGCTGAGGTGTCCCCGTAGCCCGGCCGGCCTCGGTCGTAGCTGGACGCTCCTGAGGCGGTGGTGCCCAGTTGATCAGGACATTTATCTTCATATCGGGCAAATGGTCGATAGCATGGGGGTGGCCGGAGCCGCGCGGTGGATGTGGTCGCTCAACACCCCTGAAGCGCCTGAATCTCACTCATCCCGCGGGAGATACGCACGGCCGCTGACCGAGGGGTGCGGGCAGGTCGCATCCCGACACAGAAGGTGAGCAATCATGACGGGCAAGATGGACGCATCAGAGGCCGCGCGCATCATGCGCGATCCGAATGCCACGGCGGAAGAGCGCTCGGTGGCCGCCAGCACCCTGTCCGACGCCGAGAAGGGCCACCGCACGAGCGAGCGGGTCGCATCCGAGGCCGGCCAGCTGCTGGACGACAAGAAGATCTCCGAGGACGACCGGTCCGTCGCCGGAAGCGACCTGTCCCAGACCCGCAGGCGGGACGACAAGCGCGAGTCCTGAGGCAATACAGCCCGAAGCACCGTTGGGTGGGCGCCGTGTGCCGCATGGCGTCCGCTCGGCACGCGGGCCTGGTCAGGGGGTGGCCGGAATCCGGCCAAGCGGGATCACTCGACCCTCACCTCACCTACACTCCGCGTTCCGATCAATGCCCCGAATCGACCCTTCCTGGTCGATTACAGTGCTGAGCTGTCATTCGTACGGGTGGACGCTGCCGTGAGGAGGTCTTGGTGGGTCCGACATCCGGTGCCGTCTGGGGCCGCGCCGAACAGCAGGACTTCCGCAGCCGGGTGCGCGGCACGCTGCTCGGTGCGGCCGTCGGGGACGCGCTCGGTACGCCGGTCGACGGGCTCACGGTGGACGAGATCCGCGCGGCCCACGGCGCCGAGGGGCTTGCCGACCTGGCGTCCGCGTACGGCAGGCGCGGTGCCGTCAGCCATCACACGCAGCTCACCCTGTTCTCCCTGGACGGGCTGATACGCGCCCACGTCCGCCGCGACACCGGCGCCTGGCATCCGCCGACCGATCTGAACCGGGCGTATCGGCGCTGGGTCGCCACCCAGCGGGACTGGGGTCCCGACGAGCGCCGCAAGGACGACGGCTGGCTGGCCCGCGAGGAGTGGCTGTACGCCCGGCGCGATCCGGCCCGGTCGCTGCTGATCGGCTTCGGCGACGAGACGATGGGCACGCCGGATGCACCCAAGAACCCCGGCGAGCTCGGCCCGGAGGCCGTCGCCCGCTCCGCGCCCTTCGGGCTCCTGGTCGGCTGGGAACCCCAGCTGGTGGCCCAGCTCGCCATCGAGTGCGCGGCCCAGACCCACGGCCACCCCGTCGCGGGCCTGGCGGCGGGCGCATACGCCGTGATCGTGCACGCGCTGGCCCGCGGCGACGGCCTGGACGGTGGCGTACAACGCTCGCTCGCCCTGCTCGCCGGTCGCCCCGGCCACCAGCCCGTCTCGGACGGGCTCCAGCACGCGCTGGGCGCGGTGCGGCAGGGCATGCCCACCCCGGCCCGGGTGGAGGAGCTCGCCGGCGACGGCGCGGCGGACGGGCTGCTGGCGGCCGCCGTGTACTGCGCCCTGGTGGGCGAGGACGTACGGCACGGACTGTGCCTGGCCGTGAACCAGGGCGGGCCCTCCGGCGCGGCGGCCGCGCTCACCGGGGGACTGCTCGGCGCCCTGCACGGCGAAACGGCCCTTCCCCCGGCGTGGCTGGCCGAGCTGGAGGGGCGCCCCACCATCCTGGAGCTGGCCGACGACTTCGCGATGGAGATGACCCAGGGGCCCGCGCTGCACGGGCCTGCCGGGGCCTCGCCCGGGTGGCTGGCGCGGTACCCGCGCGCTTAGCCAGCCCCCAAAAAACGCCGCTGCTTCGGCCCGGGTGACCGCCTCGACTACCTCAGCTCGTCCGGGCAGGGCGTGCCCCGGGGCAGCTGGTACGGCGCCGCCAGCCGATACGTCCCCGCCCGCGGAGCGAGCAGCACCGTCCACTTGTCGCCCTTCGCGTCCTCCACCGACTCCGTCAGACACCCGTTGACGTTGGCGAACGTCCTCGGCGCCCCCTCGACCCGGCGCCTGGAGTCCGCCGTCTCCTGCGGCGGCCTCACGCTCCTGCCGTGGGCGTCGACGATGCTCAGCCAGGGCGAGTACGGGATGCGGATGAGGACGCGTCCCGCCCTGCGGACCTCGATCGTCAGCTCGCCCTGCTCCGCCCGGTCCACGACCGCGTCGGGCTCGGCGAGCGGCACCGGATCGGTCACCCGGAACAGCTGCCAGTTGGCGTCGCCCCACACCTGCTTCAGGTACGGCATGCCGCGCTTCACCAGGGTCCGCTCCCGCTCGCCGCCGTTCCCGTCGGGCTCGTCGGTGGGGAGCACGACGTAGTGCACCGCCCACCGCTGCAGCCACTCGTGGTAGTTCGCCGAGTTGAGGGTCTCGTCGTAGAAGAGCGGGTTGCGCTCCATGTCGGCCTGGCGGTTCCAGCCGCGCGCCAGGTTGACGTACGGAGCGAGAGCGGAGGCCTCGCGGTGGGAGCGGGCCGGGACGACCTCGACGCGGCCCTTCTCGGCGCCGGCCTTCTGGAGCTGGTGGACGAGCGGGGCGAGCTCCCTGGCCCAGGACGCGGCCGGGGTCGTATGGACGATGTCGTCGACCGACTTGAAGCCGAGCCAGCCGACGAAGCCGACGCACGCCAGGACGAGCGCGTACCACTTGCGCGAGCGCGGCACCGCGAACGGCAGCGCCGCGGCCAGCGTCACTCCCGCGAACAGCATCGGCAGCCGCGAGATGTTCGACCCGATCTGCGAGCTGACCAGCCAGACCAGGACGACCGCGAGGCTGTAGACCCCGGCCGTCAGCCGGACCGTCCGCCAGTCCCTGGGGACGAGGAAGACACAGAACAGCCCGTACAGCAGCGGCATGAACACCGAGCCGATCGTCATCGGCTGCGTGCCGGAGAAGGGGAACAGCCACGCCGACAGGGCGACGACCGCCGACGGCGCCAGGCCCAGGGCCCAGGCGCCAGGGCGGCGCTTCTGCAGGAACAGCGCCACCGCGACCAGGCCCACGAACAGGCCCGCGACCGGCGACGACATGGTGGCGAGCGCGGCGAGCGGGGCGGCGACCAGCGCCTTCGCCCACCGTTTGAAGCGCCAGCGGTAGGGCCAGCAGAAGACCGCCGTGACCGCGCCCAGCGCGAACATCGTGCCGAGCCCGAAGGTCACCCGCCCGGACACGGCGTTGCAGAGCAGCGCGAAGACCCCGGCCAGCGCCGCCCACAGCGGGTTCGTCACCGACCGGCTGCGCACCAGGACCAGCGTCAGCAGGCCCGCCGACACCGTCCCCGCGATCATCATCGTCGTACGGACACCGAGGACCGACATCAGATACGGCGACACCATGCTGTACGACACCGGGTGCATGCCGCCGTACCAGGCGAGGTTGTACGCCGAGTCCGGGTGCCGGCCGACGAACTCGGCCCACGCGTCCTGCGCCGCGAGGTCACCGCCACTGTTGGCGAACGTGAAGAACCAGATGACGTGCAGCACGGCCGCGAGCAAGGTCATGGACAGGGCCGGATGTTCGAGCAGCCGCTTCCGGAGGGGCTCGGGGGTGGTGAACGGCCGGAGGCGGCGGCCGGGGCGTCTCCCGTCCGGACGGGGGGCGTGACCGTCCGCGTCGCCAGGGGCCGGTCGGCCTGTGTCAGGGGCCGGTCGGCGTATTCGGGCGCCGGCTCCCGGGCCTGGTTCGGCGTCGTCGGCGCGTGTCGGCTCCGCTGTGGCCACCTGAAGGCACTCCCCGTGTCCCGTCTTTCAGTTCTCGGCCGCGTCCCGTGGTCGCCCGGTGGGGTCGTCCGTGGTCTTCGCGCGGACTTCCCCCGGTCTCTCCCCCGGGTCTTCCCCCGGACTTCACCGGTCTTCCCCGGTTTTCTCGGCTGCTTCCCGTCCAGTTTGCGGCTGCGGCCCTTGATCGGCGACCCGCTCGGTCCGGGACGCTAGCACGCACCCCGCCGACCAAGCCCCGGGCGGGGATCGGTCGACGGGGTGCGGTGGTCGGTCGTACGGAGGCGGCGCACCGTGTGTCGGGTGCTCGTGCCGTACGTCAGAGGATGCGCGTCAGTTTGTGGCTGAAGTCCGGCTCGACGAGGTCCTTCTGCAAGGCGACCGGGACCTTCACCGCGCCGCCGGAGCCGTCGCCCACGGTGAGCGTGCCCACCTTGGTGCCGGCCTTCGCGGAGTGCGGTACGTCGTCCTGGGCGAAGGACAGCTTCACCTTCAGGCCCGCCCAGCCGACCGCCGTCACGTCCTCGGTGACCACGACCGGGGTGTGACCGCCGAGGGTGTCGTCCACGTACCCGACCACGTCGCCCTTCTTCATGATCTTCGCCGAGGTCAGCGCGGACTGGGCGGCGACCATCGCGGTCTTGCTGACGTCGTTGACGGTCTGGATGATCGACGGCTTGTGCTGGCCGAGGACCGCGCCGACGACGGTGACGGTCTCGCCGTCGACCCGCTTCGTGGCGGCGAAGAGGAGGTTGCCGCCGGCCGCGGTCGTGGTGCCCGTCTTGATGCCGATGGCGCCGTTGTAGGGGACGAGATAGTTGAAGTTGTACCACTTGTGACCGGAGGGGTCGGTCCACTGGCCCAGCTTGGTGATGGCCGTGAGGGCCGGGATCTCCACGACCGCGTTGCCGAGCTTCACCTGGTCCTCGGCGGTGGAGACGGTGGACTCCCTCAGACCGGAGGGGTCGGTGTACGTGGTGTTCTTCATCCCGAGCTTCTTGGCGGTGGCGTTCATCTTCTTCACGAACGCCGCCTCGGAGCCCGCGTCCCAACGGGCCAGCAGGCGCGCGATGTTGTTCGCAGACGGAATCATGATGGCCGAGAGCGCCTGCTTCTCGGAGAGCTTGTCGTTCTCCTTGACGGTGCTGAGCGTGGACTCCCCGGCCTTGTCGTAACCGCCCTCCTTCTCGGCGGTGGCGTCGACGCGGATGGCGGGGCCCTCCTTGCCGACCTTGAGCGGGTGGTCCTTCAGCACGATGTACGCGGTCATCGTCTTGGCCACCGAGCCGATGGCGACCGGCGTCTGCTTGCCGAAGTGGTCCATCGTGCCGATGCCGTTGACGTCCAGCCAGCCCTGGCCCTCGCTGGGCCAGGGGAGGGGCGTCGGGCCGCCGTCGAACCGGTAGGAGTCGGAGGCGGTCAGCGCGAGGGTGGAGGTGGGCAGCGGGCGTACGGCCTGTACGACCGCGAACACGATCGCCAGCAGGATCGCCAGCGGGGTCCAGATCTTGACCCGGCGGATGATCGTGCGGACCGGGGTCTGCGGCGGCGGGGGCGTGTTGGTCAGCTCGGCGAGCAGGTCCAGCGGGGGCTTGGGCGGAAGCGGCTGCTGGGTGGTGCGCTCGGGGCCGATCTGGGGGATGGCGGTGGTGGCGGTGGCGCTGGCGGGCGGCTGCGCCGGCGGCTCGGCGGGAGCGTCGGCCGGAGGCCTGGCCGGCTTGCGGGTCGACGGGTCGTCAAGGGGCTTGAGCGCGACGAACCTGCTGGTGCGTTCGGCGTCCTTGCCGGTGCGCTCGGCGTCGGGCACCCTCGGATCGGCCTTCGTGCCGCCGAGCCTGAGCGCGGTCGTCGGCTGGTCGACCTGCGGCGCCTTGGGCTTGGGCGGGCGTACGGCCCTGAAGGCGGTGGTGGGGTGATCGACGGGGGGTTCGGCTTTCCCCTCGCTCTTGCCCTCGCCCTCGTCCTCGTCCTCGTCCTCGGCTTCGTCTTCGGACTCGTTCTTGCTCTCGTCCTTGCCTTCCGCTTCGCCCTTGGCTTCGTCCTCGGACTTCTCGGGGCTGTCGCCTTCCGGCTCCTCGGACTCGGAGTCGGGCTCGTCGGCCTCGGATTCCTTGGTCGCGTCGGGCACGGTCGTGTCGACGTCGGTGGCGTCGTCATCGGAGCCGTCGTCAACGGCATCGTCAGCGGCGTCGTCATCGGCAGAGGCAGCCGTGTGCTCGTCCGAGTCGTCGTCCTCGGTGTCGGCGTCGTCAGCGGCGTCGGCCTTGCCGGTGGCGTCGTCCTCGCGGCTCTCGTCGTCCTCGTCGCCGGAGACGGCCTGCGCGGTGCCCTCGCCGTCCTCGCTGTCCTCGCCGTCCTCGTCGTCCGCCTCGGCCTGGGAGTTGCCCTGGGCCGTGGCCTCGTCCTCCTCGGGCCCGGAGTCGTCCTCGGCCGGGCTCTCGGCGGCGTCGTCGTCCGTGGAGTCACCCGGCTCCTCGGCTGGCTCGTCCGCGGGGTCCTCCGCCGCGTCGCCCGTCGTCTCGTCCGCCGGCTCGTCCACCGAGGCATCGCTCGCGTCATCGACCGGGCCGTCGGTCGACTCGGCGTCGTCGGCGGCGTCCTCCGCCCCATCCCGTACCGACGAACGCGCCTTGGTCGCCGTACCCGTGCCGCCCCGCGACCCGGATTCGCGTGCCATCGCGGCACGCGGATCGCGGGCCTCAGGAACCGCACCCGCACTCCCCGACGTCGGTTCTGCCGACGACTCGCGCTGCTTCGACCTGTCGGGGGACTCGCCCGCCACCGATGCCTCCTCCATATGCCGACGCACGACCTCCGTGCGTTTGTTGAACCGACCGCTGCCCACTCGGGGCCAATGCCTACCGCCGCCCGGACCGCGCCTTGTTGGCGTTGTCCGAACGATGTACCAGTGTCCTGTGTGCGGGCTTGGCCCCTGCGGTAGACGAGAACGACATACCTACCGGTTCCCTTACGAAGCGGTCACGCACTCTCGACAGACCAATGTGAGAGGGGTCACCCTGTCATTCATCCACGCGGGGAGGCATGGATGGGCAGGAGCCGCAGAACACTTCCGGAAGAGCTTCTGCTGCTGGCACTGGACCCGGCCACGGGTACCACTGCGCAGCCGCAGTCGCTCGACCTTGGTCTGGCCGGAGCACAGCTAGTGGAGCTGGCGCTGGCCGGACGGATAGCCCCAGACGGGGATCGTATCGCCGTGGTGGCACCACGGCCGACCGGAGATCCAACTCTGGACTCCGCACTGGAGTTGCTGCGCAGGCGCGGCGCTCCCGTGCGGGCGGTCCATTGGATTGGCGGGCCCCGTCTCGGGCTCCGTCAGACCTACCTCTCGCATCTGGAGCGGTGCGGCATGGTGCATGCCGTACCGGGTCAGATGTGCGGGGTGCTGCCGACGACTCGCTACCAAGCGACGGAAACCGCCATCAGCCGGGAGATCAGGGCCCGGCTGGATTCCGCGATCCGTACCGGCGTACCGCCGGACCCGCGGACCGCGGCGCTCGCCGCTCTGGCGCACGCGGTCGGCCTCGGCAAGCACCTGTATCCGGGCAACGAGGGGCGCTCGTCCCGTTCCCGGCTGCGGGATCTGATCAGGCATGACCCCATGGGCGGCCTCGTGGCGCACGCCGTGATGGACGTCCAGAACGGTGCGGGGGCCCAGCCGCGCCGCGGCCCGGCCGCGCCCGGCCGGCAGCCGGGGCCGGGATCCCGGCCCGCGACGGAACCCGCACGCGGTGTTCCGATGCAGCCGCACCACGGTTCCATGGCACGCGCCGTGGCCCACTGAACCGCAACGCACAGCACGCACGGCACGCACACCGAGCACGGCACTGCACGGCACGCACAGCACACACCGCTCGAGTTGCACCACTCGTGTCGCACCAGTCGCACCCCAGTCCCTACGGGAGCCGCTGATCCGAGCGGGTTGGTGAGAACGTCCGGTCTCACCAACCCGCTCGGCCGTGCACCGGATCGCCTGAACTATCGCCTGAACTGACGCGTACGCGCTGCATATCCACCGTTTCCCAGCGGTGGTGCGCACCTTGGTGGCAGTCTGCTCAACAGCAGATACGCAAAGTCAGATGCATGGATACAGGCAGGCACGCAGCCGGAGGTGCACGTCCCGTGGCGTCCAATGTCAATCCCACCGTCAGGCGGCGCCGGCTCGGCCAGGAGCTGCGCAGGCTCCGGGAGCTCAAGGGCATGACGGCCGAGGAAGTGGCGGAACGACTGCTGGTGTCGCAGTCGAAGATCAGCCGCCTGGAGAACGGCCGGCGCAGCATCAGCCAGCGTGACGTCCGTGACCTGTGCGGGGTGTACGAGGTCGAGGACCAACGGGTCGTCGACTCCTTGATGGAGATGGCGCGTGACTCGCGCCAGCAGGGCTGGTGGCACGCGTTCGGCGACATCCCGTACAGCGTCTACATCGGTCTGGAGACCGACGCCGAGTCGCTGCGCGTGTACGAACCCCAGCTCGTCACCGGGCTGTTGCAGACGCGGGCGTACGCGGAGGCCCTCGTGCGCGGGGCGTTGCCCGAGACCTCGACGGGCGACATCGACAAGCGCGTCCAGGTGCGGATGCGGCGACAGGAACGTATCACCGCCCAGAACGCCCCGCTCCGGCTGTGGGTCGTGCTGGACGAGGCCGCGCTGCGCCGGGTGGTGGGCAGCAGGCTGGTGATGCGCGAGCAGCTGGAGCATCTGATCGAGATGTCGCAGCTGCCCCATGTCACCGTCCAGGTGCTGCCGTTCGAGGTGGGAGCGCATCCGGGGCTCAACGGCCAGTACGCGATCCTGGAGTTCGCGGACGCCGCCGACTCGAGCGTGGTCTACCTGGAGGGCGTCACCAGCGACCTGTACCTGGAGAAGACGCACGACGTGCAGAAGTACGCGGTGATGTACGAGCATCTGCGCGCTCAGTCCCTGAACGTGGAGCAGTCCCGCCAGTACATCTCGGATGTGGCCAAGGAGTACGCCCGTTGAGGGTGGGAGGGGCGTGACGGCAGAAGCGCGGGATCGTACACCGGCGTCTCGTTCAGGTGGAAGCCACGCCGGAATATGCCATCCACATGAGTGAACGACCGCTCCGTCAGGAGGAGTTGCCGAGTAGCGTCGATCACGCCAGCCGGTCGACAGGGCTGGCGCGAATCGCACGACAGCAACTCGTAACAGGAGTGGACATGGCACTGCTTCAGGGCGTCACGGAGACGTGGACGAAGTCCTCCTATTCCGCCGGGAACGGGGCATGCGTCGAGGTCAGGTCGCCCGCGACCGCGGAACTCGCCGTACGTGACTCCAAGGTCCCGGAGGGCCCGATCCTGGCCTTCCCCGCCGACGCGTGGAACACCTTCGTGACGTCGGTCAAGGCGTAGGGGTGCAGGCGCAGATCAAGGCGTTAGGAGGGCTTCCCTGACCCTCGACAACCACAACTGCACAGACAGCACCACCTCAAGAGCCCTCTCGTCCAGCCCGCCGTCCTTGCCGAGAGGGCTCGCCCCTTGTCACCGGACCATCAAGACCGCCCGGTGACAAGGATGTTGGGGCCTGTTCCCGAGGCGCTCGCTCCGGGTGGAGGTCAGCCCGCGAGCTGCGCCTCCACCGCCGTCACGACCTCCGCCGCCTCCGGCTCGGTCTGCGGCGAGAAGCGGGCGACGACGGTGCCGTCCCGGCCGATCAGGAACTTCTCGAAGTTCCAGCGGATGTCGCCGCTGTGGCCCTCGGCATCGACGAAGCCGACCAGACGCTCGTACAGCGCGTGCCGGCCCTCCCCGTTCACCTCGATCTTCTCGGTCAGCGGGAAGGTCACGCCGTACGTCGCGGAGCAGAACTCGGCGATCTCCTCGGCGCTCCCCGGCTCCTGCCCGAGGAACTGGTTGCACGGCACCCCGAGCACGGTGAAGCCCTGCGCGGCGTACCGCTCCTGCAGCCGCTCCAGGCCGCTGTACTGCGGCGTGAGCCCGCACTTGGAGGCCACGTTCACGACGAGGACCGCCTGGCCCGCGTACCGCGAGAGGTCCGCGGAACCGCCCTGGAGAGCATCGATCTCGACGTCGAGCACGGATCCGGTGTTGTCGCCGGTGTTGTCAGTAGTCGTCATGGGCGGATGCTAGCTCCGGTCGCCATCGGGAGCCTCGGCCGGTGCGGGCACGTTGCCTTCGGACCGGCCCGTGTCGGGTGCGGTCGGGCCCGCGTCCGGTATGGCCGGGACCGCGTCGGGTGCGGCCATACCGGCGCCGATCTTCTGGGCCGCCCGGTCGAAGTACCGCAGCATCTCCACCGGGAAGGGCATCACGAGGGTCGAGTTCTTCTCGGCCGCGACCTCCACCACCGTCTGCAGCAGACGCAGTTGCATGGCCTCGGGGGTGTCGGACATGATCCGGGACGCGTTGGCGAGCTGCTGCGCCGCCTGGAACTCGCCGTCCGCGGTGATGACCCGGGCACGCCGCTCGCGCTCCGCCTCGGCCTGCCGCGACATGGACCGCTTCAGGGACTCCGGCAGCTGTACGTCCTTGATCTCGACGCGGTCGATGTGGACGCCCCACTCGGCGGCCGGGCTGTCGATCATCAGCGCCAGTCCCTCGTGCAGCCGCTCCCGGTCGGTGAGCAGGTCGTCGAGGTCGCTCTTGCCGATGATGGACCGCAGCGAGGACTGGGCGACCTGCCCGACGGCGAAGATGTAGTCCTGGACCTCGATGGAGGCCCGTACGGGGTCGGTCACCCGGAAGTAGACGACGGCGTCGACCTTGACCGACACGTTGTCCTTGGTGATGCCCTCCTGGGTGGGCACCGGCATGGTCACCACCTGGACGTTCACCTTCCGCATGCGGTCGGCGAACGGGATCAGGAAGGTGATGCCCGGCTGCCGGTACCCCGGAAGCGCCTTGCCCCAGCGGAACACGACCCCGCGCTCGACCTGGTTGACCACCTTCATCCCGCTGCGCAGCACGAGCAGGGCGAGCGCGGCCACGACCACGACCGCGACGACGGTGCCTTCCATGGCACTCCATTCTCCGACGGATTCCGATCCATCCGCCCGGACCCAGATCCCCGATGGATCCGGACGGATGGATCGAATGGATCGGATGGATCTGATGGATTGAGACACCGATGAGGACTTCGTGCGCGGCCGTATGGATGCGATGCGGCGCGTCAGGGGTGTGTAAAGAAAATCTCCGGTCCGGCCGCGGTCACCGCCGTTCCTGCTCCACGTGCTCCTTGAAGTGCTCCAGATCGCTGCGGACCAGCCGTTCGATCGCGCTCGCCTGGGCGAACCCCTTCGGGCCGCCGAAGCTCTCCCGGACCGTGTCGGGGTCGTACTCGACCCGTATCTGGACCCGTGTGTGGTCCTCGTCGATCGGCTGCAGCGAGAAGGAGCCGGACAGCTCGGGGGCGGCCGTCGTACGCCACTCCATCACGCGTTCCTCCACGTGATCCTTCACGCGTCCCATCAGGCGGTCGGAGACCTCGGCCTCGAGTTCGCGGTCGCGGCCGCCGGCGCTGACGTCCAGATGTGCGCGTCCGTCGTCCTCGGTCCGGGCGTCGCGTATCCCGTCCACGAAGCGCGGATAGCGCTCCATCCGGTGCAGGCTGTCCCAGGCCTCGTCGATCGACACCTCGACGTCGACGTGCTCTTCGAGGGTGCTCATGGCTCACCTCCACGTTCGGCTCATGGCGCATGGCCCTCTGTCGCCAGTGTGCGCCCGGTATCAACCGGAATGTGAAGTCGGAAGCCGTTGTTGTCACGTAAGTGAGCGATGCATCCCGTCCCGCCGAGACCGCTCTCCCGCCCGTCGACCAGGACGCCATCCGCGACCGGCTGGCGGCCGAGCGCGCCGCCACGCACGCGCAGATCGCCGCACTGGGCCGCGATTTCGACGCGATCGTCGAGGCGAGGGCCCTGGTGGCGGTGGACGACGAACACGACCCCGAGGGCTCGAGCACCGCCTTCGAGCGGGCCCATGTCGCCTCCCTACGGGCCCAGGCGCGCGAGCACCTGGACGCCCTGGACGAGGCGCTGCGACGGCTGGAGCAGGGCGACTACGGCCGCTGCGAGCACTGCGGTCGACCGATCCCGGCGGAACGTCTGGAGATCCGCCCGGCCGCGACTACCTGCGTCCAGTGCGCCGGGATCCGCCGCCGCTGACGTGGGCGGCTGCTCTCAGCCGAGGTGGGCGGCTGCTCTCGTACGAGTCTGTCTGATGCGACTCTCACGCGACGTACGAGACGGCCAGGACGGCGACCGCGAAGGAGAGCATCCCCAGGCAGTTCAGCCAGAACTCCTGCCGGAGGAACCGCGCCCGGATGTGGGCGTAGACGGCGCACAGGAAGTAGGCGACGACCCCGATGTTCGCCGCGAGGCCGATCCCGTCGTACGTCAGTCCGGCGACCAGGCCTGCCGCGGCGAGCAGCTTGACGACGATGAGTATCCACCACCATTCGCGAGGCAGGCCCACCCCGTCGAGGCAGCCCCGGATGAAGGCCGGTGGGCGGATCGACAGCAGTGCGTCACCGAGCAGGGTGAGGGCGAGCAGTGCCGTGGGCCACCACAGATTCGGGGCGTGGAACATCAATCCTCCGGTCGGTTCACGATGAGGCTGACGACGTCGCGAAGCTGCTCGCGCCCTACGTCATCGGGAAGTGCCCCGTTCGACATCGTCATGAGGATGCCGAGGTAGGCGAAGTAGATCGATCGGGCTGCCCTGCCCGCATGCTCCTCGTCGTACCCCACGCTCGGGAGAGCACCTGCTGGATCTCGCCGATCAGGGTCAGCCCGAGGTTCTGGAAGATCGCGGAGTCGTGCCGGCCGCGCACGATGGTCGACGCGTATTCGCGCGACAGCTCGCGATCGAGCGCGAAGTAGTCGACGAACGGCTGGACCAGCGCGATGACGTCGTCGACCGGCGGCTGCCGACGGCTGTTCGGCGGATGGCCGAGTTCGGTCGCGTTCTCGGTGCACGGCATCGACCCAGCCGTCGAAGATCGCCACGAGCAGCCCCTGCTTGTCACCCACCGCCATCACGCTGCCCGGGCTGAGCCCGGCCTCGGCGGCGATCTGCCGGACGGTCGTCGCGTCGAAGACCTGCTCGCGGAACAGCCGTTCCGCGGCCGCGAGCACCTTCCCCCGCGAGAGCTCTCGCCGTTCAGCCCGAGACTGAACACGTTCACTGAACATGTTCAGGAACCCAGCGTGGACTGGACGGGACCGCAACGGTTCGACGAGTGGGCGCAGACAGGGGCTTGTGGCGCGGCGAGCAGGACACCGGGTCATCCGGGGACGCGTGGCCCGTGCCGCGCGCCCGCTGCGGCGGCTGGTGAAAATCGCGTGCCGGTTGGCGGAGCACGGTGATAGACAGCCGACGTGGACGAGACTCTGGAGTTCCCCGTTCTGCTGCGGCTGATCGACGAACGGTCGACCGCCTTCCGCGCCGCGGTCGCCTCCGCGCCCAGCCTCGACGTGCGGGTGCCGACCTGCCCCGAGTGGACGTTGTTCGATCTGGCGCAGCACCTGGGCGAAGGGCGCCGCTCCTGGGCCGCCACCATCACCGCAGGGCCCGCCGCCCCGGCCAAGTCCGCATCGGAGGGCCCGGCTGCGCCCTGGGAGCGCGAGGCCCTGCTGGCCTGGTCGGCCGCATCGACGCAGCAGCTGCTGGACGCACTGCGGGAGGCCGGCCCGGATCGCGGTTGCTGGACGTGGTGGGGTGCGTCGCAGTCGCCGCAGACCTGCGGTGCCGTCGCCCGACACCAGCTGCAGGAGATCGCGGTGCACACCTACGACGCTCAGGTCACCCTGGGCGCCCCGCAGCCGCTGCCGGACGAGGCGGCACTCGACGGTGTCGACGAGTTTCTGTCCACCTGCTGCGCAACGACGGAGCCCTGGCCGCACGAGCCCGCTGCCGTCGACTTCCACGCCATAGAGGGCCGCTCGTGGCGCCTCTCGCTCTCCGCCGACGGCGCGCGGGCCAGCCGTCTCCCCGCGCCCGGCACCATGCCCGCCACCGCCACCGCCACCGCCACCGCCGCCGGCGAGGGCCCGGGCCCGGCCGACGCCTCCGCCCGAGGCACGGCCAGTGAGCTGGTCCTGGTCCTGTACGGCCGTATTCCGGTGGACTCCCTGAAAGTCGACGGCGACCGACGCCTCTTCGACCTGCTCCAGGCCTGGGAGCCGGAGGAGTAGGACGCGACGAGGGGCTGGCGGGGCCCGGCCGCACCGGAGTGCCCGGTCCGGCCGGGCCCAACGGCGAGCGGCTGCCACGAGCTTTCGGCCTTTGGCCGTGCCGGTGTCTCAGGGAGTCGCTTACTGGCTCCGCCGGCCAAGAACGCAGAACTCGTTACCTTCGGGGTCTGCCATGACAACCCACGATTGATCGCCCTGACCGATATCAACTCGCTGTGCGCCAAGTGCCTCGAGGCGAGCCACCTCGGCGTCCTGATCATCTGGAACGAAGTCGAGATGCAGTCGGCTCTTGCCCTTCTTGGGCTCATCAAGGAGGACGAACTCCAACCCCGGCAGGCGATCCGGCTCCGGGCGGATCGCGAACTCCACATCGGAGGTGTGGACCACAACCCAACCAAGAGCCTCGGCCCACCATTGCCCGAGGGCCTCCGGATCTGCCGAATGAACAATCACATGTTGCCATTTCAAGGTCACCGGCCGAGCTTAGACCTGCCAGGGCTTGGACAACACGCACTTTTCCGTGTGGCCCTGGCCGGCCGGCCAGGGCTTGTTTTGGACCATGGGCGGCGTCCGTCGTCGTAGCCGTACCGGCTGTGAACCACGTCGTCCGTGCCTCGCGGTGAGGTGCTCCCTCCCCGGGTACGAAGACCGCGGGAGCCTATCGAACCTCAGTGCTGGACACGATGGACGTCTACACATACGTCGGGCACAACACCCAGCGTGAGGCGATCAGTCACATGGACCGGCTGCTCAAACGCCGCCTGCCTGACGCATGAACCGATTCAGACTCGATGCTGCAAAGCTTGAGAGTGGAAGCGGCTGGAAAGTGCAGCCGTTCACTGAACCACTCGCAGCCCCGACCGGTGAACGGCAAGCAATTTCACCTCAGTTGAGCAACTGAGTTGTGTGCGGGGCCACCGTGAGGCAATTATCTTCCATGGCAGACAACTCAGGTGCTGTAGAAGCTGAAGGCCACTATGACGTCAGGAAAGGAGCGGCAGCCTACGCCCCGATCGTGGGAGCGTTCGGAGCCCTTGCAGTTCCTACTGTCACGGTGCTTTTCACCAGCGCCCATCATGGCAAGGGAATCTTGGTCACGCTGGCAACGGGGTTACTGGTAGTCGCGATCATCGCCAGCCTCACCGGGTCGATCGGCTTGGCGGCGATCGGAGCCGAGCAGGACGAGACCGCCAACCTCCCGCCGGCGGTGATGTGTATAGCGGTGGCTGTCGTGGTGTCCATCGTTTCCGTCCTCGCCGCCTTCGAAGTCTTGGCGGCGCTCTACCTGCCGACGGCGCGGACACTGTTCTCGCTCATCACCGGGGTGGGAGGGTTAGCCGGCGGCTACTTCACATCCTTCGCGATAGGCGACAGTTACCGCACGGGCCCCCGTGATCCGCAGGTGCGTCCTGGCTGGCTGAAGAAGCAGTGGATCCAAGATCAGGAATATGCGTATAGACAGGCGCAGTTCATCGCCTCTGTCGGAGCGATCCCCATCCTGGTCGCAATGGCTGCGCGAGCCTTCATCGGACACTTCACGCCGACGGCCGCAAGCGTCAACACGTTGGTCGGCGTTGGGCTCCTGCTCGCCATGGTGGGAGTTTTCCTGGGCGTCCAACGCACGGCCCACGCGTTCTCGAATGAAGATCAAAAAAGTGTCAGGCGTTCTGAGGCTTACGGCACGACCGCGGCCGTCACTCTTTACACAGTCGCCCTGATCGTTCTCTTGCCGTAAGTGATCAGGGTGGCGTGCAAGACCCTGCGCCAGTCGCTGGAACTGCAGCGGTAGCCGGGGACGAGGGCGGAGTCGATTGCCGTCAAACGTCGCCGTCAAAGGCCCCGGACCATGATCGGTCCGGGGCCTTTTGTCTGGTGCATGAGGCGCGCTTCTCGCCTGCTAATCCGGGACCGGTTTCACGGAGTAGTGAGGACCGGGGCGCTGACCACCTTCGCGCAAAGGGCGTAGACCTGAAGGGTTCCCGGGCTGGAGGGGTCCGAGTTCGTCGCGAAGGCCCACCAGCTTTCGCCGCCGATCGGTGCACTCGCGCCGAGCTGGTACCTGTCGGCGTAGGAGTTGCCGGCGGTCACGATGGCTCCGCCGCCCGTTCGGGTTTCGCCGGCCGGGCACTGGGCCGCGGCTGCGGCCCTGCCGGGGAATCCGCCGGAGGCCGCGGGAATCGTCACCGGCTCGCTCTGCACGACGCGCACCACATCGTCGGCTTCCGCCAGGCTGGCTGTCCCAACCACCATCGCCACGGCCGCGGCCGCTACGAGAGATCTCTTAAGCACGGGGGCTCTGCTTTCGCTCAGATTCGAGGGAGAGACATCGCATTTGCTGCGATTCGCAAAACTTCTACCTCAGCAGCACAACGGATCTACGGACAGCCCTTCGAGACATGCTCCCGTAGGGGAAAGGTTCACCCCGACAGCGGTACCCGCGCCCTCACGGGTGGGAAGCCACCCCAATCTTCCGGACACCGTCCCAAACTTGAAGTCGTACGCGCAGGCTGGAAGTTCAACGCCCTGGCGGTGGGGAGTGGCAGGAAGCGCACCGGTCGGGACACCCGGCGCGAGGTCATGAGCCACATGGGCCGGCTGCCGCGGAGGCGTCGCGGTCGTCAGTGACGGCGTCCGTCGATGGCAGAAGTAGATGTCAAAGGCCCCGGACCATGATCGGTCCGGGGTCTTTCGCCCGGTGCCCCCGGCAGGATTCGAACCTGCGACACCCGCTTTAGGAGTTCGTTCTCCACCCGGTCGGGCTAGGGTCCGCCTCGTGCGTCGGTGCCGCGCGCGGCTGCTGGTTGTCGCCGCCGTCCACTGTCGTTGATGTCACTCGTGGATGTCACCCGCGTCCGTTGAGGGCGTCCGCGAGGTCCTGGGCCTGATGCGGTGCGATGCCGAGGGCGAGCGGTATCTGGCGGGGGCTGTAGGACGACGAGCACACGGCGACAGGACTGTCAGCAGTCACGGTCCAGTGGGGTTCGCTATCGGACTCCTGCTCGCCGACCAGTACGGTAGCCAACTCGTCTGCTGCCTCGGAACGTATGCCGCAGTGGGCCAGCGCTTGCGCCACCATGTGACGCGCCTCGCGGGGCATCTCGGCGTCGCCGAGCATCGGAAGCAGGAGCAGAAGGCGTTGTGAGCTGTCGGTCAAACCTTCACTGCTGTTCTGTGCGGCCTCGGCGAGTGTGGCGAGCTCCGTCCATGCCAGGCCGGGTCCGGCCTCATCGGCGCCGCACTGACCGAGGTAACCGAGTCGTCCCCACTCGTGGTGGCGTACGAAGAAGTCGACGTTGTTCGCGTCGTCGAAGTTGGCGTACACGACGTAAGCGGTATGGCCGCCCTGGAAGGGGACACGCAGCACCGGCCAGGGCTCCTCAGGGTTGCTGAGGCGCTCCACCATCTCTTCGTAGACCGACGCGTCCACCCCGTAGCGCTCTGGATCCGGATCTCCCACGGTCAACATGAGATGTGCGAGCCAGAAGGCGGGCTCGCGTGCGAGATCCTCGCCTGCTATCAGCTCGCAGCCCTCCAGATATTCGGGGATGTGCACCGTGAGAGCCATGCGCGGAGCGTACTCGCCGGCATAGCTTCCCCATCCTCGAGTGCCCGGGGACTGTCCCCGCCTGCCCTGGGCCGGACGGGTGCATCCCCGCTTTCCAAGTCTCTTGGTGGTCCAGCGGGCCTGATGGGACGTTCACCTGGGTTCATGTTCGGTCGCCCGTTCAACGAGAACCGACGGTCGAACCCTCCTGAACGGCGGCGTCCGTCGCTGAATGAGACGGAAACTGAGACGGACTAGCCCGGGCCTTCGGGCGCCGGTACACCGAGCACCTCGTCCGCCGGCATCAGTAGTCAAAATTCTGAAACCGCAGGCCGGTGATCTGCGGCTCCGTCATTGGTCAACCTTCTGACCAACGGCGGAGCAGTCGACGTTTGTCAGCGTTGGTTGTCGCTGAGCAGCCCGGCACGGCCCGCAGCCTCCCCGAACGGGGACTGCGGGTCGGGGAGGGCGGGCCTCAGGCGGGAATGAGGCCGTGGGGGTCGATGATGAACTTCTCGGCCACTCCCGTGTCGAAGGTCGCGTAGGCGTCGGGGGCGTCGTCGAGGCTGATCACCTTCGTGTTGAGCATGGCGCTCAAGTAGGGCATGCGGTCCCACAGGATCGCCATCATCAGCTCGCGGTTGTAGTGCATGATCGGTGCCTGCCCGGCGGAGATCCGCGGCGACTTGATCCAGGCCTTGCCGAAGTCGATCGGGTACGTTCCCTCTTGCTCGGCCTTCGACTTCGCGAGCGGGTCGGGGCCGTAGACGCCGATGACTCCGGTGGCTCCGCCCGCGCGGGTGGCGTCGATCACCTGGTTGATGGCGTAGGCCGGGTCCATGTCCTCGGCCTCGCGGCCGATGCCGTGTGCCTCGGTGCCGACGTAGTCGACTGCGCAGTCGACCATGGGTTCGCCCAGGATGGCCTCGATCTGGTCGGTCAGCGCTGCGTCCTGGCTCAGGTCGATCGTCTCGCAGCCGTTCTTCTTCACCAGCTCCAGGCGGTCCTTGTTGTAGTCGCCGACGATGATGCAGGACGCCCCGAGGAGGCGCGCCGCTGCTGCGCCGCAGCGGCCGACCGGGCCGGCGCCGGCGATGTACACGGTCGAGCCCGGCTTGGCACCGGCCTCCATGAGACCGTGGAACGCGGTGGGCAGGATGTCCGAGAGCAGCGCCAGGTCACGGATCTTCGCCATGGCCTGGTCCCTGTCCGGGAAGCGCAGGAGCTGGAAGTCGGCGTACGGGACGAACAGGTACTCGGCCTGGCCGCCGGCCCAGTCGCCCAGGTTGAAGCCGTACGCTCCGCAGGCCACCTTGGGGTTCGTGGTCTCGCAGACGTCGGTCCGGCGCGCCCTGCAGTTGCGGCATCGGCCGCAGGCGACGTTGAACGGGACGGAGACGAGGTCGCCCTCACTGAGGAACTCGACGTCGGGGCCGACCTCGATGACCTCCCCGGTCATCTCGTGCCCCATCACCATGCCTTGGGGCACCGGGAAGGACCCGCGGTAGATGTGCAGGTCGCTACCGCAGATGTTGGTGGCGACGAGTCTGAGGATGACGCCATGCGGGGCCTTTTTCCCGTTCGGCATCTGAAGCTTCGGGAAGTCGAGGGACTCAACGCGCATGTCTCTCGGGTTCTGGAAGACGACGGCGCGGTTGCTGCTTGCCATGACGATCTCCTCTGCTGATCGAGGGCGACTCGGCCGTGGAAGTGCCGGCAGTCATTTCGGTGGCTTTGCGACCTCGGCTTTCCCAACGTAGGGCTGCCACCCAACGTATGCACGCCGGAATCGGACCCTCTATGCCCGCGTGCCATCGCACTAACGCTGCGTGCCACGCTCCCGGCCAAGCACGTCATCTCCATCCGGGCAGGTCCGCGCGTTGTTAGCTTTGAGGGATGACCGATGCAGCAGCGCCCGCGCCCCAGGAGCCCTCGCCCGTCCAGGCCGACGTCCGGGTGATGGGAGCTCTCCGCGCACGCCACTACGGTCCCGCAGTCGGGAACGGCGCCCCCTCCATCCCGGTGCCGGCCGATCCCCCGCCGGAGGCACCGCCTTGACCGCGGCCTGCCCTATGCGGTGATCGACTCATGGCCATCGGCCCTATCCACCTGTGGGCGCGCGGAGGCGCAGCCGGGGCTTGACTGGACTGCGGCTCCGTCTCCGGCTCGCTCCGGGGCAGGAGCCCGCCGACGTCGCCGCCTCGGCCGAACGGCTGCGGCACGCCTGGGGCGTTCACGCCGTGTACGTCTCGACCGTCAAGCCGGGCGTGGTTGAGCTGCGGCTGGTCGGCTTCGACGTGCTGAGGCGGGTGCGGATGCCTCGCAAGGTCGCCGAGGGCTTCCTGAAAGTGCCGGTCGCGCTGCGGGAGGACGCCACTCCCTTCATACGCGACTACCGCACCATCCCGCACCAACTCACCCTCGGTGCCACGCTGTCCGGCAAGTCCATGTACCTGCGCCACCTGATCGCCGGACTCGCCCCTCAGCCGGTCGCCCTGGTCGGCATCGACTGCAAGCGGGGCGTGGAGCTGGCACCCTTCGCCTCCCGGCTGTCGGCGCTGGCCACGGATCCGGAGCAGGCGGCCGAGCTGCTGCCCGTCCTGGTCAAGGAAATGGAGGACCGCTACGACCTGATCAAGGGCCGCCAGGGCATCGCTCCGGACACCCCCGACGAGGAGATCACCTCCGACATCTGGGGCCTGCCTGAACACGAACGTCCTGTCCCCATCGTGCTGTTCGTCGACGAGGTGGCCGAACTCTTCCTCGTCGCCACGCGCAAGGACGAGGAACGCCGCGACGAGATGGTCACCCAGCTCATCCGCCTCGCCCAGCTCGGCCGCGCCGCCGGCATCTACCTGGAGGTCTGCGGCCAGCGCTTCGGCGCCGAACTCGGCAAAGGCGCGACCATGCTCCGGGCCCAGCTCACCGGCCGTGTCTGCCACCGTGTCAACGACGAAGCCTCCGCCAAGATGGCGCTCGGCGACATCGCCCCCGAAGCGGTCTCCGCCGCCTGCGCCATCGCCCCGGAACAGCCCGGCCTTGCCGTGGCCGGTGACACCTCCGGCGGCTGGTCCCGCATCCGCACGCCGTACCTCTCCCTCGGTGACGCCGCCGAGATCTGCCGCGAGTCGGCGCACCTGGTCCCCGAGCTGCCCTCGCTCAAGCCCTTCCGTCCCGACGTGCCTGCACGACCGGTCGAGGCACCCGTCTCCGTCGTGAAGCCGCACCCCGTGACCGACTGATCTTTCCCCGCAACCCGGTTGGCGTGACCGCCTCGCGCCACGCCCCTACCCCTCCCATGCCCGAATCCGGAAGGAGCCGCATCATGCGCGCCCACCTGGCCCGCGTCGACGCGGTACTCGTCCAAGCGGTCATCGCCGCCGCGCTGTCCTTCGCCCACCTGCACGACATCGCCTCTGCGGCCGGACAGGACGGCTGGAAAGCCTGGGCCTACCCGATCAGCGTCGACCTGCTGCTCGTCGCCGCCTGGCGTCGACTGCGCTCCGGTACCGACAAGGCAGCCGGGTGGTGCTGGTTCGTCATCGCACTCACCGCATCTCTCGGCGCCAACGTCGCCACCGCCGGACTCCTCGACATCCACCAGGTGCCGGCATGGCTGCGCATCCTCGTCGCGGGCTGGCCCGCGGTCGCCTTCCTCGGCGGAACGCTCCTGGCCCACACAGCGCCGAAGCCGCACGCAGACAGCGCCGTCGAGGTCATCGAGGACCAGGAGGACGCGCCCGAACCTTCACCCCCGGCGCCTGCACAACCCGCCATCAAGGCCCCGCCCGAACGCCCCGCTGTTCCCGTCCCGGCCGCCCTGGTCGACCACGCCCGCAAGGTCGCCGCCGAACACCACACCCGCACCGGCGCCCCCATCGACACCCCAACTCTCCGCGCTCGCCTGGGCGTTCCCGCGCCCATGGCCGAGGCGATCGTCACCCGCCTCTGAGAGGAGAACCGCGTGACCGCGAACCGACGCTTCCGAGACGTCACCCGCATCGGCCCCGTTCAGATCGGCACCGCCTACGACAACCGGGGCCAGGAGAAGCACACCGCCGCCTGCACCGCCCCGCGCTGCGGCTTCTCCGCCGACTACGACAGCCGCGCCGCCGCCGAGCTGGCTGCCCGCACACACCGTTGCCCCGTCCGCTGAAAGGACCCGCACACCGTGACTGTCAGCCTGCCGCTCGTCGTCGTCCTCGGCTTCTTCGCCTGGGGAGCGGTCAAGTTCCTCGGCGTCCGGACATGGATCGTCGTCCTGATCGCCCTCTTCGGCTTCTGGCTCTCCCACACCTTCATGGCCCCGGCCATCGAATCCGGCACGCGTTCCGGCGTGGGCGTCATAAACGGCTCACACAACTAGACGAGTAGATGAGAGAGGGTTCGCCGTGTTCCTGCCCAAGTACCCCGACAACCCCACCCCGCCGCCCGCGCACACCCACACCCCGACCGACCAGGCGCCCGTACGGCGCCCGCTCCCGTCGATCTCCATCGACAAAAAAGCCGTCGTGACCGTGCTCGTCGGCGGCGTAGTCCTCACCTCGCTCCTGGCAACCGTCGCCGTCACGGCCATCTCCGTCGCCATCGCCGCCCTGGTCCTGCGCTCCCTGTTCCGCGAACAGACCCGGCGCTGACACGGCACCTGACCTCCGGGGCGGCGCGACACCACCAAGCATCCGCCGCCCCGGGGCCTGTCCTCCCTGACCAAGCCAGCCAGAAGGAGAACGCCATCTTCACGCGCACCACCCCGCCCCCGCTGCCGGAACTCGCGAACATGGCGATGGGCGGAACCCTGCCCGGTATCCTCCGCCAGCTCTCCGGCCTGGGCGGCTGCACCCACCCGATCCGCCTCGACGGCCACCGCACCGAGTACAACCTCGACACCACGACCGGAGAGATCGGCCGCGTCCTCCGCCATCTCGACTCGTCGGACCTTCCGGCCGGCCAACTCCTCGTCCGCTGCAACAACCGCCGTACGACCCGTTGCCCGGCCTGCGCTGAGGTCTACCGCCGAGACACCTTCCACCTGATCACTGCCGGACTACGCGGCGGCAAGGGCACCCCGGAGCAAGTCGCCGCGCACCCGCGCGTCTTCGCCACCTTCACCGCCCCCGGCTTCGGTCCGGTCCATAACCGCCGCACGGACGGACGCCCCTGCCGGTGCGGCGCCCTCCACGACCAGGACGACGACGCACTCGGCACCCCGCTCAACCCGGACACCTACGACTACGAAGCGGCCGTCCTCTGGAATGCCCACGCCGGTCAGCTCTGGCGGCGCTTCTCGACGTACCTGCGCCGTGAGGTCGCCAAGCGGGCAGGACTGTCACAGCGCCGCCTCCGCGAGCACGCCCGCGTCTCCTTCGCCAAGGTCGCCGAGTACCAGAAGCGGGGTGCCGTCCACTTCCACGCGGTCATCCGCCTGGACGGCCCCGGCGGCGGAGACACCTCGCCCCCGGCCTGGGCCACTGCCGAGCTGCTCACCGACGCCATCAGTGCCGCCGCGAGCAGGGTTCGCGTGGACGGCCCGGTCATCGACGGCCGCGGCCACACCTTCACCTTCGGCCGCCAACTCGACGTCCGCACCATCCGATCCGCCGACTTCAACGACGGCCAGGAGCTCACCGAACGAGCCGTCGCCGCGTACATCGCCAAGTACGCCACCAAGGGCGCCGAAACTGCGACAGGCGCCCTCGACCGCCCGCTCAAGTTCGCTGCCGAACTGGCCCAGCTCGACATCAGCGACCACGCCCGCCGACTCATCCGCACCGCTTGGACCCTCGGCGCCCGCAAGGACCTCGAACACCTCCGGCTCCGCGCCTGGGCCCACATGCTCGGATTCCGCGGCCACTTCTCCACCAAGTCCCGCCGCTACTCCACCACCCTCGGCGCCCTCCGCAACGCCCGCGTCGAATGGCGCCGAGCCCAAGCCACGCCAGCGAACGGGCCCGAGCCCGAGACGACGTACGTCCTCGCGCACTGGGTCTTCGCCGGAACTGGCCTCTCCGACACCGAAGCCTGGCTAGCCGCATCCCTCGAGCCAGCCCCCGGAACGGAAGGAGAACCCACTCATGCATGACGACGAGCTGCTGACGGTGCCGGACGTGATGCGGCGGCTCAAGCTCGGTCGCTCCACGGTCTACGACCTGATCCGCTCCCGTCGGCTGCCCTCGATCACCATCGGCCGGTGCCGCCGTATCCCGGCACGGGCCATCCGCGACTACATCACCAACGAACTGGAGGCGGCTGCCTGATGGCCCAGCAACGCAAGCGGAACCCCAATGGCGCTGGCACCATCACGAAGCGCAAAGACGGCCGCTTCCACTGTGCTGTGTACGTGCTCCAGCCGGACGGCACTCGCGCCCGCAAGTTCGCCTACGGCAAGACCTGGGCCGAGTGCGACGCCAAACGCCGCGAGTTGCTCGACAAGGTGGATCAGGGCGTACCCGTGCCCACCCGCTCGGCCAAGCTCTCTGAGTGGCTGCCGTATTGGCTGGACAACGTCATCAAGCCCCGACGGAAGCTGAGCACTTACGACAAGTACGACGCGCACGTCCGGCTCTACCTGGTGCCCATGCTCGGCGCGAAGCGGCTGGAGTCTCTCGGCGTCGCCGACGTTCGCCGCTTTCTCGTCCGCCTGGAGAAGGAGACCACCGCTGCAACCGCCAAGGAATCGCACCGAGTTCTGCGCTCCGCGCTGTCCTCTGCCTGCCGTGAGGAACTGATCACGCGCAACGTCGCCAAGCTCGTTGAGCCGCCCCGCACCGACACCAAGGAGCTGAAGCCCTGGACCCTCGACGAGACGCTCGACTTCCTCGCCGCCTCCCGTAAGGACCCGCTCTACGCGGCTTTCGTGCTCGCCATCGCCATGGGCCTACGCCGGGGAGAGATCGTTGGCCTTCGCTGGTCTGACCTTGATCTCGACAACCGTGTCCTCTACGTCCGTCAGCAGACCCAGCGGCGCCGTGGCGTCCTCTACGACGACGACCCGAAGAGCCGCCGTCGCCGTGCCGTCCCGCTCCCTGCCCTCTGCATCGCGCCCCTGCGCTGGCACCGCCTGCGGCAGGCAGCTGCCCGCGCGAAGGCGGGGGAGAGGTGGCGGGAGTCCGAGTACGTCTTCACCACCCGCACCGGCCGCCCGGTCGAGCCGCGGAACGTCTACCGCTCCTTCACCCGCATCGCCCAGTCGGCCGGCCTCCGCGTCATCCGGCTGCACGACGCCCGCCACGGCACCGCGACTCTCCTCACGGCGGCTGGAGTTGCGCCTCGCGTCGTGATGGAGATCCTCGGGCACTCTCAGATCAGCATCACCATGGACGTCTACACCCACGTCGTCCAGGACACCCAGCGAGAGGCCATGAGCCACATGGACCGCCTGCTGCGGAGGCGTCCCGGTCGTCGGTGACCGTCCTCGTTGATGTCAGAACTGGATGTCAAAGGCCCCGGACCATGATCGGTCCGGGGCCTTTTGGCTGGTGCCCCCGGCAGGATTCGAACCTGCGACACCCGCTTTAGGAGAGCGGTGCTCTATCCCCTGAGCTACGAAGGCGGAGCGTGGCCGCGTGGGTCACAGGCGTCAGCGTACCGGATCTGTCGGCGGGGGTGTGGGGGTCACTTGCGTGTGATCCGTACCTTGTAGTTCCCAGCCCGGTCCGCCTTCGCCACCTTGATCGTGATGCCCTTGTGCGGGTCTTTGAAGGTCGCGCCCGGGGCGAAGGGGGCGTCGGAGAGTTCTGCCTGGACGTTGGGGCTGCGGGTGCAGCCGCCCGAGTTGCGGTGGGAGTCGTACACCGTGATGGGGCCGCGGCCGGTGTCGATGTTCGCGTCCACCTTGTAGATCAGTACGCCGGGTTGGCACACGGTCTCGTCGTTGCCGCCCTGGGCGCGCAGTTCGAGGGCGTAGCCGGTGCGGTCGTCGATCGGGACGAAGACGAGTTTGCGGCCGCCGGCCCGGGACATCGGCGTCAGCGAGTACTCCTTGCTGCCCCGGGCCGCCGCGCAGCTCACCTGGGACGGCTCCAGCCAGCCCAGCTTCCACTTGTGCCAGGCGAGCAGGTCGTTGTTGGCGCCCCAGTCCTCGCTCATGATGTCCCAGTGGCCGACGGTGCCCCCGCCGTCCTGGGTGTAGAGGTCGGGCAGCCCGAAGACGTGGCCGTTCTCGTGGGGGAGGACGCGGTAGCCGGTCTGGTCGTAGGAGCCGGAGCCGTCGTCCTGGCGGGAGTAGATGAATGAAGCGTTCGCGACGGAGACACCGTCGGCGACGGGTGCCTCGGCGTTGCCGGCGAAGGTCACGGAGAGGACCGTGTCGAGGGCGGAGGGGCCGGCGTTCGGGGTGATCAGCACGTTCAGGAGGTCGTAGTCGCGGAAGTCCACCTTCGGGTCGGCGGCGGCCACTATGTCCTGGACGAGGCGGCGGTAGCCGGGGTCGAAGGGAGCGCCGCGTTCTATGCCGTACTCCTTGAACGGTTTCGGCATCCGCAGCCAGCCGTCGATCGGGGTCTCGGGGCGGTAGTCGAGGTGACCGTAGGAGGCGGTGCGGAACCAGTTCCGGGTCTTCGGGAAGAACTCGCGGAAGCGGTCGAGGGCTTTGCCGTCGCCCGGCGCGTCGGAGAAGTCGACCATCAGGGTCAGGGCGTGGACGGTGCCGGTGGAGCGGGAGTAGCCGTGGGGGGTGGGGATGCCCTCCGTCATCTGGACCTCGTGGCCGCCGCTGATCAGGCACGGGCTGAGGGCGGGGATGCGGGCCAGGGCGACGGAACCCGCTCCGGCGCTGCTGGGGCCGGCCGCGAGGTGCCCCGTTCCGGCCGAGGTGCTGACCGCGAAGGTCAGGGCGGTCACGGACGCGAGGGCTGCCACGCGGCGCGGGCGTATCCGCCGCGCGCCCGGCGCATGGCGGCAGCTGGTCGGCTGCGGCTGCATGCGGGAACCTCTCGCTCCATGGCAGCCGCCGGTCTCCGACTGCACCCTTGCGATCACCCTGTGTCGACGGGGCGCGGGGCGCGCGCTGGAGGAGGCCGATCGTGGTGTTTGCGTAGGTGGGGCGTGGGTTTCCGGCCGGTAGAGGTGTGAGCGGGGTGGCGCGGCTCAGGTGTGTGACTCAGGTCACGAGGAATCTTTCTGGCGGTGGGAAATAACCGGGGATTGCTTCCCCGTTTATGCCTGTGTTCGCGCGAAACGGGGAGTCGTTCCCCGGATCGCGCTCCGTCGCCAGGCGGTCGTCATCAGTCAATAGCCGTCTGTCGTCCCTCCCGTCGTTCGTCGTCCGCCGGCAGTCATCAGGCAGCAGGCATCAGCATCTTGAGGAGTGCACCGTGTCCACCGTGACGTCCCCCCGACCCGTGCAGCGCAAGGCGCCCCGGCCCCGTGCCGACGCCCTGCGCAACCGGGAGCGGATCGTCACCGCCGCCCGGGAGATGTTCGTCGAGCACGGCACCGACGGGCCGCTCGACGAGATCGCCCGTCGGGCCGGCGTCGGCAATGCCACGCTGTACCGGAACTTCCCGGACCGCGACGCCCTCATCCGTGAGGTCGTCTGCTCGGTCATGGACCGTACGGTGCGGGCGGCCGAGCGGGCGCTGGCGGAGAGCGGCGACGCCTTCGAGGCGCTGGAGCACTTCGCGCACGTCGCCGCCGACGAGCGGATCAGCGCCCTGTGTCCGATGATCTCCAGCACCTTCGACGAGCACCATCCCGACCTGGAGGCCGCCCGCGAACGTGTGGAGCGGCTCGTCGGGGAGCTCATGTGCCGCGCCAAGGAGGCGGGGCTGCTCCGTGCCGACGTCGGTGTCGGCGATCTGCTGGTCGCCGTGGCCCAGCTCAGCCGGCCCCCGGCCGGTACGGCCTGCGATGTCGACCGCTTCGTACACCGTCATCTGCAGCTGTTCCTGGACGGACTGCGGGCCCCGGCCCGATCCGCCCTGCCGGGGACGGCCGTGACCATGGAGGATCTGCGCCAAGGCTGACCCGACCGATCAGTTCAGGACCGTAGTCCGGCCGTCGACGTTGACGAGCCGTCATCTCCCGTCGTTTCCCCGCTGACTTCCGTGGTCGGCCCCTCTCCCCTCGCCCCCTCCCCGTCCTTTTCACGCCCTTTTTCCGTAACGGAGTCCCGAAGTGGGTACCCCCATGTCCGAAACAGCCCGAAGCGTGCCCGACGCTCACGCCAGCCGCTGGAAGGCGCTCGTCTTCATCGCGCTGGCCCAGCTGATGGTCGTCCTCGACTCGACCATCGTGAACATCGCCCTGCCCTCCGCCCAGCACGACCTGGGCATCACCGACGGCAACCGGCAGTGGGTCGTCACGGCCTACGCCCTCGCCTTCGGCGGTCTGCTCCTGTTCGGCGGCCGGATCGCCGACCTGTGGGGCCGTAAGCGGGCCTTCGTCATCGGCCTGATCGGTTTCGCCGTCGCCTCCGCGCTCGGCGGCGTGGCCACCAGCGGCGCCATGATGTTCGGCGCCCGTGCGCTCCAGGGCGTCTTCGGTGCCCTTCTCGCCCCGGCCGCGCTGTCGCTGCTCGCCGTGATGTTCACGGACGCCAAGGAGCGCGCCAAGGCGTTCGGCATCTACGGTGCGATCGCCGGTGGCGGTGGCGCCGTGGGCTTCATCCTCGGCGGTGTGCTGACCGAGTACCTGGACTGGCGCTGGACCTTCTTCGTCAACATCCCGTTCGCGATCGTCGCGGCCACGGGCGCGTTCCTCGTCATCCGTGAGCCGGAGGGCGGCCGCAACCGTTCCCCGCTCGACATCCCGGGCGTGATCCTGTCCACCCTCGGACTGGTCTCCCTCGTCTACGGCTTCACGCATGCCGCGTCCACCAGTTGGGGCGACACCGTGACCGTCTCGCTGTTCGTCGCGTCGGCGGTCCTGCTGCTCGCCTTCGTGGTCACCGAGGCCAAGGTCAAGGCCCCGCTGCTGCCCCTGCGCGTGGTCACCGACCGCAACCGCGGCGGCGTCTACCTCTCGCTCGGTCTCGCGATCATCGCGATGTTCGGCACGTTCCTGTTCCTGACCTACTACCTCCAGGTCGTGAAGGGCTTCTCGCCGATCCAGACCGGCTTCGCCTTCCTCCCGATGGTCGCCGGCATGATCACCGGCTCGACGCAGATCGGCGCGCGCCTGATGACCCGGGTCGCGCCCCGGCTGCTGATGGGCCCCGGCTTCCTGACCGCCGCGGTCGGCATGTTCCTGCTGGCCCGGCTGGAGGTCACCTCGGCGTACGCCTCGCTGGTGCTGCCCGCGATGGTGATGCTCGGCCTCGGGATGGGTACGGCGTTCATGCCGGCCATGTCCCTGGCCACCCAGGGCGTGCAGCCCCGGGACGCCGGTGTCGCCTCCGCGATGGTCAACACCTCGCAGCAGGTGGGCGGCGCGATCGGCACGGCCCTGCTGAACACGATCGCCGCCTCCGCGACCGCCGCGTACATCAAGGACCACATCGCGACCGCGACCACCGTGCCGCAGCAGCGACTCGTCCAGCTCCAAGGCATGGTGCACGGCTACAGCAACGCGATCTGGTTCGCCGTGGGCATGCTGGTCGTCGCCGCGGGTGTGGTGTTCACCCTCGTCAACGCCGGGCGCCCGGGCGGCAGCACCGTGGCCTCCGGCGGCGGCGCCGAGAAGACCGAGGGTGCCGAGGACGAGGTGGCGGTGCCGGTCGTCGCCCACTGACCCGACGCGCTGCCCCGGCTCAGCGCAGCCAGGGCAGATCCGCACCCGCTTCGTTCGGCTGAAGGCCCTCGGCGACGATCTCCATGATCTCGCCGAGGGTCCTCTGCTGTTCGGGGGTCAGGCGCTCGAACAGTGCCTGGCGTACGGCGTTCACATGGCCCGGAGCGGTGTGCCGCAGCACCTCGACGCCCTCGTCGGTCAGCACGGCGAACTGGCCCCGCTTGTCGGAGGGGCACTCCTCGCGGCGTACCCAGCCGTTCTTCTCCAGGCGCGCGATGGCGTGCGAGAGGCGGGAGCGGGTGATCTTCGCCTTCATGGCCAGCTCGGTCATGCGCAGCCTGCGGCCCGGGGCCTCGGCGAGCTGGACGAGAAGGCCGTAGTAGATGTGCGGCATACCCGCGTCGCGCTGCAGCTGACGGTCGAGGTGGTCCTCGAGCAGGGTGGTGGCGTGCAGATACGAGCGCCAGACGCGCTGCTCCTCGGCGCTGAGCCAGCGGTGCGGCTGCGCGGCCGAGTCGGATGCCGGGTTCATGTGTCCCACTCTACGAGTGTGCTCCTTGAAAGTTGAACAAGTAGGGCGTAGGGTCTGCGATAGCAATACGCTTGAGAGTTAAAGCATGAGGTTGAAGCAGTGGCGGTTCGCGTCACACGCTCGCATCGGCCGCTTGCGTGGGCCGCCGGCACCAGCCGCTCGCATCGACCGCTCGGCCAGACCCGCCGGAGGGAGTCACCGCCATGTCCGCCACCGCTCAGGAGCGCATGCCCGCCCTCTATCTCAGCCACGGCGCCCCGCCACTGGCCGACGATCCGGTCTGGCCCGGCCAGCTCGCCGCCTGGTCCGCCGGTCTGCACCGCCCCACGGCGATCCTCGTCGTCTCCGCCCACTGGGAGGAGGCTCCGCTCGCCCTCGGCGCCACCCGGACCGTCCCCCTGGTGTACGACTTCTGGGGCTTCCCCGAGCGCTACCGCCAGGTGACGTACGAGGCTCCCGGCGCCCCCGAACTCGCCGAATCCGTCCGCAAGTTGCTGCGCGCCCCCGGCATGCCCGTGCAGGACATCCCGGACCGCGGCCTCGACCACGGCGCGTACGTCCCGCTCGTCGAGATGTTCCCCGGCGCCGACATCCCCGTCCTGCAGATCTCCCTGCCGACCCTCGACCCGGTCCGGCTGATGGAGATCGGCCGAAAGCTCGCCCCGCTGCGCGACGAGGGAGTGCTGATCATGGGCTCGGGCTTCTTCACGCACAACCTGGCCGCGCTGCGATACACGGGCCCCGGTGTGCCGGGCTGGTCGGCCGAGTTCGATGACTGGGGGCGGCGCGCGCTCGAGAACCGCGACTGGGACGCCCTGCTGGACTTCCTCGACAAGTCCCCGGCCGGCCGGTACGCCCACCCGCGCACCGAGCATTTCGCCCCGCTCTTCGTGGCCATGGGCGCGGCGGAGGCCGGCGGCGAGCTGGATGCGCAGAGGTCGATGATCGACGGGTTCTGGATGGGCCTCGCGAAGCGATCGGTGCAGTTCGGCTGATGCCGGTGCGCTTCAGCTGACGTCGGTGCAGTTCGGCTGACGTCGGCACTGATCGGTCGGTTGGCGTCGCTGTAGTTCAGGCGATGCCCTTCCCGAGGGTCAGAGCTCCTTCTCGTACCAGGCCACGTCCCAGTACCGGCCGAACTTGCGGCCGATCTCGCTGTACGTGCCGACGTACCGGAAGCCGAACCCTGCGTGCAGCCGCGTCGACGCCTCGTTGGGCTGGGTGATGCCCGCGAAGGCGCGATGCAGGTCCTCGCCCGACAGGGCCTCGAAGAGCGCCTTGTACAGGAGCGTGCCGATGCCGCGCCGGCCGGCGTGCGGGGCGACGTACACCGTCGTCTCCACGGAGGTGCCGTATGCGGCCTTCGGGCGGTGCGGGCTGGACGTGGCGTAGCCCAGGATCTCCCCGGAGGCCGTGTCCGAGGCAACCATCAGGCGGTACGGTCCGTCTTCCGGGTGGGAGAGCAGCCAAGGGCGGCGCTCTTCCGGCGTGAAGACGGCGGTGTCGAACGTGATCGGCGTCTCACGCACGTAGTGGTTGTAGATGTTCGTGAGGGCTTCGAGGTCGTCCTCGACCCCCGGCCTGACCTGCACCTCTGCATGTTCCGACGGCATCGCGCCTCCCCAAGTGGTCCGACAGGGTACTGCATGATCAGAAAAAACGGGGGGCGGGTTGGGAATTCTGTCCGGATTCCAGTCGTTGTTTCCATCGGATGCAGGGCACCCGTGGAGCGTTTCGAGGGTTCTCGGAGTGGTTCCGGAGTTCTCGACGTGAGTTCTCCGAACGGGGTACTCGATGTGAGTTCCCGGAGTGCTGAGCGTCCGCTGGAGCCACCCGCTAGTCCACCATTGCAAGGGAGTACGCATGGCAACCCGTGCCGTCGCCCGTCGTAAGTCCGCCCGTGGGGGAACCTCCCAGGCTCTCGGTTCTGGGCGAGAGACGGCCGACTCGGCAAGCACCGTTCGCGCCCATGCCGGCGAGATCGCGGACCGCGACCTGGTCGGCATGTACCTCGACGAGATCGCGCGTACGCCGCTGCTCGACGCCGCCAAGGAAGTCGAGCTGTCCCAGACCATCGAGGCGGGTGTGTTCGCGCGGCAGGTCCTCGACGGCGAGGTGGAGTCCGGGACGGACGCCACTCACGCCGAGCTGGAGGCCCTGGTCGCCGAGGGTGAGCGGGCCAAGGACGTCTTCATCCGCTCCAACCTCCGCCTGGTCGTGGCGGTGGCGCGGCGTTACCCCCGTAGCGGCCTGCCCCTGCTCGACCTGATCCAGGAGGGCAACGCCGGCCTGGTGCGCGCGGTCGAGAAGTTCGACTACCGCAAGGGCTTCAAGTTCTCGACGTACGCCACCTGGTGGATCCGTCAGGCGATCACGCGGTCGATCGCGGACCAGTCCCGCACGATCCGGCTGCCCGTCCACCTGGTCGAGGAGCTCGGCCGGATCCGGCGCGTGCAGCGCGAGTTCAACCGGGAGCACGGCCGTGAGCCGGAGCCCGCGGAGATCGCGACCGAGCTCGGCTCCACGCCGGAGCGCGTCGTCGACGTGCTCGACTGGGCGCGTGACCCGGTCTCGCTGAACATGTCGGTGGACGACGAGGGCGAGACCCAGTTCGGCGACCTGCTGGAAGACACCTCCGCGGTCTCTCCGGAGCAGTCGGTGCTGACGCTGCTGCGCAGCGAGGAACTCGACGACCTGATCGGGCGCCTCGACGAGCGCACGGCCTCCATCATCAAGATGCGGTACGGCATCGAGGACGGCCGCGAGCGCACGCTGACCGAGGTCGGCAAGGAGCACGGCCTGACGCGCGAGCGCATCCGCCAGATCGAGAAGCACGCGCTGCTCGAACTGAAGAAGCTCGCGCGCGACACCGGATTCGACGCGGCGGCGTAAGGCGGTCCACGTCTTCCGTCTCCCGCGTACGCCGGGTGGCGGAAGACGGCGCAAACATGGCGCGGTACCGCCGCTTCAACTCGTGGGCCCCCGGGAACAACCCTTCAGGGCCCAGGAGTTCGGGGTCCGGGACGGCACTCCTACCGGCCCCGCCACACCCCTGAGCCACGTCCCGTCGCACTCCCCCCCGGCGCCGGGACCTTCCCAGAGCCGGGTTCCGGCGCCTCACCCCCCCCGGGCGCCGGAGCCCGGCTTCTTTGCGCCCGGCGTCCTTTTCGCGAGGGAACGCGAGACGCGAAGGAAAGGGACGGTGGGCCACCCCGTACCTGAACTCCGGGGTGGCCCACCGGATGGCAGATTCTGTCACATTTGCATAGCCTGCCGCCCAACCCCCCGGCCATGCCTCCGACCAGCAACTTCCCGCCGTGTCACTGACCGAGCGGCGCAAGTCCGAGACCCGGATGGAGATCGCCCGGGCCGCGGCCGGCCTCTTCGCCGGCCAGGGCCTGAAGGCCACCCGGGCCGAGGACATCGCCCGGGCCGCCGGCGTCGCACCGCGTACCTTCTACCGCTACTTCGCCACGAAGGAGGAGGCGGTGGCCCCGCTCTACGCGGCGGGAGCCCGGCGCTGGGCGGAGGCGCTCCGCGAGGCTCCCGCGACCTTCTCGCCGCCGGAGGCCCTGGAGTACGCCGTCCGTCACACCCTCACGCCGTCCGTCGGCGTCTCAGCCTCCTTGTGGGAGTGGGTCCGCACCCTCGTACGCCTGGCCCACACGAGTCCCGGACTGCGCAAGGTGTGGGCCGAGGTGTGCCAGGCGTCGGAACAGGACCTGGCGGAGATCCTGGCGGCTCGCGCTCGCGACAACGTTGCCATGGACCCGGCGCGGGATCAGGGGGTCACCCCGGAACTCCGCTTCACCGCCGCGGTGGCCGGCGCCGCGGTACGGGTCGCCGTCGAATCCTGGTCCATGACCGACGCCGCAGCCTGCGGCCCGGAGGGGCCTACGGCACTGGCGTTGCGCAACCTCGGGGCGCTGCAAGGGTTCTCCTGGGGCGCTGCGGGAGAGGTGGGGGACGCCGGAGATGCCGAAGGGGTGGCAGGGGCGGGCAAGGCGCGAGAGGCGCAAGAGGGACGGGAGGTGCATCAGCCTTAGCCCGAAGTCTGTTCATGCCCGAAGTGAGTCCGAACCTGTTTACTTCGCGGAAATCCAGGCGTAGCCTCTGAGTGAAACCACAGGTTCGGGCATCAGTCGGAGGCAAACGGACATGTACGCACCCGAGCGGCAGCAGGAGATCCTCCGGCTCGCCCGTGACGGAGGCCGGGTGGACGTGCTCTCGCTGGCCGAGGAGTTCCAGGTCACGGCGGAGACGATCCGCCGGGATCTGAAGGCCCTCGACCGCGCCGGCCTCGTCCGCCGGGTGCACGGCGGTGCCATACCGGCCGGCCGCCTCGACTTCGAGCCGGACCTCACCGAACGCGAGTCCACGGCCGCCGACGAGAAGGACCGCATCGCCAAGGCGGCCCTCGCCGAGGTGCCCACCGACGGCACGATGATCCTCGACGCCGGTACGACGGTCGCCCGCCTCGCCGGGGCCGTCCCGCTGGAGGCGTCGCTCACCGTCGTCACGCACAGCCTCCCGATCGCGGCCCGCCTCGCCGACCATCCGGGCATCCAGCTCCACCTGGTCGGCGGTCGGGTACGGCACCGTACGCGCGCCGCCGTGGACGCCTGGGCCCTGCGCGCGTACGGCGAGATCCGGGCCGACGTGCTGTTCGTCGCCGCCAACGGTTTCTCCGCCGAGCACGGTCTGACCACCCCCGACCTCGCCGAGGCGGCGGTCAAGCGGGCGGCGGTCGCCGCGGCCCGCCGCGTGGTCCTCCTCGCCGACTCCGCCAAGCACGGCCAGGAGCACTTCGCCCGCTTCGCCGACCTGGGCGACGTGGACCTGCTGATCACCGACAGCGGGTTGAGCCCCGAAGACGCCGCCGCCATCGAGCGGGGCGGCACGGAAGTAGTACGCGCATGATCCTCACCGTCACCCCCAACCCGTCCCTCGACCGCACGTACGAGGTTCCGTCGCTGGAGCACGGAGAGGTCAACCGTGCCACCGCCGAGCGCATGGACCCGGGCGGCAAGGGAGTCAACGTCTCGCGCGCCGTCGCGGCCGCCGGTCGGCGCACGGTCGCCGTCCTGCCCCTGGGCGGCGCGCCGGGAGCGCTCGTCGCGGAGCTGCTCGACGCGCAGGGCATCGAGGTCGCGCCGGTGCCGGTCGCCGGTGCCACCCGCTCGAACATCGCGCTCGCGGAGGCGAACGGCGTACTGACGAAGATCAACGCGCCGGGTCCGGAACTGTCGGACACCGAGCAGGAGTTGCTCCTCGAGACGGTCCGCACGCAGTCGCGCGACGCCGACTGGATCGCCTGCTGCGGGAGCCTGCCGAGGGGGCTCGCGCCCGCCTGGTACGCCGACCTGGTCGCGCGGGCGCACGCCGCCGGTGCGCGCATCGCGCTGGACACCTCCGGGCCCGCGCTGCTGGCGGCGTTGCGGGAGCGCCCGGAGGTGGTGAAGCCGAACGCCGAGGAGCTCGCGGAGGCCGTCGGGCGCCCCCTGATGACGGTGGGCGACGCGGTGAAGGCGGCCGAGGAGCTGCGCGAGATGGGCGCGCGCGCCGTGCTCGCGAGCCTGGGCTCCGACGGGCAGCTGCTCGTGGACGGCGAGGGCACCTGGTACGGCAACGCGCGCGTCGACGCCGTACGCAGCAATGTCGGCGCCGGCGACGCGTCCCTGGCCGGCTTCCTTATCGCCGGCGGCAGCGGCCCGGAGGCGCTCGCCTCCGCCGTCGCGCACGGTGCGGCCGCCGTGCGGCTGCCCGGCAGCGTGATGCCCACCCCGGCCGACCTGTACCCGGCCGCGGTGACGATCACGGCAACGGTCCCGGTGAACCGCGAACTGACGGAGCCGGTGTCATGAACGTGCGTCCGGCCCCGCCACTCACTCACAGCACCTCCGTCCCCATTCCCGCCCACCCCGCCCCCGGGGCGATACGCGTGCGAAGGAGCCCGCGATGAGCGACATGATCACCGCGGACCTGGTCGACCTCGACCTGTCCGCCGACACCAAGGAGGCGGCGGCGCGCGCCCTCGCCACGCGCATGGTGACCTCGGGCCGGGTGACCGACCTGGAGGGTTTCCTCGCCGACGTGGCCGCCCGTGAGGCGCAGATGCCGACCGGCCTCGACGGCGGCATCGGCATCCCGCACTGCCGCAGCGCTCATGTCACCGAGCCGACGCTCGCCTTCGGACGCAGCGCCGCCGGAATCGACTTCGGCGCGGCGGACGGCCCCGCCGACCTCGTCTTCCTGATCGCGGCTCCCGCCGGCGCCGACGACGCCCACCTGGCGATCCTGTCGTCGCTGGCACGGCAGTTGATGAACACCGAGTTCACCGACGCGCTGCGGTCGGCGGCCGACGGGCGGACAGCGGCCGCGCTGATCCGCGGCGACGAGACGCCTTCGGCCGAGGGCGTGGCGGAGAGCGCGGCCGGGGGCGACGGTGTCGCCGAGGACGAAGGCGAAGACACCGTTGCGGCGCCGGGGGCGGCCTCCGCCGGCGCCGCAACGGGCAGTGCCGGGAGCGGTGGTGCCGGCAGCAGCGGCAACGCCGGAGACGGTACGGCGGCGGCCCCGGCCGTGTCCGACCGGGACGGCACCCACGATGACGCGGGCGAGCGCCCGTTCCGTATCGTCGCCGTCACCTCCTGCCCGACCGGCATCGCGCACACGTACATGGCCGCCGAGTCGCTGGAGAACGCCGGCCGTGACGCGGGCGTCGAGGTCGCCGTCGAGACGCAGGGCTCCGCCGGCTTCACCCGGCTGGACCCGGCCGTGATCGCGGCGGCGGACGGCGTGGTCTTCGCGCACGACGTCCCCGTGCGCGACAAGGACCGCTTCGCCGGGAAGCCCACCGTCGACGTCGGCGTGAAGGCGGGCATCAACCGCGCGGGCGCGCTGATCTCCGAGGTCCGGGAGAAGGCGGCACGCGGCGAGGTGACCGCGCCGGCCGCACCCGGCGGCACACCGGTCGAGCGGGCGGGCGACTCCACCGAGGGGTACGGCACCAAGCTGCGCAAGTGGCTGATGTCGGGCGTCAGTTACATGGTCCCGTTCGTCGCGGCGGGCGGTCTGCTGATCGCCATCGGCTTCGCGATCGGCGGCTACCGGGTCGACAAGGTGCCGTCGGTCATGGACCACTTCGTGTGGACCCAGTCCGGCAGCTGGGGCGCGCTGTTCTTCCAGATCGGCCTCGTCGCCTTCAACTTCCTCGTCCCGGTCCTGGCCGGCTACATCGCGTACGGCATGGCGGACCGGCCCGGTCTCGTGCCCGGCTTCGTCGGCGGCTCGATCGCGCTCACCATCAACGCGGGCTTCCTCGGGGGCCTGGCGGCCGGTCTGATCGCCGGTGGCGTGGTGATGGCGATCCAGAAGGTGAACATCCCGGGGGTGTTGCGCGGCATCATGCCGGTGGTGGTGATCCCGCTGATCTCCTCGGCGATCGTCGGGTTCCTGATGTTCGTCGTGATCGGCAAGCCCATCGCCGCCGCCCAGCGGGGCATGACCGACTGGCTGAACGGCCTCACGGGCAGCAACGCCATCCTGCTCGGCGCCCTGCTCGGCCTGATGATGTGCTTCGACCTCGGCGGCCCGGTCAACAAGGTCGCGTACACCTTCGCCACGGCGGGCATCGCGGTCGCCAGCCCCAGTGACTCGGCGATGAAGATCATGGCCGCGGTCATGGCGGCCGGCATGGTCCCGCCGCTGGCGATGGCCCTGGCCACGACCGTGCGCGGCAGGCTCTTCACGCACGCCGAGCGCGAGAACGGCAAGGCCGCCTGGGTCCTGGGCGCCTCCTTCATCTCGGAGGGTGCGATCCCGTTCGCGGCGGCCGACCCGCTGCGCGTCATCCCGGCCTCGATGGTCGGCGGCGCGGTCACCGGCGCCCTGTCGATGCTCTTCGGCGCCACCCTGCGCGCCCCGCACGGCGGCATCTTCGTGGTCCCGCTGATCGGCAACCCGTTCCTCTACCTGCTCGCCGTCGCGGCCGGTGTGTGCGTCACCACGGCACTCGTCGTCATCCTCAAGGGCATGCGCAAGCCGGCCCCGGAGACCGCCACCGCCGAGGCGACGGCCGGCCAGGCGACGCCGGGGACGGGAGCGAAGCAGCCGGTTGCGGCGTAGGCGCACCCCGCCGACACGCGCGTCACTACGCGTGCCGATGTCCTGAAGCTCTGAAGCCCTGAGGCTCTCGCCCCTCAGGGCTTCAGAGCTTCAGGGCTTACGCGCGTCATGCCTGCCGTGCGGCCCGCCGCTCCATGGCGTCGCGGGCCGCGTCCTCCGTCACGTACACCTCGCACATGTGCCGCCCGTCGGGCGTCGCCGTGTGCTCGACCTCCCAGAGCGACACCTCCCTGCCGTCGCGCAGCAGGAACGCGTGCTCGTAGAGCGAGAACGGCAGTCCCGTCCGGCCCGCCCGGCCCGGGCGGCCGAAGGCCTGCGTGATCTGGTGCGCGAACGCCTTCGTCAGCAGCGCGGCCGTCTCCGCGTCCGGCCGGTCGGGGTTCTCCGCGCGGCGCAGCAGCCGGCGCGCGTGGTCCGCCGAGTCGTCCGGAACGTACACGTGCCGCGACTCGGGGACGGACGACAGCTCGACCAGCACCGGCAGTTCGAAGTCCGGCGTCTCCGGCGGCAGCGGCAGGCGTGCGGTCGCGGCGCGCAGCTCCTCCTCGTCGACGTACACCTCGTGCTGCGGGTCGCTGCCGCGCGCCGTGTTGTGGACGAGCTCCCAGAGCGTGATCGCCGAGCCGTCGGCGAGCAGCCAGGTGTGCCGGTACGTCTCGCGGTGCAGCCCCGCACTGTGGTGGGCGGAGTGCAGCGAACTGTCGTACGCCAGCGCGCAGTCGAGCTGTCGTATCGCCTCGTCGGGCAGCTCGAAGGAGTTCAGGGCACGGCCGAGGAGCCGCGCGAGGTGCTCCTCCGGAGACTCGGGCGACTCGGCTGGTTCGTACGCAGCCGTCTCGTACGGAACGCTCAAGGCTTCTCCCGGCGTTGCTGCATGTCACCTTGTGGGTGCATACCGTAGCCCCTCGGTCGGACATCATGTCCGGGAACCGAGAAAACGTACGCTGCGAAAACGCGCGGGCCGCACCAGGAGTTCCCACACGCTCCGACGTTCCGTCAGAAACCCTTGTCGTCCCGGATGTTGCCTTCCCGACTCTTGCCTAGCGCCCCCCGTACAACTCCTCGTACGACGGCCAGCTCCCGCCCGGCCCGTCCACCGGCTCGGCCGCGCGTACGGCCCGTACGATCGCGCGCGTCACGAGGTCCGCGCCGGCCGCGAGGATGTCGTTGAGGGCGAGGGGGTTCCCGGCGTCGAGCGGGCGCGCACCGGTGGCCAGCGCGAACACGGTGTCCCCGTCGTTCATCAGGTGCACCGGGCGCACAGCGCGTGCGATGCCGTCGTGTGCCGTGCCGGCCAGCTTCTGCGCCTGCGCCTTCGAGAGCTCCGCGTCGGTGGCGACCACCGCGAGCGTGGTGTTGAGGGGAGGCGGGGCGTTCCGGGCGGCGGCCTCGGCGAGACGCCCGCGCGCGGCCTGGTGGACCTCCGCCTCCGGGTACTCCACGCGCCCCTGGAACAACTCCCCGTACAGCACCCCCGTTTCGTGATCCAACGCCGATCCCACGGCGTTGGCGACCACCAGCGCGGCCACCGTGATCCCCGAGCCGAGGACCGTGCTCGCGGTGCCGATCCCGCCCTTGAGACCGCCCACCACGGCGCCGGTGCCGGCCCCCACGCAGCCTTCCCGCACCGGCGCGCCCGGAGCGCTCGCCGCGGCCGCCTCGACCGCCGCCCGCCCGGTGTCCGCGCCGGGGCGGGCCCGGAAGCCGCCGCCGCGTCCGAGATCGAAGACGCAGGCTGCGGGCACCACAGGGACGACGTGCGCGGGGTCCGCCCCGACCCGTACCCCGCGCCCCCGTTCCTCCAGCCACGCCATCACGCCGGACGCCGCGTCGAGCCCGTACGCACTACCGCCGGTGAGCACGATCGCGTCGACCTTCCGCACGAGGTTGCGCGGGTCGAGTGCGTCGGTCTCCTTGGTGCCGGGGCCGCCGCCACGCACGTCCACGGCGGCAACCGCCCCGCCCTCGGGAGCGAGGACGACCGTCGTACCGGTGAGCCAGCCGTCGCCGGTGCGGGTCGCGTGCCCCACGCGCACTCCGGCGACATCCGTCAACGCGTCAACTGTCATGGCAGTCAGTCTGTCCCAGCGCCGGGGCAGTCGGGCGGTGAGCGGTCGGGCGGGGGTGTCCGGGCGGGGGTCGGTCAGGCGGCGGCCGCTCTCGCTCTGTGCTCGCGCGCGGCGTTGCGTGCCGTCAGCTTCACGCCGGCCGCCACCGACAGCGCGGACACGAGGCCCGCCGCGAGCACCGCCGAGTCGCCCAGGAAGGTGCAGCAGAGCACGAGCGCCGCCGTGACCGGCTGCAGCAGTTGCTGGACGACACCCGCCTTGAAGTGCCGCGAGTGCAGCGCCCAGAGGGTCACCAGGTAGAGCGCCGTCGGGATGGTCACGGCCGCCGAGGCCGCCAGGGTGGAGAGGTGAGCCTGACCGGCCACCTGCTCGACCGCCACTTCGAGACCGGCGCCGATCGCGGCGGCCGACGCGAAGATCACGTAGTGGCCGTAGCCCCACAGGAACGCCTGTCTGTTGGAGCGCAGATGCCCGTGGATGGGCGCCACGAAGTAGATCCACCAGGCGGAGAAGACGATCAGCAGGGCGCCCGCCGCGATCGGCAGCAGTTCGCCGAGCGCGCCGTGTGCGGCCATGGCGGATTTCACGGCGGTGGTGGCCGCGGCGACCGTCTCGCCGAGCACGATGATCGTGAACAGCCCGTACCGTTCGGCGATGTGGTGCGGATGCCAGGAGCTGGGGCACGCCCTCTCCGCGTACGCGGGCACGCACAGCTCGGCGATCGCCATCACCAGGAACACCCAGGCGCGGGCGGGTTCCGGGAGGACCACGAGACCCAGCCAGCCGACCTGGCACAGCAGCACGCCACCCGCGTACCGCAGGGCCATCGTTCTCTCCGTGCCCTCGGCCGATCTCGCGGCCCGCAGCCACTGCGCGGCCATCGCCAGCCGCATGATCGCGTACCCGAGCCAGATCGCCACGTAGTTGTGCTGGTCGAACGCCTCGGAGACACCGGCGGCCAGAACGAGGGCGCCGGCGACCTGGATCAGGGTGACGACGCGGTAGAGCACGTCGTCGTTGTCGTAGGCCGAGGCGAACCACGTGAAGTTCATCCAGGCCCACCAGACGGCGAAGAAGAGCATCGCGTAGTTCAGGACGCCCTCGCCCGCGTGGCCCGTGGCCACCGCGTGCACCAGGGCGATGCCCGCCTGCGCGATGGCCACGACGAAGCACAGGTCGAAGAAGAGCTCGAGCGGTGAGGAGACCCGGTGTGCCTCCTTGCGCCCGCGTGCGGTGAGACGGCGCAGAGGGCGGGACGGGTGGTGCTCGCCAGGAGAGGCGGGGGCCTGGGCGGAACTCGACATCATGCCCCTCAGCACAGCAGATAACCGCGGCGAAATCCTGTGCGGCGACGGGCCGGGGCGGGTTCGGTGCGGCGGGCCGTACCCTTGTCGCATGAGCACCGCCCCCGCCCCCGAGCCGCGCGACCCGAAGGCCGCGCTGATCTTCGACGATCCGCTGAACCAGCAGTCCTCCGACGACACGGACCGCGGGTGGGGCGAGCGGAGCGACGGCGACAGCGCCGCCGACCTGAAGCGCTTCCTCGACGAGAAGCCGCCCCACCACATCTGACCCGGGCGCCGCCGCCGGTCCGGCCATCCCTTCTGGTCCGGCCATCGCTTCTGGGCCGGTCGCTCCTTCTGGCCCGGCCGTGCCTTCCGGTCAGGGCTCGCCCGGAGTGCCGCTACCTTCCGTCGTGGCCCGAACCGCGCTGGGCGACCAGTGCGTCGCGGATCTCCTTGAGCACGTCGACCTCGGTCTGCTCGGGGATCGGGATGACCTCGGGCGTGCCCTCCTTCGCCTTCTTGCGGGCCTCCACCCGGGCCAGGTACTTGGCCATCGGCAGGACCATCAGGAAGTACACCACCGCGGCGGTGATCAGGAACTGGAGTGCGGCGCCGAGGACCGAACCCCACATCAGCTGGATGCCGTCCCCGCCCTTGCACGACGAGCTCAGGCACGAGCTGTAGTGGTCGAGGTTCTGCGTTCCGATCGCACCGACCACCGGGCTGATGATGCCCTTCACGACCGCGTTGACGATGTTCGTGAAGGCGGCGCCGATGACCACGGCGACTGCCAGGTCGACGACGTTGCCACGCATCAGGAAGGCTTTGAAGCCTTCCCAGACAGTCGGTTCCTTCTCTTCGGTCACCTCGAGGCCTTTCCATGCACGCACAGGGTGTGGAACAAAACGCTCCGCAACCTACGGCACCACTAGGCCATCCTGTCCAATTCGCTAGCTGGATCGAGCGACTTGACGACGTTTCGCCGAGATTGGGACACGGAGTGTTCAGCACAGCGTCACCGCCAGCCGTGCCGTCGCGCTCGCGCCGACGAGGCGGGCCGCGGTGGAGCGGGGCACCGCGAGCACGACCAGCGCACCCTGCTCCGCGGCGCCGTCCAGGGGCTCCGGCAGCTTCGTCACCCGCACCCCGCGCGCGATCACACGGGCATCGCCGCCCGCCGCCGGATCCTCCGCGGCGATGACGTCGACCCGGTCGCCCGGCCGCAGCAGCCGGACCGTGGCGGCGTCGGCGATGCGCACCGGTGCCGTGACCATGTCGGCCGCTCCGTGCCGCCGTACCGGAACCGCCGTGGGATGACCGCGGGCCCCCTCACCGCGGACCCCCTCGCTACGGCCCCCCTCGCTGTGGTGCGGGTCCGTCGTGACGCGCGGACCGGCCGCGACGAGCGCGGCAGCGGTGACGGCGAGACCGGCGGCCACGGCACGCCTCCGGTGACGTACGAGCCGTTGCAGCGGATACCGCCCGCCGCGCACCCGTACCGGCGTGAAGTGCGGGACCTCGCGCGTGGGGGGAGCGTCGGTGCCGAGCGGGAGCGGGGAGGGGAGCGGAGAGGACGAAGAAGAGGGGGACGAAGAAGGAGAGACAAGGGGAGAGGGAGACATCACGGCCACCACCTGCGACGAGAAGACCACGAGACGAGGAATCGGCTTGCGATGCCACGATGAGGCATCGCGCCGAAGCCCGCCGGAGCCCGTGGGCTACTGGCCGGTTGTGGACAACTCCCTCACCGGAACGAGGAGTTCCGAAGCGCTATGGCAGCTCAGAAGCGCTACGGCAGCTCGAAGCCCGGATCCATCCCGCCGAGCGCCTTCGTGCACAGGCAGTCCCGCTCCGCGTTGTCCGGCAGCGCTGCGACCGCGTCGAACAGCACGCCCCGCAGCCGGTCCACGTTGGCGGCGAACACCTGCAGTACCTCGTCGTGCGAGACGCCCTCGCCGGTCTCCGCTCCCGCGTCGAGATCGGTGACCAGGGTCAACGACGTGTAGCAGAGCTCCAGTTCACGGGCGAGAGCCGCCTCGGGGTGACCGGTCATGCCCACCACCGACCAGCCCTGCGCCTGGTGCCACAGGGACTCGGCGCGAGTGGAGAAGCGCGGGCCCTCGACCACGACCAGCGTGCCGCCGTCCACCGGCTCCCAGTTCCGGCCGCGAGCCGCCTTCAGCGCGGCGGCCCGGCCGGTGGGGCAGTAGGGGTCGGCCAGGGACACGTGCACCACGTTCGGCACGGTGCCGTCGGGCAGCGGCAGCCCGTCGAAGTACGTCTGTGACCGGGACTTCGTACGGTCCACCATCTGGTCCGGGACCAGCAGCGTGCCGGGCCCGTACTCGGGGCGCAGGCCGCCCACCGCGCAGGGGCCGAGGACCTGGCGGGCGCCCAGGGACCGCAGTGCCCAGAGGTTGGCCCGGTAGTTGATGCGGTGCGGCGGCAGGTGATGGCCGCGCCCGTGCCGGGGCAGGAAGGCGACCCGCCGGCCGGCGATCTCGCCGAGGAAGAGTGAGTCGCTGGGCGCTCCGTAGGGAGTGTCCACCTGGACCTCGGTCACGTCCTCGAGGAACGAGTAGAAGCCCGAGCCACCGATTACGCCGATCTCTGCGTTCGCCATGACCAGCACATTAGCTGGCCGCGAAAACGCGGGGGAGCCGTTGCCCGGGAACGCCGCAGACCCGACCGTCGGGACGACGACCGGGCCTGCGGGAGGTGTCTCAGGCGGCGGAGCTGCTGGCCGAGCTCGACGACGACGAAGAAGACGAAGACGACGAAGACGACGACTTCGAGTCCGACGAAGACGAGGAGGAGCCGGACGAGGAGCTCGACGACTTCGAGGCCGGGCTGCTGCTCGACGAGGAGCCGCGACTGTCGTTGCGGTAGAAGCCGGAGCCCTTGAAGACGATGCCGACCGCGGAGAACACCTTCTTCAGGCGGCCAGCGCAGCTGGGGCACTCGGTCAGGGCGTCGTCGGTGAACTTCTGCACCGCCTCGAGGCCCTCGCCGCACTCGGTGCACTGGTACTGGTAGGTGGGCACTGTCTTCCTCCTGGCACTCTTACTCGATGAGTGCTAACGACGATCCATCTTGGCGTATTCCCGTGGATCAGTCCACCGGGACGACGACGCGGTGACCCACGCCACGCGTGACGGTACGGGTCGGAACCCGCGTGATCAGCATCGACCGCAGCGCCAGCAGAGTGGCGAGGGCGAGCACGGTGCCCGCCATCGGCACCAGGAACCCGGCGCCGTTCCACAGGCGGTCCTCCAACTGCCCGGCGACGGTGACCGCGGCCGCCTGGCCGAGCGCGACCGCCCCGGTCAGCCAGGTGAAGGCCTCGGTGCGGGCCCCGCCCGGGACCAGGCCCTCGACCAGCGTGTAGCCGGTGATCAGGGCGGGCGCGATGCACATGCCGACCAGCAGGCCGAGACCGGCCAGGACGAGTGCCGAGTGGGCGGTCCACAGGGCGGACGCGGCGAGCGCGAGCGCCGCGTACCCGAGGACGAGGCGCCGCTGTGGGGCCGCCTTCCAGGCGATCGCGCCGCACGCGACGCCGGAGAGCATGTTGCCCGCGGCGAAGGTCCCGTACAGGGCGCCGTTCATGCCGGGTTCGCCGATGGACTGGCTGAACGCGGCGAGCGAGACCTGCATGCCGCCGAACACGGAGCCGATGCCCAGGAAGGTGACCACCAGGACGCGTACCCCGGGGACGCGCAGAGCGGAGACGTGCTCCACGCGCGCCTGCCCGCTGCCGCCGGTCACCGGTGGCTGCGTGCTCTTCCGCGCGGCGAACAGCAGACCGCCGACGAGCGTCAGCGCGGCCTCCGCGACCAGGCCGGCGGCCGGGGCCACGGTGGTGCACAGGGCCGTCGCCAGCAGCGGGCCGACGACGAAGGTCAGTTCGTCCGTGACGGACTCGAAGGCCGCCGCCGTGGCCATCAGGGGCGAGTCCTGGAGCCTGACGCCCCAGCGGGCGCGCACCATGGGGCCGATCTGCGGTACCGAGGCGCCGGTCGGCACGGCCGCCGCGAACAGCGCCCACAGGGGTGCGTGCGAGAGCGCGAGCGCCGTCAGGGCCAGTGCCGACAGCGTGTGGACGAGGACGCCGGGGATCAGCACGGCGCGCTGGCCGTAGCGGTCGGCGAGACGTCCGCTGTACGGCGCGAACAGCGCCATGGAGGTCCCGGTGACCGCGGCCGCGGCGCCCGCGACGCCGTACGAGCCGGTGGTGTGCCGTACGAGCAGCACGATGGAGAGGGTGAGCATCGCGAACGGCTGGCGCGCCGCGAAGCCGGGGAGCAGGAACGTCCAGGCGCCGCGGGTGCGCAGCAGTTGTCCGTATCCGGGGCGAGACGGCGCCGCCGTGTTCTTCGACGGCTCGGTGGTGACCGTGGCTACCACGGCCCGTGCCTTTCTGCCGCCTGGTAGCGCGGCCCCATTTCTTGTTTGGCGGGGAGCGCCGAGAGCTGTCCTCTTGCGCGGAACTGCGGTAGATACCGGCGCCCACGGAAGGGGGCGTACCGGCCGCCATACGGTCGCGCCAGCTCTGCGTCAGGCAGAGTTGGTCCGATCAGGTCCCTTCATCGTACGGGCACTCCGGAAGCCGTACGCGAAGCCACCGGAAGCCGCGCTCGACGCCCCTCGCCCCCTTCAACGCCCTGTGCTTCCGCCGCCGTCCGTGCCCAGCCAGTCGGCCAGCTTGCCGCCGCGGCCGACCGCGCGCAGGCGGCGTTCCGCGTCGTCCCGGACGGGGTCGGTGGCGACCACGAGCAGTTCGTCCCCGTGGCGCAGGACGGTCGTGGGCAGCGGGACGAACGATTTTCCGTCGCGTACGACGAGCGTGACGGCGGCCCCGGGCGGCAGGCGCAGCTCGTTCACCTCGACGCCGTGCATGCGCGAGTCCTCGGGGATCACGACCGACAGCAGATGCCCGCGCAGCCGCTCCAGGGGCGCCGACTCGATGCCCAGGTCGGCGGCCTCGCCCTCCTGGCCGAGCCGCAGCTTGCCGGCCAGCCAGGGGAGCGTCGGGCCCTGGACGAGGGTGAAGACGACGACCAGGACGAAGACGATGTTGAAGACGTGGCGGCTGCCCGCGACGTGGTTCACCATGGGGATCGTCGCCAGGATGATGGGCACGGCTCCACGCAGCCCGGCCCAGGACATCAGCCCCTGCTCGCGCCACGGCACCCGGAACGGCGCCAGGCTGAGCACCACGCTCAGCGGCCGCGCCACCAAGGTCAGAACGAGCCCGATGACCAGGGCGGGCCAGATGTCCGCGCCCATGTCGTGCGGCGTGACGAGCAGGCCGAGCAGGACGAACATGCCGATCTGGGCGATCCAGCCGAGCCCTTCGGCGAAGCCGCGCGTGGCGGGCCAGTGCGGCAGCTTGGCGTTGCCGAGCACCATGGAGGCGAGGTAGACGGCGAGGAAGCCGCTGCCGTGTGCCAGCGCGCCGGCCGCGTACGCCGTGACCGCGATCGCCAGCACGGCGATCGGGTAGAGGCCGGAGGCGGGCAGCGCCACGCGCCGTAGTCCCCAGGCGCCCAGCCAGCCCACCGCGAGTCCGGTGGCGGCGCCGATGGCCAGCTCCAGGAGGATCTCGCCCAGCAGCACGTACCAGTGCTCGACCGGTCCCGCCGTCGAGAAGGCGACGACCAGGATGACGACCGGGGCGTCGTTGAAGCCCGACTCCGCCTCCAACGTGCCCATCACGCGCGCGGGGAGGGGAATTCTGCGCAGGACGGAGAACACCGCCGCCGCGTCCGTCGAGGACACCACCGCCCCGATGATGAGCGCCTGCCGCCACTCCAGCCCGATCAGGTAGTGCGCGCCCGCCGCCGTGACCCCGACGCTCACCGCCACGCCGAGCAGTGCCATGGTCGAGGCGGCCGGCAGGGCCGGACCGATCTCCTTCCACTTCGTGCTCAGACCGCCCTCGGCCAGGATCACGACCAGGGCCGCGTAGCCGATGACCTGGGTCAGCTCGGCATTGCTGAAGCGGACACCACCGATGCCGTCCGTGCCCATGAGGATGCCGATCCCCAGGTAGATGAGCAGGCTGGGGAGTCCGCTGCGTGAGGAGATCCGGACCGCCGCGACGGCGACGAGCAGGACGACGGAGCAGGCGAGCAGGAGCTGGTTGAGGTGGTGGACAGTCAGCGGCGGTTCCCTTCACTGGCTCGCGCGGTCGGCGCGACGCTCACGGACACGAGATCTCGTGACGCTCACGTACACAAGATCCGAGGATGGGGCGGTTTCGCACCCAGGTACTTCGTTACCTTACCTAACTCTTGACGCTTTCTTGATGCTCGCCGGGGCAGGGTCGAACATCCGTCCGCGCCGGTTCCCGACTCCGCGTCAAGGCGTCCGGGCCCCTGCGCCTATGGTTGCTCCAGCACTCCCGGACCGCCTGCCGCTCGCGTTAGGACAGCAAGGACAGCGATGCCCCCGAATACCACCGCCCCATCGGGTGACAAGCCCGGCAAGTCCGGCAGGAAGAAGGGGCGCAGAGCCCGTCTGATCGTGCTGGTACTGGTCCTGGCGATCGTCGGAGGCGTCACCGGCGGCGCGTACTGGTCGGTCAGTACCGTCCGTTCCTCTTTCCCGCAGACGAAGGGCTCGATCACGCTCCACGGCCTCTCGGGGCCCGTCGACGTGAAGCGGGACGGCCACGGCATCCCGCAGATCTACGCCTCCTCCGACGCGGACCTGTTCATGGCGCAGGGCTACGTCCAGGCGCAGGACCGGTTCTACGAGATGGACGTCCGCCGGCACATGACGTCGGGGCGCCTGTCGGAGATGTTCGGCAAGGACCAGGTCAAGAACGACGAGTTCCTGCGCACCCTGGGCTGGGACCGGGTCGCCAAGCAGGAGTACGACAAGACGCTGTCGCCCGCCACGAAGAAGTACCTCCAGGCGTACGCCAAGGGAGTCAACTCCTATCTCCAGGGCAAGGAGGGCAAGGACATCTCCCTGGAGTACGCGGCCCTCGGCTTCACCAGCGACTACAAGCCGCGGAAGTGGACCCCGGTCGACTCGGTCTCCTGGCTCAAGGCGATGGCCTGGGACCTGCGCGGCAACATGCGCGACGAGATCGACCGCGCCCTGATGACGAGCCGCCTCGGTCCGCAGCAGATCAAGGACCTGTACCCGGACTACCCCTACGGCCGCAACAAGGCGATCGTCCAGCAGGGCCAGTACAACGCGCTCAGCAAGACGTTCCAGCAGACGGGCGCCGCGACGGGCTCGGCGGGTGGCGGCACCGGTGCCACGGGCTCGGCGAGCACGCACGCCTCGACCGCCTCGACCGGCTCCTCCTCGTCCTCGTCGTCCGCGACGCGGGCGACCCTCACGAGCCAGCTGTCCGGCCTCCGCAGAGTTCTCGACGGCGTCCCCACGGCCGTCGGCGTCAACGGCCAGGGCATCGGCTCCAACTCCTGGGTCGTGGGCGGCGCGCACACGATCACCGGCAAGCCGCTGCTGGCCAACGACCCGCACCTGTCGGCCTCGCTGCCCTCCGTCTGGTACCAGATGGGCCTGCACTGTCGCAGCATCTCCGCCGCGTGCCGGTACGACGTTTCCGGCTACACCTTCGCCGGCATGCCCGGCGTGGTCATCGGCCACAACGCGAACATCGCCTGGGGCATGACCAACTCCGGTGTCGACGCCACCGACCTCTACCTGGAGAAGATCAGCGGCGACGGCTACCTCTACGACGGCAAGGTCAGGCCCTTCACCAGCCGCGAGGAGACCATCAAGGTCGCCGGGGGCGCGCCCAAGAAGATCGTGGTCCGGCAGACCAGCGACGGGATGCCCCTGCTGTCCGACCGTGACGGCGAACTCGTCAAGGTCGGCAGGAAGGCCGCCGTCGACACTGCCGCGCCCGACCGCGGCGACGGCTACGGCATCGGCCTGAAGTGGACCGCCCTGCAGCCGGGCACCTCCATGGATGCCATCTTCGCCGTGGACAAGGCGGCCGACTGGAGCGAATTCCGTTCGGCGGCCGCGCAGCTCGACGCGCCCTCGCAGAACCTGATCTACGCCGACACCAAGAACAACATCGGCTACACGCTGCCCGGCCGCATCCCCATGCGCGCCAACGGCGACGACGGGTCCGTCCCGGCGCCGGGCTGGGACTCCCGGTACGCCTGGACCGGCTTCATCAAGCAGGCCGCGCTGCCCTACGAGTACAACCCCGCGCGCGGGTACATCGTCACCGCCAACCAGGCCGTGGTCGACAAGGACAAGTACCCCTACACCCTCACCACGGACTGGGGCTACGGCACCCGCAGCCAGCGCATCGCCGACCTGATCGACTCGAAGATCAGGGGCGGCGGCAAGATCTCGACCGACGACATGCGCCAGATGCAGCTGGACGACAGCAGCGAGATCGCCAAGCTGCTCGTGCCCAAGCTGCTGAAGATCAACCTTGCGGACAAGGACGTCCGTCAGGCGCAGAAGCTGCTCGAGGGCTGGGACTACACCCAGGACTCCGACTCCGCGGCGGCCGCCTACTTCAACGCGGTCTGGCGCAACATCCTCAAGCTCGGCTTCGGCAACAAGCTGCCCAAGGAGCTGCGGGTCAAGGGCCAGTGCCTGTGGGTCGACAAGACCGACAACACCGGACCGGTGGACGACGACGCCAAGGTGCGCGAGTGCGGCGAGCGCGATGCCGACCAGGCGCAGCCGGACGGCGGCGACCGCTGGTTCGAGGTCGTGCGCACGCTCATGGACAAGCCGGACAGCGACTGGTGGAAGACGCCGGCGTCGGGCACCCGTCCGAAGGCCGACAACCGCGACCAGCTGTTCGCCCGCGCCATGATCGACGCCCGCTGGGAGCTGACCGCGAAGCTCGGCAAGGACATCGACACCTGGAGCTGGGGCCGGCTGCACCGCCTGTTCCTGAAGAACCAGACGCTGGGCAACGACGGTTCCGGCATGCTCCAGTACGTCCTCAACCGCGGCCCCTGGAAGCTCAGCGGCGGCGAGGCGACGGTCGACGCGACCGGCTGGAACGCCGCCGGCGGCTACGGCGTCGTGTGGGTGCCGTCGATGCGGATGGTGGTCAACCTCGGCGACTTCGACAAGTCCCGGTGGATCAACCTCACCGGAGCCTCCGGGCACGCCTACAGCGCGCACTACGTCGACCAGACCGGCAAGTGGGTCAACGGCGGTCTGCTGCCGTGGGCGTACTCCGAGAAGGCGGTCGGCGGGGCGACGAGCGACACGCTGGTGCTCAAGCCGTGACCCGCTGACGGCACACCGGTGAACCGGTGACCGGCAGACCTGTGAAAGGGCCCTCCACGCGCGCGTGGAGGGCCCTTTCGGGCTTCGGGCCGGCCCGCGCGCGTGTCAGGCCGCCCCGAACCGGCGCACGCCCGACGGCGTCACCACCGCGTCCACCGGCCGGTCGTGCGCCTCGGCGGGAACGCGCGCGACGACCTCCGTGTCGTACAGGAGCACCACCAGGGCGGGGCGGGCGCCCGCGCGCTCCAGACGGGCCAGCACACGGTCGTACGACCCTCCGCCACGCCCCAGGCGCATACCGTGCGCGTCCACCGCGAGCCCGGGCAGCAGGACGACGTCGGCGGAGGTCACGGCGTCGGGGCCGAGGCGCTCGCCCGCGGGCTCGAAGAGCGCCATCTTTCCGCCGTGTTGGACGCGCACGAGGGAGTCCTCCCCGGTGTAGGAGCCCCAGTCCAGGTCGTTGTCCGGCAGAAGCGCGGGCAGCAGGACGCGTACGCCCCGCGCGCGCAGTGCGTCCAGCAGCGCGCGCGTGCCGGGCTCGCTGCCGACGGAGACGTACGCCGCCACCGTGTGCGCACCGGTCAGTTCGGGCAGTTCGAGCGCGCGCTCGGCCAGCGCCGCGCCCGCCTCCTCGACGACACCCGCCGTCAATCTGCTCCTCACCGCGAGGAACTCTCGCCGCCACATTCGCTTGTCAGGCTCGGCCTCAGGTCCTACGTGATTCACAGGTTTTTCTCGTACCCTTCTTAATCCGGTCATTTGAGATCGAATTAACCGGAGCCGGAGATTCCATTCAAAGGCACCGGATAGGGTTGCGGCATGACTCAGGCGCAACCCAGGATCACCAAGGCTGTCATTCCCGCAGCAGGTCTCGGTACCCGCTTCCTGCCGGCCACCAAAGCCACTCCCAAGGAGATGCTGCCGGTCGTGGACAAGCCCGCGATCCAGTACGTGGTCGAAGAGGCCGTGTCCGCGGGGCTCGACGACGTCCTCATGATCACCGGGCGCAACAAGCGCCCCCTGGAGGACCACTTCGACCGCAACTACGAGCTCGAGTCGGCGCTGCAGAAGAAGGGTGACGCCGAACGCCTCGGCAAGGTCCAGGAGTCCAGCGACCTCGCGACCATGCACTATGTGCGCCAGGGCGACCCCCGGGGCCTCGGTCACGCCGTCCTGTGCGCGGCCCCGCACGTCGGCCACGAGCCCTTCGCCGTCCTGCTCGGCGACGACCTGATCGACCCGCGCGACCCCCTCCTCGCCCGCATGATCGAGGTCCAGGAGCGGCACGGCGGCAGTGTCGTCGCGCTCATGGAGGTCGAGCCCGAGCAGATCCACCTCTACGGCTGCGCGGCCGTGGAGGCCACCGAGGACGGCGACGTCGTCAAGGTGAGCGACCTGGTCGAGAAGCCGGACGCGGCGGACGCCCCGTCCAGCTACGCGATCATCGGCCGCTATGTCCTCGACCCCCACATTTTCGACATACTGCGCAAGACCGAGCCGGGCCGCGGCGGCGAGATCCAACTCACGGACGCCCTCCAGCAGCTCGCCCAGGACGAGAAGGTCGGCGGCCCGGTGCACGGCGTCGTCTTCAAGGGCCGTCGCTATGACACCGGCGACCGTGGCGACTACCTGCGTGCCATTGTCAGACTTGCGTGCGAACGTGAAGACCTGGGACCGGACTTCCGGACCTGGCTTCGCAGTTACGTAGCCGAGGAGATGTAGTCACGTTGAGTAGCGCCGCGCCCCGGGCCGCCGGTCCGGACCACCTGTGGTCGGTGGACGAGCACCTGGAGGACATCCTCACCACGATCCGCCCGCTCGACCCCATCGATCTGCAACTGCTCGACGCCCAGGGCTGCGTCCTGGTCGACGACGTCATGGTGCCGGTCTCGCTGCCGCCCTTCGACAACAGCTCGATGGACGGGTACGCGGTCCGGGTCGCGGATGTCGCGGGCGCGAGCGAGGAGTTCCCGGCCGCCCTGGAGGTCGTCGGGGACGTCGCGGCGGGCGCCGCCGACCCGGTCCACGTGGGCCCGGGTCAGGCGGCCCGCATCATGACCGGCGCCCCGCTGCCGCCCGGCGCCGAGGCCGTCGTCCCCGTCGAGTGGACCGACGGCGGCCTGGGCGAGGGGCAGGCCACCGGCATGCGCGCCCGCAGCCTGGCCCCCGAGGGCGCCACCGGGCACGTCAGCGTGTACCGGCCGGTCGAGGAGCGCGCCCACGTGCGCGCGAAGGGCAGCGACGTGCGGGCCGGCGAGCGCGCCCTGGCGGCCGGCACGATCCTCGGCCCGCCGCAGATCGCCCTGCTCGCCTCGATCGGCCGCGGCACGGTACGCGTGCGCCCGCGCCCGCGCGTGGTCGTCATGTCCACCGGCAGCGAACTCATCCAGCCCGAGGGGGAGTTGGGCAGCGGCCAGATCTACGACTCCAACAGCTTCGCCCTCACCGCCGCCGCCCGGGCCGCCGGCGCCATCGCCTACCGGGTGGGCGGCGTCGACGACGACGCCGACACCCTCCGCTCCACCATCGAGGACCAGCTCGTCCGCGCCGACCTGCTCGTCACCACCGGCGGCGTGAGCGTCGGGGCGTACGACGTCGTCAAGGAGGCGCTGTCGCACGTCGGCGACGAGGACGAGCCCGGCGCCGGCGTCGATTTCCGCAAGCTCGCCATGCAGCCCGGCAAGCCGCAGGGCTTCGGCTCCGTCGGCCCCGACCACACCCCCCTGCTGGCCCTCCCCGGCAACCCGGTGTCGTCGTACGTGTCCTTCGAGCTGTTCGTCCGCCCCGCGATCCGCACCCTGATGGGGCTCGAGGACGTGCACAGGCCCCGGACCACGGCGATCCTGAAGACGGACGAGGCCCTGGGCTCCCCCAAGGGGCGCAGGCAGTTCCTGCGCGGGGCGTACGCCGACGGCGAGGTGACGCCCGTGGGCGGCACCGGATCCCACCTGATCGCAGCGCTGGCGCACGCCGACGCACTGATCGTCCTCCCCGAGGACGTCGACTCGGTCGAGCCCGGCGCCGAGGTCGAAGTGGTCCTGCTCGGGGGCTGACCGGGCCCCGCCGGGCCGGGCGCCCGCCCGCCTTCCGCGCCCGTTCGCGGAGGCCCGCGGGGGTCCTGGTCCGGCGCGCGCTCCGACTTGGCGGTACCGTGGCGCGCACAGCAGGCCCGCGCGCCGCACTGCGCCGGGCCAGGACCAGGAGCACCACACAGCATGAGTACGCACGACCGACTGACGCACATCGACGAGGCGGGCGCAGCCCGCATGGTGGACGTATCCGAGAAGGACGTGACCGCGCGCACCGCCCGCGCGAGTGGCCGCGTCCTCGTCTCACCCCGCGTGATCGAGTTGCTGCGCGGTGAGGGCGTGCCCAAGGGAGACGCCCTGGCCACCGCGCGCATCGCGGGCATCATGGGTGCCAAGCGCACCCCGGACCTCATCCCGCTGTGCCACCCGCTGGCCGTCTCCGGTGTGAAACTGGACCTGTCGGTCGCGGACGACGCCGTGGAGATCCAGGCCACCGTGAAGACCACGGACCGTACGGGCGTCGAGATGGAGGCCCTCACCGCGGTGTCGGTCGCCGCGCTCACCGTGGTCGACATGATCAAGGCGGTCGACAAGGGAGCGGTCATCACGGACGTACGGGTGGAGGAGAAGGCGGGCGGCAAGTCGGGCCACTGGAGCCGGGCGTGACCGAGGCTGCAGGACCGTCCGACACCACGGGCGCGCCCGCCCGGTACCGCGCGCTGGTCGTGACCGCCTCCAACCGGGCTGCCGCGGGCGTGTACGAGGACAAGGGCGGCCCGCTGGTCGCCGAGGGCCTGACGGGCTTCGGGTTCGCCGTCGAGGGGCCGCAGGTCGTCCCCGACGGGGACCCGGTGGAGGCCGCCCTGCGCGCCGCCGCCGCGGCCGGGTACGACGTCGTCGTCACCACCGGAGGCACCGGCATCTCGCCCAGCGACCGCACGCCCGAGGCGACCCGCAAGGTGATCGACTACGAGGTGCCGGGCATCGCCGAGGCCATCCGGGCGTTCGGACGGGAGAAGGTGCCGACCGCGGTGCTCTCCCGGGGCCTGGCCGGCGTCGCGGGCCGGACGCTCATCGTCAACCTGCCCGGGTCCACCGGCGGAGTGCGGGACGGGCTGGCCGTCCTCGAACCCCTGCTGATCCACGCGGTCGACCAGATCCGCGGCGGCGACCACCCGCGGCCGGACACGCAGGCAACGGCAGCCGGCGGCGAGCACGCGGGCGGCGGCCACCACAGACGCACCGGGGGTGCGCACTGACCAGTTCGTCCTGGCCCGTCGTGCTGGCGGACGGCGATGTCGTCCTCCGGCCGATAAGGCTGCGCGACCAGCGTGCCTGGCGCGAGGTGAACCGGCGCAACCGGGACTGGCTGCGCCCCTGGGAGGCGACCATCCCGCCGCCCACGCCCAGCGGGCCGATCACGCACCGGCCGACCTACCGCCAGATGGTGCGGTACCTGCGCTCCGAGGCGCACGCGGGCCGGATGCTTCCCTTCGTCATCGAGTACCAGGGCCGCCTGGTCGGGCAGTTGACGGTCGCCGGGATCACCTGGGGATCGATGTGCTCGGGGCACGTCGGCTACTGGGTGGACGAGGCGGTGGCCGGCCGCGGGGTGATGCCGACGGCGGTCGCGCTCGTGGTGGACCACTGTTTCCGCACCGTCGGTCTGCACCGCATCGAGGTCTGCATTCGCCCCGAGAACCAGCCGAGCCGCCGGGTCGTGGAGAAACTCGGATTCCGCGAGGAGGGGCTGCGGCCACGGTATCTTCACATCGACGGCGCCTGGCGCGATCATCTGGTCTACGCGCTCACCGCGGAAGAGGCCCTCGACGGACTGCTCGACCGCTGGCGCCGGGCACGTCCTCGCCGGTCGGCGGGCACCGAGAGCACCCCCCGAAATGCGCAGAGCGCGCCGCAGGGCACTCCACCGCAGGCCACGCCCCGGAACGCTCCGCAGAACACGCCGGGAATCCCGCCTAGCCCGTGAAATTGAATATATGTTCGAAATTGATCGACCGGTGACCGTCTCAGGGCAATGAATTCCCGCCCCCGACGCCCTGCTGATCGGATCGGTCGCAAAAAAAGCTCGAAATATCAGCCAGATCGTGCGACACACCGGCTCAATTGGCGGATGGCCTCATGCAAACCCCTCTACCGTGTGAGGCGTGAGCAGCAGCGGCCTCATCTACGCAGTCATTGTCGGGGCCTGGGCCGCCTACTTGGTGCCGATGTGGCTCCGTAGGCAGGACGAGCTGAACGAGGCCCGTCCGACGGAACGCTTCAGCACCGCCATCCGGCTGCTGTCCGGACGGGCGGGGATGGAGCGCCGGTACGCCAAGGACCTGCGGGCGCGCTCCACCGAGGAGGGGGAGTCCGACGCCAGTGATCCGGACGCCGTCACCGATTCGGTGGACGTCCGTGCCTTCGCCATGCCTCCGACCCGCCGTCAGGTGCGCGCGGAGGCAGAGCCGGAGACGCCGGCACCCGTCCCCGCTTCCGTACCGGGCTCCGCGCCCAAGCCCTCGTCCGAACTCCCTTCGGATCCCCCGTCCGGTCGGCCGTCCGAGCCCGCGCGCAAGCGCGTGCCGAACGCGCGGCGTACGCCCGCGGAGCAGACGGCCGCGGCACGCGCCCAACGCTCGAAGGTGCTCGCGCGCCGCCGGCGCACGACCGTGATGCTCTTCCTCGCCTTCACGCTCGGCGCGATCGTCGCGGCCGTCGGCGGCCTCGCGTTCCTGTGGGCGCCCGGCGTGCCCGCCGTACTGCTCAGCGTGTACATCGCGTACCTGCGCACCCAGGAACGCCGCCGCTTCGCCTACCAGATGGACCGGCGCCGGGCCGAAGTCGCGGCGCAGCGACTGCGGGAGCGCCAGCCGCGCCGGCGTGCGTCCATGACCGCGGGTGCCACGGCCGACGAAGCGGACGAAGGACGAGAAGCGGAGTCCGACCCCGGCCTGTCCGCGACGCTCGCCGCGGACCGCCGCGCACTCGTCGAGCAGACCGACCACGCGGAGTGGGTCGACCAACAGCGCGAGCGTCAGCGGCGCCCCGGGAACGGCGACAGCTGGGACCCGGTGCCGGTGCCCCTGCCGACGTACGTCACCGCTCCGGTCGCCCCGCGCGCCACGTCCGACGTGGATCTGGGCGCGCCCGACGCGTGGAGCTCGGCGCGGTCCAGCTCCGTGGCGCCGGAGCAGGAGGCGGCCGCGGCCGCGCGGGGCGCCGACGCGGCCGAGCCGGGGCCCGCCGCGGAGGACAAGCCGGCGGCGGACGGACGCAGTGACGCCCGCCGCGCCGCCTCGGCCCGCCGGGCGCGCGAGCGCGGCCGCACCCCGCTCTTCGACCAGTACGCGGACGGCGACCGCCCGCGCGCGGCGAACGAGTGACAGACGCGGGCGGACCGGAACCCCACCCGCCGGAACCCGGCCCCTGACCAGTCGGGGAACGGATTTCCAAGCACCCTGACGGGGATGCTAGAGTTTCACTCGTTGCAAGGGCCTGTGGCGCAGTCCGGTAGCGCACCTCGTTCGCATCGAGGGGGCCAGGGGTTCAAATCCCCTCAGGTCCACGCAGCATGAAGCCCCTGTCGGCAGTAGTCGACAGGGGCTTCATCGTATGTGCGGCGCGAACGGCGCGCGTGACACGCGTACGGCACCGGCGGCCGACCCCAACAGGGCTGACTGTGATCCCTCTTACAGAGGGCTTCCGTTCTTCAGCGGCTTCGCGAGGCACCGGCTCGACTCGTAATGGCGGTAGTAGCCGAACTTGACGCACGGTTCGTAGCCGCTGGACGCGTAGAGGGCGATGGCCTCCGGCTGCTTGTCGCCCGTCTCCAGGACCATGCGGATGCGGCCGGCGGCGCGGGCGTCGTCCTCCAGGGCCGCCAGCACGCGGCGGGCCAGGCCGCGGCCGCGCATCTCCTCGATCACGTACATGCGCTTGAGCTCGGCGTCGCCGTTCTCGTTGCCCTCGCCGTTCTCGTCCTGGCTGCGCCAGCCGCCGGTGGCGACCGGGCGGTCCTGCTCGTCGTACGCGATCAGGTACACGCCCCTCGGCGGCTCGAAGTCCGACGTGTCCAGTTCGGTGGCGTCGCCGCCGTCGCCGTAGCGCACGTGGTACTCGTCCTGGACCGCGTCGTTGAGCTTGACGGCGTCGGGGTGGTCGAAGGGAACGCGACGTATGTTCACGCCGGGCATCGTACTTCTGTGCGGACGGTGGAAGCGGGGCTCTGTCCCGTGTGCCGGTATCGTGCCCTGATGCTGACTGTGACCTCGGTGAATGTGAACGGGCTGCGGGCCGCCGCGAAGAAGGGCTTCGTCGAGTGGCTCGCGGAGACCTCCGCGGACGTGCTCTGCCTGCAGGAGGTGCGCGCCGAGCCGCAGCAGCTTCCCGAGGGCGTACGGCAGCCCGACGGCTGGCACGTCGTCCACGCCCCGGCCGCCGCCAAGGGACGCGCGGGCGTCTCCCTGTACACCCGGCGCGAGCCCGACCGCGTCCAGGTCGGCTTCGGCTCGGCCGAGTTCGACGGGAGCGGACGGTACGTCGAGGCCGACCTGCCCGGCGTCACGGTCGCCTCCCTCTACCTGCCCTCCGGCGAGGTGGGCACCGAGCGGCAGGACGAGAAGGTCCGCTTCATGGGCGAGTTCCTCGCCTACCTGAAGGTCCTGCGCGAGCGGGCCGCCGCCGACGGCCGGGAGGTCGTCGTCTGCGGCGACTGGAACATCGCCCACCAGGAGGCCGACCTCAAGAACTGGCGCGGCAACCGCAAGAACTCCGGCTTCCTGCCGGAGGAGCGTGAGTGGCTGAGCCAGGTCCTCGACCCGGCGGACGGCGGATACGTCGATGTGGTGCGGGCTCTGCATCCGCAGACCGAGGGGCCGTACTCGTGGTGGTCGTACCGGGGACGGGCTTTCGACCATGACAGCGGATGGCGCATCGACTACCACGTCTCGACGCCCGGGCTCGCGGCCAAGGCGGTCAAGGGCTTCGTGGAGCGGGCGGCCACGCATGCCGAGCGCTGGTCCGACCATGCGCCGGTGACCGTCGTCTACGACCGCTAGAACGGCCGCGGCGTAGTCCGGAGGCTCAGTCCCGCTTCCGCAACCGCCGGTCCAGCGCCAGCGACAGTTCCGCCTGGACCACGCTGCGGGCCAGGGGGCGGAGGCGTTGGAGGTCTTCCTCGGGGGAGTGGCGCAGGATCAGGTCGGCGTAGAGGTCGGCCAGGGCGTCCGCGTGTTCGCGTACGCGTTTGCCTGCCGTCAGGACCTCCGCGAGGGGGATGCCCTCGCGGACCAGGGTGACCGAGACCTCCAGCAGGCTGCGGCTGATGTGGACGATCTCGTCGCCGTCGGTGCCCAGGTAGCCCAGGTCCATGGCGGCGGCGAGGTTCTCGGGGGTGGCGTCGGCTCCGAAGTGGTCGGCGAGGTCCTCAGGGGTGAGGCGGACCGGTTCCTCCTCGGTGGGGGCGTCGACGCCGAGGAGCTCGGCGACGTCGCGGCCGTGGTCGAAGGCCTCCGCGAGCTCCGCGATGCCGTTCAGGGTGTGGCCGCGCTCCAGGAGTGCCGTGATGGTGCGCAGGCGGGCCAGGTGGTGCTCGTCGTACCAGGCGATGCGGCCCTCACGGCGGGGCGGCGGTATCAGTTTGCGTTCGCGGTAGAAGCGCAGGGTACGCACGGTGATGCCGGCCAGGCGGGCCAGTTCCTCCATGCGGTACTCGCGGGGTGCGCTGCGTCGGTCCTCGCCGCGCTCCCCGGATCGTCCGTCGCCTCGTCCACCGTCGTCTGCCACGTTCGCAGCCTATGGCGTACCGCCGGTAACTTTCCCTCTCCCGACCCCTACCCATCGGTACGGAGCTGCTCTACCCTCCTCCCATTGCGCCAGTATTCACTGGCGTGGTCCGTTGGGTCCTAGGGAACGGCTGGAGGCTTCGGGATGACCGAGCACGAGCATGTACGGGTGGCGGTGATCGGGTCCGGGTTCGGCGGTCTGGGGGCCGCCGTACGGCTGCGCCGCGAAGGGGTCACCGACTTCGTCGTCCTGGAGCGGGCGGACAGCGTCGGCGGCACCTGGCGGGACAACAGCTACCCCGGGTGCGCCTGCGACGTACCGTCCCACCTCTACTCCTTCTCCTTCGCGCCGAACCCCGACTGGCCGCGCACCTTCTCCGGGCAGGAGCACATCCGCGCCTACCTGGAGCACGTCGCCGACGTCTTCCACCTGCGACCGCACCTGCGCTTCGGCTCCGAAGTGAAGACGATGACCTGGGACGCCAAGGAGCTGCGCTGGGAGATCGAGACCAGCAGCGGGTCGCTCTTCGCGGACATGGTCGTCTCCGCCACCGGGCCGCTGTCCGATCCGAAGATCCCGCGGATCCCGGGGCTGGACACCTTCCCCGGCAAGGTGTTCCACTCGGCCCGCTGGGACCACGACTACGACCTGCGCGGCAAGCGGGTCGCCATGGTCGGCACGGGGGCCTCCGCCATCCAGATCGTGCCGGCCGTCCAGCCCCTCGTCTCGAAGCTCACCCTCTTCCAGCGCACCCCGCCGTGGGTGATGCCGCGCGTCGACCGGGCCATCAGCGGTGTCGAGCGGTGGATCCACCGCCGGCTGCCCTTCACGTCCCAGGCCCGGCGCGGACTGCTGTGGGGCATACGGGAGTTGCAGGTCCAGGCCTTCACCAAGCGTCCGAACGAGCTCGGGCTCGTCGAGCAGCTCGCCAAGCGCAACCTGGGCCGCGCCATCAAGGACCCGGCCCTGCGCGCCAAGCTCACCCCGGACTACCGGATCGGCTGCAAGCGGATCCTGCTGTCCAGCTCGTACTACCCGGCGCTCGCCCGGCCCAACGTGGACGTGGTCGCCAGTGGCCTCAGCGAGATCCGCGGCTCGACCGTCGTCGCCGCCGACGGCAGCGAGGCCGAGGTGGACGCCATCGTCTTCGGCACCGGCTTCCATGTCACCGACATGCCGATCGCCGAGCGGGTGGTGGGGGCGGAGGGCAGGACCCTCGCCGAGAGCTGGAAGGACGGGATGCAGGCCCTGCGCGGGACCTCCGCGGCCGGCTTCCCCAACTTCATGACGATCATCGGGCCCAACACGGGCCTCGGGAACTCCTCGATGATCCTGATGATCGAGTCCCAGCTGAACTACCTGGCCGACTTCGTACGGCAGCTCGACGTCCTCGGCGGCCGCGCCGCCCTCGACGCGCGCCCCAGCGCCGTACGGGCCTGGAACCACCGGGTGCAGGAGCGCATGAAGCGCACGGTGTGGAACACCGGCGGCTGCACCAGCTGGTACCTGGACGCGAGCGGGCGCAACACCACCGTCTGGCCCGGTACGACGACGGAGTTCCGGCAGGCCACACGGCACGTCGACCTCGCGGAGTACGCGGTCGTCCGTCCCCCCGCGCAGGGCACGCCCCAGGACGCGGACCCCACCGAGACCGCGGAGGTCGCAGCATGAGCCGGCTCACCCACATGGCCTCCGGGCCCTACGCCCCGCCCGCCCCCGCGCACGAACTCACCGCGGTCTCCGCCGACGGCGCGCGGCTGCATGTCGAGGTGCACGGCCCCGAGCACGCGGCCCCCGTCGTCCTCGCCCACGGATGGACCTGCTCGACCGCCTTCTGGGCGGCGCAGATCCGGGACCTGGCCGTCGACCACCGGGTCATCGCGTACGACCAGCGGGGGCACGGGCGCAGCCCGGCGAGCTCCGCCTGCACCGCCGACGCGCTGGCGGACGACCTGGAGGCGGTGCTCGCCGACACGCTCGCGCCCGGCGAGAAGGCCGTGATCGTGGGCCACTCGATGGGCGGGATGACGGTCATGGCCGCGGCCGAGCGGCCCGGATTCCGGGAGCACGCCGCCGCCGTTGTGCTGTGCAGCACGGGCAGTTCGCGGCTCGTCGCCGAGGCACGCGTGGTGCCGATGCGCGCGGGGCGCCTGCGCAGCTGGCTGACCGGGCACATCCTGGGCTCGCGCGCCCCGCTCGGTCCGGTCACGCCGATCGCCAAGCGCATCCTCAAGTACGCCACGATGGGCCCCGGTTCGGCCCCGCACATGGTGGAGGCGTGCGCACGGATCGTGCACGCCTGCCCGCGCGCCGTGCGCCACGCCTGGTCGCGGGTGCTCGATCGGCTCGATCTCGACCACGGCGTACGGCAGTTGAGGGTCCCGACGGCGGTGGTCGTCGGCACCGACGACCGGCTCACGCCGCCGGTGCACGCGCGGGCCCTGGCCGGCGCGCTGCCCGAGTGCGTCGGCACGACCGAGCTGCCCGGCCTCGGTCACATGACTCCGGTGGAGGCGCCCGAGCTGGTCACCGGGAAGATCCGGGAACTCGTCGAGAAGTACCTGACGTCCACGACGGACGCACACACCAAGGAGGGCGCATGAGCAGGATCAGCCTCGAGGGGCAGGTCGCGGTGGTCACGGGGGCCGCGCGGGGCGTCGGTGAACTGCTCGCGCGCAAGCTGTCCGCGCGCGGCGCCAAGGTCGCGCTGGTCGGACTGGAGGAGGAGGCGCTCAAGGACGTCTCCGGGCGGCTGCACAGCGACAGCGACTACTGGTACGCCGACGTCACCGATCACGAGACGATGGCCCGCGTCGCCCGCGAGGTCAAGGAGCGGTTCGGCAAGGTCGACATCGTCGTCGCCAACGCCGGTGTCGCGACCGGCGGTCCGTTCGTCGACTCGGACCCGGAGGCCTGGCGGCGTGTGATCGAGGTCAACCTGATCGGCTCGGCGGTGACGGCCCGCGCCTTCCTGCCGGTGCTCGCGGAGAGCCGCGGTTACCTGCTCCAGATCGCCTCGCTCGCCGCGATCACGCCGGCGCCGATGATGACGGCGTACTGCGCGTCCAAGTCGGGCGTGGAGGCGTACGCGCACAGTCTGCGTGCCGAGGTCGGCTACCAGGGCGTGCGCGTCGGCGTCGGGTATCTGTCGTGGACCGACACGGACATGGTGCGCGGCGCGGACCAGGACGACGTGATGCGGGAGCTGCGGCAGCGGCTGCCGTGGCCGTCCAACAAGACCTATCCGCTGGGTCCGGCGGTGGACCGCATCGTGGCCGGGATAGAGAGCCGGTCGAGCCATGTGTACGGGCAGTGGTGGCTGCGCGGCATGCAGGGCGTGCGCGGCTACCTGCCGGGGCTCATCGGCACCGTCGGGCAGCGCGAGATGCGGCGGTTCGCGGACCGGCTCCAGGGCATGCGGACGGGTCTGGTCGGCGCGGGCGGCGCGGCGGACGAGCAGGAGCGGGCCGTACGACCGAACTGACCTGGGATTACGCTCTGTCAATGATCGACATGCGGAGGGTGTCCGCCCGTGTGAATCTGGTCGAGGCCCGATCGGGCCGTTCCCCTCACCCTTACGGGAGTGAACCCACATGGGTATGAAGGACCAGATGCAGCAGAAGGCGCACCAGGCCAAGGAGAAGGCGCAGCAGGCCGGTCGACAGGGTCAGCAGGCCGGTCGACAGGGTCAGCAGGCCGGTCGACAGGGTCAGCAGGCGCAGCCGGGCCGCAAGCAGCGTGACGAGCAGGCCGAGCGCATGCACCGCGACGAGCAGGACCGCTTCAACCAGGACTACGACGCCTGACGTTGACGGTCAACTGGAAGGGGTGCCCTCGACGGGGGGCACCCCTTCTCCCGTGGCGGGCCTCACGTGTTCCGCGGGGGCAGTTTCGGGCGGGAGCGGTCCGGTACGTCGCTGTAGTCCGGTGGGCGGGCCGGGGGGTGGGTTTCGAGCAGGTCCAGGGCCAGCCGAACCGCGTCGTCCACCTGGACGTAGCGGCCCTCGGCCCAGTCGAGCGGGGTGCGCAGGGCCTCCACGTCCGGGCTGACGCCGTGGTTCTCGACGCCCCAGCCGTACTCGTCGAACCAGGCCGCGTTCATCGGCACCGTGATCACCGTGCCGTCGCCCAGGCGGTGGCGGCCGGTCATGCCGACGACGCCGCCCCAGGTGCGCTGGCCCACCACCGGTCCCAGATCGAGCAGTTTGAAGGCGGCCGTGATCATGTCGCCGTCCGACGCCGTCGCCTCGTCGGCGAGCGCGACCACCGGGCCCCGGGGTGCGTTCGAGGCGTACGAGATGGGCTGGGCGTTGCGGGTCAGGTCCCAGCCCAGGATGGTGCGGGTCAGCTTCTCGACGACGAGTTCGCTGATGTGGCCGCCCGCGTTGCCGCGCACGTCGACGATGAGCGCCGGGCGGAAGACCTCCATGCGCAGATCGCGGTTGAACTGGGCCCAGCCGGAGCCGCCCATGTCGGGGATGTGCAGATAGCCGCACTTGCCGCCGCTCAACTCCCGTACGACCTCGCGGCGTTTGGCCACCCAGTCCTGGTACCGCAGGGGCCGCTCGTCGATCAGGGGCACCACGGCCACCCGCCGCGGTGGCTCGTCGTCGCCCTCGGGCGGTGCGAACGTCAGCTCCACCGTCGTACCGCCCGAGCCCGCCAGCAGCGGATACGGGCCGGTGACCGGGTCGACCGGGCGGCCGTCGACGTGGGTGAGCGCGGCGCCCTCGCGGATGCCCGTGCCGGCGAGCGGGGAGCGGGCCCGGGAGTCGGAGGACTCGCCGGGCAGGATGCGCCTGACGACCCAACGGTCGTCGCGGCGGATGAAGTTGGCGCCCAGCAGGCCCTGCCGGCGCTGGTAGTGGGGCGGTCCCTCGTTGCGGCGGGCGGCGGCGACGTACGCGTGCGAGGTGCCCAGCTCGCCGAGGACCTCGCGCAGCAGATCCGCGAACTCGTCCGGGGACGCGACCCGTTCGACGAGCGGGCGGTACTGCTCCAGCACCGCGTCCCAGTCGATGCCGGACATGTTCGGGTCCCAGAAGTAGGCGCGGGTGATGCGGCCCGCCTCCGCGTACGCCTGGCGCCACTCGGCGGGCGGGTCCACCACGTGCCGGATGCGACGCAGGTCGATCCAGACCGTGGTGTCGCTGTCGCCGGGCTCGGTGGCGGGTACGGCACGCAGGTCGCCCTCGTCCATGACCACCAGCCGGGTCCCGTCGCCGCTCACCTCGAACCCGTCGAGATGGCCGACGAGTTCGGACTTCTTCGCCTTGGCGATGTTGAAGTGCTCGAGGCCCGGACGGCCGCTCGTGTCATTGGGGTTGACGAAGGTCTCGCCGAGCGCCCCCGAGATCGGCCAGCGCAGCCAGACCAGACCGCCGCCCGCGACCGGTTTCAGCGAGGAGTACTTGGAGGCGGTGACCGGGAAGGGGGTCACCCGGCTCTCCAGCCCCTCGATCTCGACGGTCACCGTGCCGGCGCCCTCCTCGCCCTGGGCCTCGCTCTTGATGGGGTCCAGGCCCCCGGCGGCCGGGCGCCCGTCCGGGTTCAGGGCGAAGGGGGAGGGGGTCGCCGACGACAGCGGCACCAGGTACGGGCGGCAGCCCAGCGGGAAGGACAGGTCCCCGGTGTGCACGTCGTACACGGGGTCGAAGCCGCGCCAGGACAGGAAGGCGAGATAGCGGCCGTCGCTCGTGAACACCGGGTTCTCGTCCTCGAAGCGGCCGTTGGTGACGTCGACGATCAGGCCGTCCTTCAGTCGCGCCAGCTTGATCTGGCGCAGCGAGCGGCCGATGCCGGGGTGCGACCAGGTCAGCCACATCCCGTCCGGGGAGAACGCGAGGTCGCGCACCGGCCCGTTGTCCGACCGGATCAGCTCGGTGACCTCCCCGCCCGCCTCCGCCGACGTGCCGAGCAGCAGCAGCCGCCCGTCGTTCGAGGCGATCGCGAGGCGCTCGCCCTCGGGGTCGGACACCAGCTCCCTGACATGGCCCAGCTCGCCGGAGGCGAGGCGGCGCGGTGCGGGGTCGCCGGAGGAGCGCGGCAGGGGGTCGATCTCGATGGCGTCGGCGCCGCCCTCGTCCGTGACGTAGGCGACCTGGCCGCTGGAGCCGAGCATCGCGGGGAGCCGGACCCGTACGCCCGGAGTGTCCGTGAGGGTGCGGGCGGGGCCGTCGCGGTGCGTGAGCCAGTACAGGCTGCCGCGGACGACGACGGCGCTCGCCCGGCCCGTCTCGTCCACGGAGATCCCGTCCACGTTCTGCGCCGCCGGGATGTGGTATCGACGGCGTCCCGCGCTCGATCCACCGAGTTGTACGTCGAGGCGGCGCGGGATCGAGTCGGGGGAGAGGTCGTCGACGATCCACAGGTCGCCCGCGCACTGGTAGACGACCCGGTTGCCGTCCGTGGAGGCGTTGCGGGCGTAGAAGGCGTCGTGGTCGGTGTGGCGGTGCAGGTCGGTGCCGTCGTACGCGCACGAGTACAGGTTCCCGATGCCCTCGTGGTCGGAGAGGAAGGCGATGCGGCCGTCGACGAACATGGGGGAGCTCAGATGCCCGTCGAGGTCGGGCAGCAGCCGCTCGCCGTGCATCCACAGCCGGCCCATGGCGCCGCCCCGGTAGCGCTTCCAGGCGGCCGGGTCGTGCGGTGGGGTGCCGGTGAGCAGCAGGGTCTTGCGTTCGCCGTCGATGTCGGCGACCTGGATGGAGGAGGCGGGACCCCAGGGCAGCTTGCCGCCGGGGTCGCCCGTGGTGGGGACCTTGTAGGGGAACGTGAAGTGCGAGAAGGGCTCGCCGTGCGAGGCGACGGCGAGGATGTCGCCGTCGGGGGTCCAGCTGCAGACCTGGGTGTCGTCGTTGCCCCAGTAGGTGAGGCGCTTGCCGGGGCCGCCGTCGACGGGCGCCAGATGGATCTCGGGCGAGAGGCTGTGCCAGCTCGTGTAGGCGATCTGGCTGCCGTCGGGCGAGAAGCGGGGGTGGCCGACCTTGGTGCGGTCGGCGGTGAGCCGCCAGGCGCGGCCCGGGGAGTCGAGGGGGGCCAGCCACAGGTCGTCCTCCGCGACGAAGCACAGCTGGTCGTCGTTGATGTGGGGCATGCGCAGATAGCTCACCTCCTCATGCTTCGCCGGGGGATGGAGCGAGGCAACTCGTGGCGGATCGTCCCGGGGCACGCAGGTCCGGAAACCCGTCGCCCGCCCGGTACATGGACCGCTAGCGTGCCCGCCATGACCATGAGCACAACAGCCGCCCCCGCCTTCGGCGCTCCCTCGGAGCACACCTCGTGACGCCGCTGGTCACCGCGGCCGTTCTGCTCGCCGCGGTCATGCACGCCAGCTGGAACGCCATCGCCCACAAGATCACCGACAAGCTGGTGGGGTTCACGCTGATCCTGCTCGGCGGCGTGCTCATCGGGCTGGTGCTGGCGCCCTTCACGGCGTTCCCGGCGGCCGGGGCGTGGCCGTACCTGATCGCCTCGACCGTCCTCCACCTCGGATACGTCGTGCTGCTGATGACGTCGTTCCGGCTCGGCGACTTCGGGCAGGCCTACCCGCTCGCGCGCGGCACCGCCCCGCTGATCGTCACCCTGCTCGCGGCCCTCTTCGCGCACGAGACGCCGGACGGCTGGGCCGCCGCCGGGATCGGGCTGTCCTGCGCCGGGCTCACCGGGGTCGCGCTGTGGGGGCTGCGCGGGCGCCGGCCGAACTGGGCGGCGATCGCTGCGGCGTGCGCGACGGGGCTGTGCATCGCCTCGTACACCGTGGTCGACGGGATCGGCGTGCGCGCCTCCGGCACCGCGGTCGGGTACACCGCCTGGCTGATGGTGCTCCAGGGGGTCGCGATCCCGGCGTACGCCGTCCACCGCTGGCGGGGCGAGACGGTCGCCCTGTTGCGCCCCGTCGCCGCGCTCGGGCTGCTGGGCGCCGCCCTCTCCGTCGCCGCGTACGGCCTGGTGCTGTGGGCGCAGACCCGGGCCGACCTCGCGCCGATCGCGGCCTTGCGCGAGTCCTCGATCATCGTCGGGGCGGCCATCGGGGCGGTGTTCTTCAAGGAGCGGTTCGGCGTGCCGAGGATCGCGGCGGCCGGACTGCTGGTCGCCGGGATCGGCCTGATGCTGCACGCCGGTTAGCGCGGCGGGATGCCGGGCGGCCGCGGCGTGCGAGAGGCTGGGTCAACACCCGTACGAGAACAGGAATTCACGCATGAGCGACAAGCCGACCGTGACCGTCCTGGGCACCGGCATCATGGGCGCCGCGATGGCGCGCAGTCTGGCCCGCGCCGGGCACACCGTCCGCGCCTGGAACCGCACCCGCGCCAAGGCCGAGCCGCTGACCGCCGACGGAATCGAAGTCGTCGACACCCCGGCCGAGGCCGTGCAGGGCGCCGACGTCGTCCTGACCATGCTGTACGACGGTCCGGCCACCCTGGAGGTGATGCGCGAGGCCGCTCCCGCGCTGCGCCCCGGCATGGTGTGGATGCAGTCGACCACGGCCGGGGTCGATTCGATCGGCGACCTCGCCGCCTTCGCCGACGAGCAGGGCCTGGTCTTCTACGACGCCCCCGTGCTCGGCACCCGGCAGCCCGCCGAGACCGGGCAGCTCACGGTCCTGGCCGCCGGGCCCGAGGCGGGCCGTGAGAAGGTCACGCCCGTCTTCGACGCCGTGGGCGCCCGTACCGTGTGGACCGGTGAGGACGGCGGCGCGGGCAGTGCCAGTCGGCTGAAGCTGGTCGCCAACAGCTGGGTACTCGCGGTCACCGCGGCGACCGGCGAGGTGCTGGCCCTGGCCGAGGGCCTCGGCGTCGACCCGCAGGGCTTCTTCGAGCTGATCGACGAGGGCCCGCTGGACATGGGCTATCTGCGGGCCAAGGCCGGTCTCATCCTCGACGGCGCGCTGACGCCCGCCCAGTTCGCGGTGGGCACCGCCGAGAAGGACGCGCGGCTGATCGTCGCCGCGGGCGAGCGGCACGGCGTACGGCTGGACGTCGCCGAGGCCGCCGCCGAACGCTTCGCCCGGGCCGCCGCGCAGGGCCACGCCGCCGAGGACATGGCCGCCGCGTACTTCGCGAGCTTCGAGGAGACGCCGGCCTCCTGAGAACGCTGACGTGACGTCTCCGGTGGGGAGGAGCACCCTGGAATCAGTGATTCCGGAGGTGGTCGTCATGATGCACCCCGCAGTGGGATGGCATGTCGAGATGGAGTTCATGGAGGACGATCAGCACACGCGTGCCGCGGCCCTGCTCCGCCTGCCCGACGGCACGGAGGTGCGGGCGCACGGGACCGCGAGCAGATATCACACCGACAACAACCAGCCGCGCGTCGGCGAGGAGATCGCGGGCGCGCGTGCCCTCAACGAACTCGCGATGGAGCTGCTGACCAAGGCTCACGAGGAGATCGACGTGAGCTCCGGGCGGATCTCGCACCCGATCCACATGTGAGCGCCCGGCGGGTGAGCGCTCTGCCGTGCCGGTGCGGACGGCCTTCCCTACGCGAGGGCCGTCCGCACCGCCTTCACCAGCGCCTGCGCGCGCGGGTCCGCCGTCACGCTCTTCCTGAAGCCGTTGGTCACATAGCCGAAGGCGATCCCCGCGGCGGGGTCGGCGAAGGCGAGCGCGCCACCGCGGCCCGGGTGGCCGAAGGAGGCGGGGGACAGCAGCGGCGACGCCGGGCCGTGCAGCATGTAGCCGAGGCCGAAGCGGGTGCCCACCACGAGTACGCGGTCGGGCCCGGCGGACTGCTCGGTGCGGGCCAGTTCCATGGTTCGCGGGGTGAACAGGCGGGCGCCGCCGTCCACTTCGCCGATGAGCGACGCGTAGAAGCGGGCCAGGCCGTCGGCGGTGGCGATGCCGTTGGAGGCGGGAAGTTCGGCCGCGCGGTAGGCGGGGGAGTTCTCGTCCGGGGCCGGGCTGATCGCGGCGAAGGCGCGGCGGGTCAGGGAGTCGGGGTCGGCGTAGGCCTCGGCGACGGACCGCTTCGGACGCGTCTTCAGCCGGCCGGCCGTTTCGGGGGCGTCCACCGGGCCCACGCGTCCCACGCGCGCCTGCTCCGACTCCGGCAGGCCGAGCCAGAGGTCCGCACCCACCGGCGCCGCCATCTCGGCCGCGATCCACTCGCCGACCGGGCGGCCCGTGATGCGCCGCACCAGCTCGCCGGTGAGCCAGCCGTACGTCTGCGCGTGGTAGCCGTGGGCCGTGCCCGGCTCCCAGACCGGTGCCTGGGCGGCGACGGCCTCGGCACCGAGGTCGGGGTCGGCGGCCTGGTCGGGGGTCAGCGGACGGTCGAGGACCGGGACGCCGGCGCGGTGCGCGAGCAGATGCCGGACCAGTGTCCGCTCCTTGCCCGCGGCCTTGAACTCCGGCCAGTACGTGCCCACCGGCGCGTCCAGGTCCAGCTCCCCGCGCTGGTGCAGGAGCAGCAGCGCGGCTGCGGCGACGCCCTTCGTCGCGGAGCGCACGATCTGCGCGGTGCCGTGCTCCCAGGGAACCGTGCCGGCCGCGTCGTCGACGTCCTTGGTCCCGCCCCACAGATCGACGACCCGGTGCCCGTGCCGGTACACGGTGACCGCCGCGCCCCGCTCGCCCAGCAGCGCGAAGTTTCCTGCGAACGCCTCCCTGACCGGTTCGAAGCCCTCGGCCACAATGCCGTGCACGTCAGCGCCGTTCACGTTCGCCCTTTCCTCCGCGTTGCCTTCGACAGCGGGTGCAACAGCGGCTGTCGGCCTGCGATTCCTTCGTGCCGCTAGCCGAGGACGATCGTTACGTCGATGTTGCCTCGCGTCGCGTTCGAGTACGGGCAGATGGCGTGGGCGTCGTCCACCAGCTGTGCTGCGACGTTCGCGTCGAGCACCGGCAGGGAGACGCTGAGGGCGACCGCGAGGCCGTAGCCGCGGTGCCGGTTGGGGCCGATGCCGACCTTCGCGGCGACGGTGGAGCCGGTCAGGTCGTAGCCCGCGCGGTTGCCGACGAGGATCAGCGCGTTGTGGAAGCAGGAGCTGTAGCCGGCGGCGAACAGCTGCTCCGGGTTGGTGCCGCTGCCGTCGCCGCCCAGCTCCGGCGGCATCGCGACCTGCAGGTCGACCCGGCCGTCACGACTGGTGACGTACCCGTCCCTGCCGCCGTGGGCGGTGGCCTCGGCGACGTACATGATCTTCGTCGGACGGGTGTCGGTGGCGGCGTCTTCGATCACGGCGGGACCTCCTCCAGGGGGAGAAACAGCGTTGAGTAACACAGGAGTGCGCAAGTACATCGTGCACAAGATACTGGCCGGTAACGACGGGATGTCGTCAGGGGGGCGCAACTGTGGGTAACGCCGGGGGAGGAGTGCGGTGGTGTCAGCGCCGGTCGGCCGCGGCCCGCTCCGCGCGTTCCGCGAGGCGCCACAGCTCGGTGCGCAAGCGCTCGGCCTCCGGCTCGTCGAGGCCCGTCGTCGTAAGCAGGGCGCCGGGCACGCGGGCCGCGCGTTCCCGCAGCTCCTCGCCGCGTCCGGTGCAGGCGACGAGCACCGAGCGCTCGTCCCGGGCCGAGCGCTCCCGGCGCACCAGGCCCGCCGACTCCAGCCGCTTGAGAAGGGGCGACACCGTGCCGTAGTCGAGGTGCAGGGCGGCGGCCAGCTCCTTCACCGTGGTCTCGCCGCGCTCCCAGAGAACCATGAGGACGAGGTACTGGGGGTAGGTGATCCCGAGGTCGTCGAGGAGCGGACGGTAGGCGGCGGTCACGGCGCGCTGCGCGGCGTACAGCGCGAAGCACAGCTGGTCGTCCAGCAGCGGCGCACCGGCGGCTTCGTTCTCGTCTTGACGCGTCACGCGCCCATTGTCACGGACGCGCCAGGACGGTCGTCACGGAAACGTGTCATGGCGACGCGCTGCTACGGACCGGCGTCGGTGGATCACGGACGGCGGAAACGGACCAATATGCACAATTCAGGAAATATGGGACATTGGGGTGAAGGCGGTTGTACGAAACTCGCACAGGTCACGCAGCGTTAGGGGCAGGTCCGATGTCCGTAGTCGAGCAGTACGCGCGCGCCCACATCGTCACGGACGAGGACGCGGAGGATCCCGGTGCCGTGCCCGTCATCCTGAGCTACGACCCCGACACCGATCCGCAGTCGGTGCAGGTCGTCCTCCCCGGGGCGGACGAGTGGACGTTCTCTCGCGCGCTGCTGGAACAGGGGCTGCGGGCGCCCGCGGAGAGTGGGGCGGTACGGGTGTGGCCGTGTGGCCGGGTCCAGTCCGTCGTGGAGTTCCACTCCCCGGAGGGCGTCTCCGTCGTGCAGTTCGACACGAAGACGCTGCTGCGGTTCCTGAGGACGACGTACATGGCCTCGGAGCTGGTGACCCACTGAGGTCACCGGACGAGCTCAACGGCCGGTGGGGGTCCTCGATCGATCGAGGACCCCCACGGGAGAGCGTGGTGGGGGGGAAGAGTGTGGTCATAGAAGTGTTTATCTA